>JBKJLX010000164.1:0-12513 GCA_046596645.1 Polyangiaceae bacterium
GGACACGCCGACATGGGGCGAGGTGCACGGGACGCTCTTCGATAGCATCGCGGGCCCGTCCCTCGCGGGCGGGTGGGTCCCCACCGACGGCGGCGACGGCACGGTGAACGTCTCCTCGGCGCGCTTCCTCGGCGAGGGCCACGGTGAGACCGGTCGCCTCGAGTCGCGCAGCGGAGCCATCTACCGCATGGTCGCCACCATCGGGGAGGACGGCGTGCCGCGCGCCGAGATCAACATGCCGCGCGGGCTCTCCGGCGATCCGGCGAGTGCGCACTGGAGCGACCTGCAGGAAGACTGGGTCGAGGGCCGCTACCGACCGCTGCTGTTCGTCGACGCCGAGGTCGAGGCGGCGACCACCGAGCGGCTGACCATCGCGCCGTAGTTCTCTCGGCGTTCATCTCGCCGCGAACAGCCCGGGCGGACGGCTCGTACCGTCACTGGAAAAGGTGGGCGCCAGCGCCCGAGCTCGCGCAATTTCGGCGCTTCCATCGACCTCGTTCCTCCCGCACGATCGACGCCGTCAGGGAGGTGTTCGTGACGGAAGGACCCGGATCCACGCGGGTGTCGCGCATCGCGCGCCACGCGCCCACCGCAGCGCTGGTCGCGGCCGCCGCGATCGCGTTCGTGGCTGCCGGGTGCACCGGCATCCTCGGCGACGCCGACGAGCAGTCCGAGATCGACGATCTCGTCCCGGCCGGCGCGGTCGCCGGTGGCGACGACGGCGATGAGGACGGCGACGGCGACGATGGGCCCGGCCCCTCGCCCGGGCTCGCGCCGCCGGAGCCGGTGCTGCGTCGCATCCTCAGCCGCCACTACGTGAACGCGGTGCGCGACGTGCTGGGGCCGGCGGCGGCCGCCGTGGCCACGCCGCCGTCGGTGGGCACCAAGCTGAACGGCTTCGACAGCATCGCCGCCTCGACCTACGCCCTCACCGATGCGCAGGTCCGCGCCTTCGAGGAGTCGGCCCGCGCGGTGGCGGCGGAAGCCATGGGCGACTCCGCCATCCTCGCTCGCGTCGCGCCCTGCACCCCCACCGGCGCCGAGGACGAGGCGTGCATGCGCACCGTGGTGGAGACCCACGGGCGTCGCGCCTTCCGTCGCACGCTGACCTCCACCGAGGTGGATGCCTACGTCGGGCTCGGAATGGCGGCCGCCGACGAGTACGGCGACTTCTTCGCCGGCGTCGAGTACGTCGTCGCCACCACGCTGCAGTCGCCGCACTTCCTCTACGTCGTCGAGATCGGCGACGCGATCGAGGGCGAGGACGATCTGCGCAGCCTCACCGGCACCGAGGTCGCGACCCGACTCTCCTTCTTCCTCGCCGACACCACGCCGACCGACGCCCTGCTCGACGCGGCGGAGGCCGGCGAGCTCGACGACGCCGCCGGCGTCCGCGCGTGGGCCGAGCAGCTGGTGGCCGAGCCGGGCGCCAAGGCCGGCCTCTCCGCGGTGATCGAGGAGGTCATGCGCTACTCCGAGTTCGAGTCCACCACCAAGGACCTCGGGCTCTTCCCCGGCTACGGCGACGAGCTCGAGGCCTCGATGCGCGAGGAGACGCGCCGCTTCGTGGAGGCCATCTTCGACGAGGGTGGCGGCCTGGAGGAGCTGCTCTCCTCGCCGGAGACGTTCGTCGACGCCTCCCTCGCGGAGCTCTACGGCGTCGACGTCGATCTCGCCCCCGGGGAGTGGCAGCGCGTCACCCTGCCCGAGGAGCAAGGCCGCGCCGGGCTCCTCGGCCAGGCGGGCTTCCTCGCGATCAACGCCTTTGCCGAGCGCACCTCGCCCACCCGGCGCGGCAAGGTGATCCTCGAGTCGTTCGTCTGCTACCCGCCCCTCTCCCCGCCGCCCGGGGTGGAGACCGAGCTGCCCGACACCTCCTCGGCGAAGACGCTGCGCGAGCGGCTGGAGCAGCACATGACCGACCCCTCGTGCTCCGGCTGCCACGTGATGCTGGACGGCATCGGCTTCGGCCTCGAGGCCTACGACGCCATCGGGCGGTTCCGCACCACCGAGAACGGCGAGCCGGTCGACGCCGACAGCAGCATCCCCGACGAGCTGCCCGGGCTCGACGGGTTCACCGGCGGCCCTTTCACCGGCGCACGGGAGGCGGGCGAGCTGCTGGCGGCCCAGCCGGCGGTGCGCGACTGCCTGGTGCGCAACCTGTTCCGCGCCGCCCTGGGGCACGTGGAGGAGGAGGGAGAGGAGATCGTGATCGCCGAGGTGAGCGGGAAGTTCGTGGAGGAGGACCTCTCGCTCCCCGAGCTCCTGGTCGAGCTGGCGTCGAGCGACGGCTTCCGCATCGTGGGAGGTGGACAGTGATCCCGCTCAAGCGTCCCCGCCTGAACCGCCGCGCCATGCTGCGCGGCTTGACCGCCGGCGCCTCGGTGGCGGTCGGTCTCCCCATGCTGGAGGCGATGCTCAACGCCAACGGCAACGCCTACGCCGACGGGACGCCGCTGCCCCGGCGCTTCGTCAACTGGTTCTTCGGCAACGGCGTCATCCTCCCGCGGTGGACGCCGGCGGCGCAGGGCACCGGCTGGGAGACGACCGAGGCGCTCGCACCCCTGGAGTCGGTGAAGCCGTACGTCTCGGTGCTCAGTGGCTTCGACAACAAGACCGCCGGGCGCCGCGGCCACCACGACGGCCAGGCCGGCTTCTGCTCGGCCATCCCGTTCATCGAGCTGGCGCCGGAGGGCGGCGCTCCCTACGCGTCGAAGTTCGGCGGGCCGTCGATCGATCAAGTTCTCGCCAACCGCATCGGCGGCCAGACGCTCATCCCTTCCCTCGAGGTCGGCGTCTCCAAGCGCAACATCCACGGGGAGGGTCCGTCGCTGGGGGCGATCTCCTTCGCCGGCTCGGACCAGCCCCTCCTCCCCGAGGTGAACCCGCAGAACGTGTGGAACCGCCTGTTCGGCAACTTCGTCCCCACCGACGATCCGAGCACCGGCATCCGCCAGCGCGCGCTCGACGTGGTGCGCGGCGACATCGCGCGGCTCTCGGCGAAGGTGAGCGCCAGCGACAAGATCCGGCTCGACGAGCACCTCGAGGGCATCGACCAGCTGGAGTCGGAGATCGCGGCCCTGCCGCCGGCCTGCACCACGCCGGAGCTGCCGGGCGAGACCAACACCGACACCGACGGCCAGGAGCCGCTGGAGAGCGTCAACGCAGCGATGGCCGATCTCCTGGTCTACGCGTTCAAGTGCGACATCACGCGCACCAGCAGCTTCCTGTGGAGCGGCGGCGTCTCCCAGGCCATCTACTGGATGCTCGGCATCAACAGCGAGCAGCACGGCCTGTCCCACGAGGCCAACGGCCAGGAGCTGGTGCACCAGACGGTGGTCTTCGAGATGCAGATGCTGGCGGCGCTCCTCGAGCGCATGCGCGACTGCGTGGAGGGCGACTCCACCATGCTCGACAACTCGGTGGTCCTGGTCGGCAGCGACGTCGCCGAGGGCTTCTCCCACGGGAGCTTCGACCACCCGATCCTGGTGTGCGGCCGCGGCGGCGGCGCGCTGGGCGTGGGCACGCACTACCGCTCGGGCAGCGCCGAGAGCATGTCGAAGGTGCTCCTCACCGCGATGAAGGCGGTCGACCCGACGCTCATCGAGGTCGGCGCCGACAGCGGCTACGCGAACGAGACGGTCGGCGCCATCGAGGCGTGATCGATCAGGCCTCGCGACGGCTCCCCTGACGCTCGCTCGTCTGTTCTCTGGGTCCACGGGGGCGGAGCCCCCGTGTGGCGGTTGACCGCTCGCGGCGCCGATGGGAGATCGGCGCCGCGATGCGCCAACTGGATGAGGAGGTCGCTCGCGGCCTCGCGGCCCGCGCCCTGGGTGCCGACCCGGCGCGGATGGAGAGGATGCCCGGCGGGGCCTCGACCCGCGTCTACCTGCGGGCGGAGCGCGCGCAGGGGGCGACCGGCGAGGGGCGCCGCAGTGTGGTCCTCATGTTCGTCCCCGAGAACCGGCCGGACGAGGTGACGAGCGGCGCGGTCCGAGATCGCTGGCCCTTCCTCGAGGTGCGAGATCTCCTCGCGTCGCGCGGGGTCCAGGTCCCGGCGATCGTCGGCGAGCACTGCGATCAGGGCTTCATCGTGCTCGAGGACCTGGGCGACGAGACGCTCGCCGTCTTCCTCACCCGCGAGCCCGAGGCCAGGGAGTCGATCTACCGCCGCGCGGTCCGCGACCTCGCCGTGGCCCAGTTGGCGCTCGACACGCTGCCCGAGGAGTCGGTGGTGGCGACGCGCGCCTTCGACGAGGAGCTGCTGCGCTGGGAGATCGATCACTACCGCGAGTGGGCCCTGGAGGCGCGCGGGACGACGCTCGACCCCGCAGACCGCGCGCAGTGGGACGCGATCGCCGGGCGACTCGCGCGGCGGGTGTCGGCGATGCCGCGCACGTTCGTCCACCGCGACTACCAGAGCCGAAACCTGATGGTGAAGCGCAACGGCAGAACCGACCCCGACCTGGTGTGGATCGACTTCCAGGACGCGCTGCTCGGGCCGCGCGTGTACGACCTGGTGGCGCTGCTCGGCGACAGCTACCAGACCTTCGATCGCGCCTTCATCGAGGCCCGCCTCGACGACTACGCCGCCGCGCGCAGCCTGTCTCCGGAGGAGCGCGCAACCCTCGGGCGCGAGTTCGATCTGGTGACGGTGCAGCGCAAGCTGAAGGACGCCGGCCGCTTCGTCTTCATCGATCGCAAGAAGGGCAACCCGGACTTCCTGCGCTTCGTCGAGCCGACGATCGAGAAGGTGCGCGGCGCGCTCGACCGCCTCGGTGACGACGACGACATGCGCGCGCTGACTGCAGTGCTGGCGCGCGCGCACGGCTGGTGAGCGGGGCGACGGCGAGGCTCAGCGCAGAAAGAGCGCGCGGCGTCGCTGCATCAGACCTCGCCGCAGCCCCCCGCAACCCACTGGCTCGCCTTGGCGGCGCTCAGCTTGTAGCCCGCCGAGACGCGCTGGCTGGCGATCTCGACGCCGCTCGCGTCCCAGGCCGAGATGATCGCGTGCGGATCGTCCTCGTCCGCCGCCACGTCGAGATCGACGCGCACCTTGCCGTGCGACGGGTCGACGATGTCGCAGCTCCGGTGTCGCTGCGCTCGCGCGTGCGCCTCGTGGCGGGTCAGCACGTCGCGCGCGGCCTTGAGGAGCGTCTTGAAGTCGGAGGTGTTGAGCGGCTTGGGGTTCTTCTTGTCGCGCCCCATCGTCCACGGGCTGACGAGCACGGGCTCGGCATCGCCATCGCGGGTCATGGAGACGGCCCAGCCGTCGTCGTCCTCGTTCTTGTGGACGTTCGCGGTCCACCCCTCGTCGCTCCAGGTCCGCGCGTCGCTCGTGCCCTCGGTGGAGTCGTCCTGCATCGGGCAGAGCATGGCGCGTCGGGGCGTGGGCGCGAAGGGCGATCGTCAGACCGTATCCGCCTCGCGGTCACCCCTCGTGCTCCTCCCGTCGGTGCTCGGGCTCCGCATGCTCGCCGGCCCATCGGTCGTGCGTGCCGACGAGAGGCGGATAACGACAAGATCATCGCCTGCCGCTGCGTCTGCTGGCCGCCGATCCGTGCAAGAGAGCGGCTCGAGGAGACGGCGAGCGGCGAGCTCCGCCACACGCCGAAGAAGCCTGCCGCGATAGACGCTCAACGCGCTCGGCGAATCACGTCGGCGAGCTGAGGTCGCCCCAGCGCCTCGTACGCGGCGATCCAAGTCTTGCACAGCCGGATGCGCAGGGCCTCGGATTCAGGGCTCCGCCAGCAGGCTTCCTTGATCCGCAGCAGCGCGGTCGCCGGTCTGCCGCGCAACAGCGCGCGCTCGGCCGCCGCAGCGACGTCATCCAGCGCGTCGCCCTCACGCGCAAGGACTTCGTCATCGAACGCGCTCGACGGTGCGAGGACCCCGCTCCCGTCGGCGGTGGCCACGTAGCGCCAGCCCGCGGGGCACGACGGAACGATCCGCTCCGGCAGGACGCTCGTCGGCACATCGAGGCGCAGCGCGCAGGTGATCCGCCGCGCGAGCGCCGCTGGGACGTCGGCCTCGACGTCCGCGAGGAAGCGCGACCAAGCGTCGCGGGTGTCGAGCCCGAGCGGCAGCACGCCGTCCCCGTCCATCGGGCAGTAGGTCGCGACCGGATAATCGTCGTACGGCAGCTCGGGCGCGTGCACGAGGTAGCCCCAGTGCTCGCCGTCGGCGCCGGTGGCAGCGATCGGGAACAGCTCGGGCGGGGTGGTCGCGTAGCGCGCTGCGTCGCCCGCGAGCGCGAGCGGCGCAGGGTGCCGGTAGGCTCGCAGGCGCGCGATCGTCCCATCGCTGGCGAGCTCGTGTGCGATGCGGACGATGGTCACGAGGGCGTCGGGCACCGCGCAGCCGAGCTGACGCGCGAGCTCGTCGGGTCCGGGCGCTTCACTCATCGAGCACATCCTGACCGCGCCCCGCCGGCACGGTCGCGACGATCTCGACGCTGCCGGCGCGCACATGCTCACGACTGTTCGCGTTCTCGTGCGAGCGCGCGTCGCCGATGTTCAGCGTGCGCTTGACGACGTGGACGGCGATGGGGCTGTCGCCGCGGAGCTCGGCGCCCGTGCAGCGAGGTCGTGGGGCGGCCACGGCGCCGGGCCTGCGCAGGCGAGCGCGCACGACGGGCCGAGGCCATGGGTGACAGCGCACCCACCCACTTCCGATCGATCGGCCGATCGAAAATGTCGCTCCGCGATCGGCACACATTCCCGGCGCCGGCGCTACCCCTCCGCGAGCACGCGCTCCAGCGCCGCATAGCTGAGCTCGAGCCCCCTGGTCATTCCGCCCGCGAGCATCCCGTCCCGCTCTTCCTCGGTATGGAACAGCGAGGTCGACACCACGCGCGTGCGTCCGCCCTCGAGCTCGTCCATCGTGACGGTGACCACGCTGACGTGCCCCGGCGCGCCGTCCCACGAGAACGTCTGCACGATCCGCTCGGGCGCCATCACCTCGCGGTACCGCCCCTCGAACCCGTGAACATCATTGTCCGCGTGTTCGACGAAGCGCCATCGCCCCCCGGCGACCGGCTCGTGCTGCTCGAGGACGAGCCGGTTGCCGCGCCCCCACCATCGCGCGACCTGCTCGCCCACCGTGAACGCCCGCCAGACGCGGTCGCGTGGCGCCTCGAACACGCGCTCCGTGCGGATCTCGCGATCACCGGGCGTCGTCGCGACGAGCCCTCCGCTCGCCCCGCTCGCCGCGGACCCATCCGGCGCACGGACCCCGCTCGCCGCGTCCGGCGCCGCCGCCGCCGCCGCGCCGCGCCTGCCTGCAGGCCGGCGCCTCACGACTTGCCCGCCGCGCCCGCCGCCGCGTCCGCGCCGCCACCCTGTGCTCGTGCGTCCTTCACCATCGCGACCAGGGCCTGCCGCGCCGCGGTCGTCGTCGTGACGTCCGACGCGAACGCGATGCGCGCCGGCCGCCGCCCCGCCGGCGTCGCGACCGACATCTCGAAGCCGTGGCGATCGACGCCGGTCATGACCACGTCCTCCGCCTCGCTGGCCCGCGTGAACGTGCGCGCGCAGAGCCGCAGCGCGTCGGCGTGGTCCTCGTTCATGTGCCGCAGGATGCCCGCGGCCTCGGTCGCCAGCGGGTCCGGCGCGGCGGCGTGCCAGTCGGCGCCCTCGACCCAGCTCATGCGCCCGTACCCGCCGATGTAGCGCACGCGCGCCACGACCAGCCGGTAGAAGCCGAAGTCACCGAAGTCGGCGTAATACGCGGCGCGCGGGTGGCGGGCGAGGAACGCGGCCCTTGCCGCGGTCGCATCCTGCACGCGCTCGCAGCGGCCGATGAGCGTTGCCCGCCCATTCGCCAGCGGGTCCTCGGCGCCGCTCTCGTGCACCAGCAGCGACGCGCGCGGATCGGTCAGCAGGTGCTGGGTGTGGGTGGCCAGCTTGCTGATGAGGAACACCGGATCGCCGCCGTCGAGCGCGAAGGTCACGTACGACGCGTGGGGAAAGCCGCCCGGGTCCAGCGTGGCGAGCGCCCCGGTCGCCTCCAGCGAGGCGAGCGTCCTCGCGCGCTCGGCGTGGGACGGCGCGCGCACGTCGTCGTCGGTCAGCGGCGTCTCGCGGCTGGGGTTTGCATGGGCGTCGGTCACGGCCCGCATCCTAGCGGACACGGCGCCATCCGCCGTCCGCGCTGAGATCGGCCCTCACACGTCGACAGGACCGACTCCGTGATCCACGCTCCGCCCGCATCCGTCGACGACGACAGAGGAGGTTCAGATGGCACGAGCAACCTGGAACGGCGCGACCCTCGCGGAGAGCGACACCTTCGAGATCGTCGAGGGCAACGTGTACTTCCCCGCGTCCGCCGTGCGCCGCGAGCACCTGCGCAACAGCGCGACGCACACCGTGTGCGGTTGGAAGGGCACCGCCAGCTACTACGACGTGGTGGTGGGCGACGCGGTGAACGCCGACGCCGCCTGGTACTACCCGAGCACCCAGGACGCCGCGAAGAACGTCGAGGGACACGTCGCGTTCTGGAAGGGCGTCACCGTCGAGCGCTGAGCTCGATGGCCCGCGCGATCAGCGCGACGACGCCGGCGTGCCGGTGGGCAGCACCAGCTCCCCCACCGGCAGGTCTCGGCTGATCGCGAGGACGCCGCCGAAGCTCGCGCCGTCCATCGGCTGCCGCCGCGCGATCGTGGGACCCCCGACGACCACGCCGGGTTCGAGTCGCACCCCCAGCCATGTCTGTGGCACCAGGCGCACCGCGGCGCCGACGCGCGAGGCGAACCGCCCATAGCCCGCCGCATCGGAGGCGGGGCCGAGGACGCGGGTCGCGTCGACCATGCCCGCCGAGCCCACTGCGAACGCAGCGCCGAGATCGACGCGCAGCCACGGCTTGATGTGGAGGCGATGCTCCGCGGAGAGCCCGGCCTCCAGGGCCTGGGTGTGCACTTCGCCGCCACCAGCGAGGACACGGCCACCGAGGCGCGCGTCGATCGCGCGCGTGGCGTGACCGAGCTCGAGCTCGGCGCCGAGGAGCGCCGGTCCATCACCCGCCCGCGCGACGCCGCCGCCCGCGATCACCCAGCGCGCGCGATCGCGATCGGCCCCGTCGATGTCGGCGCGGGTCGGCACGTACGGTCGCGGCCTGCGGACGCGCACCGGCGCCAGCTGCGCGCGCACCACCTCGGCGGTGGCGAGCGCGGTGAAGCGAGCCGCGACGTCCCAGCCGAGCCCGGTCACGTCGAGGCGCCTGCGCGTCATCACGCGGCCGGGCGCCTGGGCCTGGATCAGGACCGAGGTGTCGTCGGGCAGGTCCACCCACGCCCGCACCGCGTTCTCGTCGATGGCGCCCGTGGGCAGCTCGGCGAGCGGGAGCACGCCCTCCAGCTCCACTCGCAGGAGCGAACGGACGCGCACCTCGGTCATGAACGCGCTGGCCGCCGGCGACAGCGCCAGGCGCAGATGCTCGGGCCGCGGCACCTCGACCGGCGCGGCCGCCGCGTTGCCGTTGCCACTCCCGTGATCGGTCCCGTCGCCGCGGGGGCCACCGGCGCCAGCGACCGTTGCCACGAGCGTCGCCGTGGTGGCGAGCGCCAAGGCGAGCGCGGTCGGGCGGCGCACGGCCGAAGTTCTATCCGAGCGGGGCCGGAGCCGAGAACTTTTGCTGAGAAGAGCGGTCAGCGAGCGGGGGGCGTCGGAGCAGGGGCCGCGGGCGCCGAAGGCGGCGCCGGCGCAGCGGAGGCAGGGCTGGCGGGCGGGTCCTTCGGCTCGTCCTTCGCCACCTCTTCCTTCTTCGCGCCGTCCTCCGCCGCGTCGCGAGCCTTGCTCGCAGCGTCCTCGGCGTCGCTCAGCAGATCCTCTGCCGTGCTGCGGCAACGCCCCTCGGGGAACTTGGCGAGGTAGTCGCGCGCGGCGCCCTCCGCGGCAGGATCGGAGGCGGCGAGCGAGTCGATCCGGCGGCACGCGATGTCCTCCGCGAACTGGGAGTTCTTCGCGAGCTCGTCGAACTGCGCGGCGAGCGCGTGGTTGCCGGCGAGCCGGTGCATGTTGCCGAGCGTGACCGCGGCGGCCTTGGCCAGCGGATTGTCGGGGAACTCGACGGCGACGCGCATCAACGCGCGCATGGAGAGGACCTTCTGGCCCTTGATACGGGCGAGGTGCTCGAGCGCCATCAGCTCGCTCGGGGTGCGACCGCGCTCGATCGCCGACGCCAGCTCGCCGGAGGGGAGCTGCGCGATCGCCTCGTCGATCTTGTCGCTCTCGTACAGCGCGAACCAGCTCGGCGTCGCTGGAGGGGCCGCCTCGAGCGGCGCCGCGTCTGGCGGGGGTGCGCCGTCCCCCGCCACCAGGGCGGGGGGATCGCTGGGCGATCGCATCTGCACGTCGTGGCGGACCGAAGGTGCCTCGACGACCGCGATGGTGACGACGGTCGACGCCGTCGCGCGCTCGCCGGTGCGCAGCGTGCGGCGACCGTCGGGCGCCTCGACCTCGACCAGGCCATCGGAGACCGAGACGTCGATCGCGCGCTCGTCACGGCGGATGGAGAGCGTGCTCGCACCGACGGTGGAGACGCGCGCCTCGCCCGCGTGCACGGCGACCGTGCCGCCGCCCGCCGTCTCCAGCGTCGCCTCGCCCTGGACCAGACGTAGCGAGACGACGCCGCCGTCGACCTCGCCGATCTCCATCGTGCCCCCGGGGCGCAGCGTCACCGCGCCGCCGCCGGGGAGAGAAAAGGTGCGCGCGTGCGAGCCTGCGGCGAGCACAGAGTCCACGCTCTCGCGGGTAGGCGTCGCCACGAGGACCGCGCCGGAGGGGGAGGAGGGCGCACTGCGCCCGACGAGGACGCCGCCACCGAACGCCGCCAGCGAGGCGGCGAGCAGCAGCGTCGTCCGGAGCCGGCGCGGCGAGGCCGCGGGAGACGCGGACGCGGCGGCGGGGAGGTCGGCTTCGATGCGAGACCAGATGCGCTCGACCCGCGCCGCGTCGGCGTGGTCGCGCAGGTCCTCGCGCTTGAACTGGGGCAGGCTCATCGTCGGTTCCGGGTGGGTGCTTCGTGCGGCGGCGGCGCGGCGTCGTCTCGAGCGGCTTCGTCGTCTTCGGAAGGGGTGCGGGGGGCCTCGGCCGTGGCCTGGTCACCCTGAGGTGCGACGAACAGCTCGTCGAGCGTCTTCTGGGCGCGGGAGATGCGCCGCTTCGCCGTCGCCAGGGAGCAGCGGGCGAGGCGCGCCACCGTCTCCAGGTCGTGACCCTCGATGGCGCGCAGCGTCCACGCGATGCGATCGTCCGTCGGCAGGGTGCGGAGGAGGGCGTAGATCTGAGCGAGCTGCGCGCGGACCAAAGGCGACGCGTCGGAGCTCGCGATCGAGTCGAGATCCACCGGCTCCGCCGCGCGGCCGAAGAGGTTGGTGATGCCGAGCACGTTCATCAACCGGGTGCGGCGCATGCGCGAGCGAACAGCGTGGACGACGATCGACCCCAGCCAGGACCGGAAGGCGCGCGGGTCGGCCAGGTCCTCCAGGTGGGTGAAGGCCTTGAGGAACGCGTCGTGCGCCACGTCTTCCACGTCGCGGGAGGAGCCCTCGATCCGGGCGGCGAGGTGGATGGCGAAGGCGGAGTGACGACGGTAGAGGACCTCGAGGGCGCGCTGCTCGCCCCGGGCGCCGAGCAGGACGAGCTGCGCATCATCCAGCGCGGAGAAGGAGGCGGCGGTCGACGCGCGGGGGCCGAAGGGGGCAGGCTCGGGAAGCGACGGCGCGCCACTCTCCCTCGAGAGCTCGGCCTCCCTCGAGAGATCGGGCGAGCTGCCGATGCGGACGACGGGCGGTTCCGGCGAGGTGGAGCGCGCGACGTCGCCACCCGCGCGAAGTGCGCGAGCGCCGTCGATGACGCGAAGGCGGGCCCGGGTGCTCATGCCTCTCTCTACCAGGACGCACGCGGCGCCATGAAAAGCTCAGGTCGAGAGCGGGGAGTCGCCACCATGGCCGGCGCGCCCTGCCCCGGCGGGATCACGGGGAAAAGCGAGATTGGAGCAGTGCGTCGCGAGCGTGAGCCGCTTTGCGGCCCCGGGGCGTCGAAGAGGAGCCGGGGCCCCTGGGCTCCCGGCGGCGGACCCTTCCCTCCTGCTGGAGGTGCTGACCATCTCCATCGGCCGAGGGTGGTCCGTCTTCACGATTTTGGCGCATTCCCCGCGTGAGCTCGCCTCCGGCAAGCACGCGCGGCGGCGGTGCGCTCGAAGCGGGCAGGCTCTTTCGAGCCGGGTCCGCCCCCCCAACCAAGGAACCGACACCATGAAGATCATCCTCGCCCTCGCCTCGCTCAGCCTCTTCGCCGTCGCCTGCGGTGGCACCCCCAGCACCCCCGAGACCCCGGAGACCCCGGCTGCCGACGCGTCGATGCCGGCGGCCCCCGCGGTGGATGCCCCCGGCGGCGACGCGCCCGCCGACGCGAAGGGCGGCGACGCGCCCGCCGCTCCGGCGCCCTGATCTCTTCCTGTGCATGGCCTCGCTCCAGGGCGCGGGTCCGGGCCTAGGCCCGTCCCGTCGTCCGG
>JBKJLX010000186.1:0-6213 GCA_046596645.1 Polyangiaceae bacterium
GCACCGCCACCACCTCGTCGCGCGTCAGGCGCGCGCCGCGCGCGCGCTGCTCGTCGGCCTCCTCGGCGAGGGCGGCCGCCTCCGTCGACGCGCCGACCGCGCGGATGGTCGCGACGAGATCCTCGTGCTGCTTCTTCTCCGCCGGCGAGTCGCCGCGAGGCAGCGCGCCGACGACCAGCTCGAGGAAGCGCGCGACGGTGGTCACCGGGGCGACCGCGGCGAGCAGCGCCGGGTCGGCCCCTGCCTCCTTCAGCTCGGCGCGCATGGCGTCGAGCTGCTCCTTCTCGCGCTTCGCCTCGTCCTCGCGCTGCTGCTTCGGGGTCCGCTCCCCCGCGGGGGCGGGCGCCTCCGCGGCTTCCGCCGGCGCCTCCGGCTTGGGCATGGCATCGAGGAGGATCGCGGCGAAGACCGCGCTGCTGGTGACGCCGACCACTCGCTCCTGCAGCTCGCGCGGCGCCTCGGCCTTGGCCAGATCGGCGCGCATGTCGTCGCAGGCGGCGCGCTCGATCGCGTCCTCCTCGTCGACCTTCGGCGGCGGCGGCTGCTGCGCCGCCATGTGGGCCGCGGACTCCGCCTCGGCGTCGGCGATCAGCTGCTCCTGCGTCGGGTGCGCCTGCTCCTGCCACATCGCCGGCGCGTGGTAGTGCGCAACCGGGAGCGGCGCGTCGACGAGCGCCTCGGTCACGAGCAGCGCCTTTTCCACCTCGGCGTACTCGCGCGACCACACCGGGGAGAGTCCGCGCCAGACGACGGTGACGGTCTCGGCGTCCATGTCGATGGCGACGGTGTCGAGGTGGAGCTCGACCTCCTCCGGGGGCGCGTCATCCTTCTGGAGCTTGCGGAGGAAGCAGCGTGGCCGGAGCCCGGGCAGGTGCGACTCGAACCGCGCGAGGTCCGGGTGCATCCCCTCGATCTGGATGGGCTCGTCGCCGCGGAGGTAGGGCGCCTGCTGGTCGTCGGGCGCGACGTTGAAGTACCCCCAATCGAAGTCCTCCGGGAAGTCGGGCCACCGCTCGGCGAGCCACGTCGCGCCGTAGGTCCCGAGCTTCGCGGTGCGCGGCATCCACTGCGGATCGATCGGCCCCATCGCGGCCGGCGGCGGGCGGTCCCCCGCGCCCCGGATCGGCCGGCCGCTCAGCTCGACGTTCGGCAGCGACCGGCTGCGGGACGCGGTCTCCGGCGCCCAGCCCTTTCCCAGCGGGTTCTCGAGGAACCCGGCTCCCCCGTACGCGACCTCGAAGCGCAGGGGCAGCGAGCGGAAGGCCTTGGGGTCGCTGATCGTCTGACCCCCGAGCTTCTGCTCCACGAAGTGGCGATCGCCGTGGACGAGCAGCGCCTTCTTCACCGACCCCACGCGCACGCCGACCCTCGCCGTGCCCTGGGGCGGCCCACCTGCCAAGGAGGCAGCCTGGTGGCAGGTCCCGGTGACGAGGACGTCGGCGCGCGGCTTCCAGGGGGCGAAATCCGACGCGTAGCGCAGGCTGGCGGCGGGCTCGTCATCCCAGCGCAGATCGCCGGAGAGGAGCGGGGGCTCGCCGGCCTCGGCGACGGCCCCGTGGCGCAGCGCGAAGGTGCCCTTCACGATCGCGGTGAGGTGGACGCCGGTGCGCTTCACGCGACCGGCGACGAAGCCGAGCGCGAGCGGCGTCTCGTTGAGGATCTGGACCGGCACCGGCGTCTCAGACCACGCCCGGCGGGACGCTCATCTCGGCGGACACCGTCGGCGCCTTCATCGCCGCGATCATCTCCGGGCTCGGGCGCGGCGGCTTCTGGGGCTTGGGGATCATCGGCGGCCCCAGCTTCATGTCGTTGACCGTGATCGAGAGGCCGGTGATCTCGATGCCGGTGGCGGTGATCTTGATACTGCTGCCGCCGACGGGCGCGCCGGCGGTGATGGTCACGCCGCTGTCGTCGATGGTCACCTTGCCGCCGGGAGGGATGATGGTGGCGGCGAGCGCCTCGGCGGTGAGCGCCGAGGTGACGGCGGCGGTGTAGGCCTTGAACGCGGCCGTCTTGGCGGCCCTCTGCGCCTGCCCCGCCGCCTTGAGCGCGATCATCGTCATGGCGGCAAAGGCGCCGAGACCACCGATCACGCCGCCGGCGATGGCGCCGATCTTCGCGCCGTTCTCGGAGCCGCCCTCGCCTTCCTTGCCGCCCGCGAAGCCCCCGGCGCCGGCGCCAGCCGCTGCGCCGACGCCGGCCAGCGCGACGACCGGCGCAGCGGTGGCCGCGAACGCCGCGATCGTGCCCACGACCCCGGTCGCCGTCGCGACGGCCGACGCGCCGACGGCGCCCTTGGCCTGCTTGATCAGGCCGTCCGCCAGCCCCCACGCCGTGTTGTAGCCGAGGCGTGCGGCGCTCAGCGCGGCGCCCGTCGTCATCGCGACGGGCGCCGCGGCGCGGCCGAGCTCGATGCCGCTCGAACCCACGCGGAGCACGCTCCTGCCCGAGAGGGAGGTGACGGACTCGTCCGTCACGCGCAGCGCGGATCGTGACGTGCTGAGGCGCGCGATCCGCGTCATCACCTGGAGGCCGGTCGGATGCCGCAGCTGACCGATGAGGTGGCCGTCCTTGACCCAGTCCAGCGGGGTCTCGAACGGCTCGAGGATCGAGGTGACCCCCATCTCCGCGTAGTCGTCGGCGCGCACCCACACGTCGCGCGTCGGATCCTGGAGCCCCGAGAGGTACGTCGCGACGAGACCCGCCTGCTTGCGCGTGCCGATGCGCACCGACAGGCCCTCCAGGCGCGCGACACCCACGCGCGAGGCGACCCCGGCGTCCATCTGCCCGACCACGCTCGCGGTCTGCGCGTTGAGCGACGCCGAGAAGCCGGCGTTGACGCTGGCGAGCAGGCCCGAGTTCACCGAGGCGGAGACGACGCTGTTCAGCGACGCGGCGAGACCGCCGCTGTGGCTGTTGAGCAGCGCGGCGCCGCTGGAGACGGTCTCCAGGCTGTGCAGCCCCACCGTCCGCGCGCCGAACACGCTCACGTGGCCGGTCTTCAGGTAGTCGAAGTTCATCGCGCCGCCGTAGATGCCGCCGGCGAGCGGCGACGCGACGGCGTTCACGGTGGTCAGCGTGACCTTGATGGCGCCCAGCGCGGCCTGCAGCTTCGAGATGCCGCCGCCCTGGTAGCGCGCGCTCCAGTAGGCGAGTCCGGTGCGGATCAGGGTGATGCCGCCCTCGACGATGGCCTGGACGCGCTGCGCGTGGTGGTACTCGGTGCCGAGGTACACGGCGCCGTTCGCGCCGATGTACACGTTGCCGTGGTCGACGGTGGTCAGCGCCCCGACGAAGCCGCGCGGCGTGAGACCCAGGGAGAACTGGCTGCGCGCGATGACGCCGTCGTCGTCCAGGATGGTGCCGCCCAGGAGCTCGGCGCGGCGCGTCACCTCGCCGCTGGTGATCGCGCGGATCCCGAGGTGCCCGTCGTCATTGAGGCCGAGGACCAGCTCGGCGTTGGCGGTGGGGACGTGGATGCGCAGCCGCTGCGGCGTCGTGGTGTCGGTGGCCTGGGTGCCGCCGCTGACCTTGCGCGGGCCGACGTCGCTTCGCTCGTATCCTTCGGGCTCGTTGGGCATGGAATCTCTCCTCGTCAGCTGCGGCCGGGGACGGTCTGCCCGAACTCGATGGTCACGCCCTGCGACGTGCGGATGCGATGGGTGTGCGCCTCGTCGTCGACCACCGGCGCGGGCGACGCCGGGTTGGGCATCGCCCCCACGATCACCGGACGGTCGGGGTCGCCATTGGCGAACGCGATGATGACCTCGGTCCCGGGGAGCAGGGGGAAGTGCATCCCGTTGCCGTGCCCGGCGAACGGCTGGGCCATGCGGACCGCGTGCGAGGCCTTCGCCCCGCGGTGGGGCGCGGTGTCGAAGTGGATCTGCACGGTGTACCGACCCTCGGCGTCGAGCCTGGCCACGCCGCCCATCTCGCCGCCCGGTCCCGGCTGGATGACGCCGGTCACGACGCCGTGCATGCGCGGGCGCGGCGTCCTCCGCCGCGGTCGGAACACGACGTCCTCGGAGATGGCGCGGAAGGTGTTGCGGTAACCGAGCCCCGTCGGGTCTTGCTCGCCCGGGTAAGGCAGCCTGGCCTGGTGCTCCACCTCGGTGACCAGCAGGCCCACGAGCCCGTCGAGGCGAGGGTGATCGAGGAGGCCCGTGCGCCGCCCCGCCGAGAGGTTCGGGTGGCTGCTGGCGCCGAAGAACACTCGCTTGCGCGCCTGGATCTCCTCGGCGCGGATGTGCGCGAACCGCTTCGCCTCCTCCGGCGACTTCACGTGGCTGCCGTACTCGACGACACCGCCGAGCCCCTCGCGGTCGGCGTCGGCGCTCCCCGTGGGGTCCATCAGCGGCGTGCGGTAGTTGTAGTCCTGGACGAAGACGCGAGCGGGGAGGAGAGCAGACTCCACCTCCAGCGCGAACACGTCGAGCTGCTGGCCTGTCGCGCGGAACGGCACCTGCTCGAACCCCGGGACGACGCTGTACCCGGCGGCGTGGTCGGTGAAGACGGCCTTGTCCTTGCCGGCCTCGTGCTCGAACGAAAAGGCGATCCCGACGTGCTCGGCGAGCCGGCTGACGAACGCGAGATCGCTCTCGCCGTGCTGCACGACGATGTCGCGCGCGTCGTATCGGCTGCCGAGGCGCAGCTCGAAGTCGGCGGGGCCGAAGCCGTGCATCTCCAGCTTGCTGCGGATGATGTCGGGCACGGAGAGGCCGAGGTAGACCTCCTGCGTCTCCACCAGTCCGAGCTGGGCGAGCCGGGGGACGATGCGCGCCTGGTAGGTCCGCACCTTTCCCGTGGCCTCGAGACGATCCCGGATCGAGGCCACCATGCCGTGGATGCGGCGGACCTCCTCCCGGTCGCGCTCGATCACCAGGGTCAGCTCGATGCCCAGGTGCAGGCGGTGGTCCAGGACGACATCACGGTCCACCACGAGGTCGACGTCGAACGCGAAGAGCTCTCCGATGGCCTCGCGCCCCGCGAGGCGGTGGACGAGGACGTCTTCCCAGCGCTCACCCTCCGCCTCGACGTACATCTCGAGAGACCACGGCGTTTCCATCTCGCAACTCGTTCGGTGAGGGGTGGGGAGGCGACGGGGGCCCTGGGCGCGTCAGGGCTTCTTGCGCCGGTACAGCGCGCTGCCGATGTCCTGCTTCTCCGGCAGCGCAGCCTTGGGCTTGGGCGCGGCCACCGGCTGCGCATCACGCGGATCGTGCTTCTGGTAGGCGTCCTCCGGCCGCAGCGGCGCTGCACGGTTCCTCGATGGCTCCGCCGCGGGAGGCGGGGGCGCTGGCGGGGGCGCGGGGGTCGGCGGCGCCGGAAGCGGGGCGCGCTGCACCAGGGTCGGCGCGTCCACCGTCGATGGGGCGGGCTCCTCGATCATGGTGCCGGTCATCGCCGAGCGAGGCGCGGGCATCGGCTTCGCCGGGCCGACGCCGGCCCAGGGCGCACCTGGCAGCGCGGCAGGCGGCTCGGACTTGCGCGAGGGGATGCGTGCCCCGCTGAAGGGGAGTGGGGCGACGAACGGCGGCGGGGCATCCACCTCCACGGTGCCGGCGAATTTCGACCGCGCTGGCGCGGGAGGGAGGGGCGCCGGCATCGGGGGCAGATGCGGCATCGGCGTCGGCGGCCCCGGCGGCGGCGCCTGCAGCGGCGCGTACCCGCTGCCGGTTGCCGGCTCGGAGATGATCATGGTGCCGGTCGGCGCGTGCGCCGGCGCGGTGTCCACGATCAGGGTGCCGGTCGGCGCGTGACCCGGCTGCGCCGCGGGTGGCGGCGCCTTGCACGGGAGCCCGTCGTCCATCGCGATCGTGCCGGAAGCCGCGCCCGACGGCACCGAGGTCGTGGCCTCCAGGACGGGCGCCGTCGGCCAGACCAGCGGACGATCCGGCATCTCCAGTGCAAAGGCGACCCAGCTGTCCTCCAGCGCCTCGACGCCCGGGACCATCACGCTGCCGCGGAAGGTCAGCGTGAGGTGCTCGGCCTCGCCGTCGATGAAGAGCGTGTCGGGGCGCAGCTCCATGGCCTCGCCGACTCCTGCGCGCCCGCCCTGCAGGCGCGCCATCGCCCGCATCGACGGGAGCAGCATGTGCAGCAGATCCTTCCGCGGGTTGAGGCCCTCGAGCATGACCCATGCGCGGGGTGGCAGCTGGTCGAGCCACTGATCGGGCGGCGCCGCCTGGAAGTAGATCCAGTCGACGTCGTCGG
>JBKJLX010000342.1:0-7132 GCA_046596645.1 Polyangiaceae bacterium
ACCGCCTCCGCGCGCGCGTCGCTCCGCGGGAGCGCGGGCCGCAGGGACGCCATCGCGACCGTCAGCAAGCCGACGTGGGCGCCGGCGCCGTACGAGACCCCCAGCGGGATGGGGCTCCGGAGCTCGATGCCGAGCGCCTTGGTGCAGGAGTTGGTCGTGCCCGCCTCCTCGATGGACGTGAGGCGTCCCCGCTCGAGGCCGCGCACCCAGGCGCGTGCGGGCAGGGCGGGGCCGCAGTCGCCGGTGCCGCCCTCCCACGACCGGAACGTCCGCTCCAGCTTGCCGAGCCGCGTGAGGAGCTCCGACGGGGCCAGGACGGCGAGGAGGGCAACGGCGAGCCACAGCGATGCCCGGACCAGGAGATCGCCACGCACGCGAGCGATCGTCGTCCAGACGAGCGCGTCTCCGCGGGCCGCGAGCTCCTCGGCGGCGATCACCACGGCGCCCACCATGGCGAGCGGCACCATCGCGAAGGCGCGCTGGGGCTGCAGGAACGAGAGGACCACTTCACCGACCGCGCCCGCCGAGAGGAGCGCGCGACCGGCGGAGCAGAGGACGAGCGACCACACGACGAGGGTCAGGGCGACGCGCGGGACTCGATGGCGCGTGAACGGAATGAGCACCGCCGCCGACAGGAGCCACGCCGAGGTGACGATGAGGACGTCGCGGTGCTGATCGAAGAGCTCTCCGTCGAGGACCCAGCGCTCGAGCCGATCGAGCTGGTAGCCCGAGAACGACGACGCCTCCCCGGGCAGTGTCCACCCGAAGGGGAGCTCGTGGAGGGCGAGCCCCGGTGCGTACACCGCGAGCCCCATGACGCCGCAGCCGCCGATCGCGAGCAGCAGGCGCCGCCGCACCCGGGACCCGCCGAGGAGGACGACCGGCAAGGCGAACAGCACGCCCATGACCGCGATCTGTGCATGGGCCGTCGCGAGGCCGGCGCCCAGCAACGGCAGGGCCCACGCTGCGCGGCGCGACGCGGTCGCCCACGCGATGCCGAGCACGAAGGGCACCGCCATCGCCTGCGAGAGCAACCCCAGCGTCAGGGCCGTCTCGTAGGTCCCGAGCCACGCGTTGTAGGGTGAGATCGACGACAGCGCGACAGCGCCCAGGAGCGCGGCGAGCGGACGGGCGCCGGCGCTCCGCGCGATGAGAACGACGAGCACCGGCGCCAGCAGGTACGCCCCGAGCCCCAGGGCCTGCACCGCGGTCGACGCCGGAAGACCGAGCCTCACCAGCGCCGCTCCGACGATCCAGCCTAGCGGCGGATAGCTCACGCCGAGGGGGAACCCTCCGTCATAGACGTCGATCCAGCCGTGCGGGGCGCCGTGTCGCGCGAGTGCGCCGATGATCGCGGCGTGGGAGGGCGCGTCGGCGAGCAGCGGTACGTCCGCGTGGAGCAGCTGCGGCAGGAGGCGGAGCACGGGCCACTGCGACGACAGGGCGAGGGCGGCGACCACCCACCAGTCGCGCGCGCGGCCCCGAGGCCCCTCCCAGGCGGCCGCGGGCCAGCTGAGGTGGTGATGCGCCTGCAGACGGAGGGCGGCCAGCCACCCGACGAGCACGACGAGCAGCAGGAGGACGAGGAACATCGCCGGGCCCGACCGGAGGGAGCGTTCAGCGGGTGCAGGCGCCGCCGTCGATCGCCGATCCGCCCTGCACCTCCTGCAGGATGACCCGGGTCGTTGCGCTCGCCTCGGTCCCGTCGACCTGCCAGATCTCGACGACGTGACAGGCGTCGGCGCTCACCACGACCGAGTAATGCCCGTCCGCGTCACGGTCCTCGACCGCCGAGCCGCGACCCGTGCGCTCCACGATCGCGGTGACGAGCGCGCCCGGCACGCACTGACCGCTGATCTCCCACTGTCCGTCGTCGAGCACGCGGATCGACTCGGGAGCCTCCGGCGGGGGCAGGGGCAGCGTGGGGGCGAGGCAGCTGCCGAGAAGGCAGACCAGGAGACAAGCGAGGGCCGCGAGTCCGGCGAGAGCACGCGGCCGGGCACCGGTCGTTCGCGGGAAGGGGGACGAGGAGCGCACCGGCGGACCCACGAGTTAAGCAGAAGTCGTGCCCGCGCGCTTCCACGGCGATTTTCGCCTGATCCGATGCCAGCGCGCCAACTGCCGGGTGAGCCGCTGACAACACGATTGGCGCTACCGTGCGGCGCGGCCGTCGGCGGCGACGACGCGCAGGCGGACCCGCGCGTCGGTGCGGGCGGGCGGCTTCGACGGCGGAAGGGGGGCCTCGTCGCCGTCGACCAGCTCGCCGACCAGGTCGTAGTGGCTGGCCTGCGTGATCTGCACGCGTCGGATCTGCCCGGGCAGCGCCTCACCGCCGGAAAGGTAGACCTGGCCGTCGATGTCCGGGGCCTGACCGGCGTGCCGGCCCTGCACCACCAGCTCGTGCTCCTCGCTGGCGCCCTCGACCAGGACCTCGAGCTCGCGACCGACCAGCGACTGGGTGTGGGCGAGGGCGATGTCGCGCTGGAGCTTCATCAGCTTCTTGTGGCGCGCGGTGGCGGTGCGCGGGGGGACCTTCCCCTCCAGCGCGTGGCTGCGCGAGTCCTCCTCGTCGGAGTACCGGAAGACGCCCACGCGCTCGAAGCGCGCCCAGCGGACAAACTCGCACAGCTCCTCGAACTCGGCGTCGGTCTCGCCGGGGTGGCCGACGATGAAGGCGGTGCGGAAGGTGAGGTCGGGGACCTTGCTCCGCAGCGTCTCCACCACCTTGCGCAGGCGCGGCCCGCCGTGACCGCGGCGCATTCGCTTCAGCATGCCGTCGGCGGCGTGCTGGAGCGGCATGTCGACGTACGGCACCACGCGCGGGTGGTGGGCGAGCAGATCGATCAAGGCGTCGTCGATCGCCTCCGGGTAGAGGTAGAACACGCGCGCCCAGTGCAGGCCCTTCACGTCGGCGACGGCGCGCACGAGCTCGTGCAGGCGCGGCCGCTCCCTTGCGGGGCCCTCGAGATCGCGGCCATAGGCGATGGTGTCCTGGGAGACCAGGTTCACCTCCTTCACGCCCTTCGACACCAGCTCCTCCACCTCGCGCACCACGTCCTCGATGGCGCGCGAGCGCTGGTCGCCGCGCAGCTTCGGGATCACGCAGAAGGAGCAGGTGCGGTTGCAGCCCTCGGCGATCTTCACGTAGGCGCTGCCGCCGGGAGTGGAGATGGCGCGCGGGCTTGCGGCCTTGACGAGCCAGTCGGCCGGCGTGCCCACCAGCATGCGGGCGGCGTCGCCCTTGAGGACCGCGCCCAGCTTGAGCATGTCGCTGGAGCCGAGGAAGTGGTCGACCTCCGGCATCTCGCTCGCCATCTCCTCCGGGTAGCGCTGGGAGAGGCAGCCGGAGACGACCAGCGTCTTGCAGAGGCCCTGATCCTTCATGCGTGCCATCTCGAAGATGGTGTCGATCGACTCCTTCTTCGCCTCGCCGATGAAGCCGCAGGTGTTGACCACGATGACCTCGGCCAAGCGGGCGTCCGCGACGTGGCGGAAGCCCTCGCCCAGGGCGACGCCGAGCATGACCTCCGAGTCGACACGGTTCTTGGGGCAGCCCAGGCTGACCAGGTGAAACGAACGGTTCAAGAGGGCCCTACCATCCGCGCGACGAATCGATCGAAGAGGTACAGCGCGTCGTGCGGACCGGCTGCAGCCTCGGGGTGATACTGGACGCTGAATGCGCCGAGCTCCGGCACCTCGAGACCCTCGCTCGAGCCGTCGTTCAGGTGCTCGTGGGTGGAGACCACGCCCGCCGGCAGGCTCGCCACGTCGACCACGAAGCCGTGGTTCTGGCTGGTGATCTCGATGCGGCCCGTCGTCTTGTCGAGGACCGGCTGGTTCAGGCCGCGATGGCCGAACTTGAGCTTGGAGGTGGTGCCGCCGACCGCGCGCCCGAGGAGCTGGTGGCCGAGGCAGATGCCGAACAGCGGCTTCTTGCCGAGCAGACCCTTGAGCGTGTCCACCGCGTAGCCGAGGGCTGCCGGGTCCCCGGGGCCGTTGGAGACGAACACCCCATCCGGCTGCAGGGCCAGCACGTCGCTGGCGGTGGTGCGCGCGGGGACCACCGTCACCCGGCACCCCTGCGAGACCAGGCAGCGGAGGATGTTGCGCTTCGCCCCGAAGTCCATCGCCACCACGTGAGGCTGATCGCCGGCGCCGAGGAGGGGTGAGCGGCCGAAGCTCTGCCCGCCGGGGAGGCGTGCCCGGAAGAGGCCGGGGATCGGCTCGTCGAACGCGTAGGGCGTGGCCGGCGTCACCTCGCGCACCAGATCCAGCCCCTCCATTGCCGGAGCGGCGCGCGCGGCGTCGACCAGGTCGGCGGCGGACGAGACGCCGATGGCGCCGTTCATGGACCCGCGGTCTCGGATGTGGCGGGTCAGGCAGCGGGTGTCGACGCCGGACAGGGCGACCATGCCGTGCTTCGCCAGATACGCGTCGAGCGTGGAGCGCGCGCGCCAGCTCGAGGCGACGGTGCTGGCGTCGCGGACCACCAGCCCGGCGGCGTGCGGCGCGCCGGAGACGCTCTCGCCGTCGTCGTCGTTGGTCCCGGTGTTGCCGATCTGCGGCGCCGTCATGGTGACGATCTGCCCGCGGTACGAGGGGTCGGTGAGGATCTCCTCGTAGCCGGTCATGCCGGTGGTGAAGACGACCTCGCCCGTCACCGGGGCGTGCTGGAGCCGAAGCGTCGCGCCCAGGGCGACGCCCTCGAACACGGTTCCATCCGCGAGGCAGAGGCGGGCGGGCTGGCCCGGGGCGAAGACCATTCGACCGCTGCGACTAGCACACGGAGTGCCCTGCGTCGCGACCACCAACGCCCGGGGCAGGCGCGATGACGGCGAAGCGGGGTCGTGGCGCTGCGGCACGCAGGCGATGAGCGGCGGAGCCGCAGGCAGGCTTCTTCATCCGCCTGCGACGCTCCGAGGAGCGTCGTCAGGCGTCGAAGAAGGGGCCCCTCGCGGCATGGCCCTCGTACGTGGTGCGAAGCAGAGGACTTGAACCTCCACGACCTTTCGGCCACTGGAACCTGAATCCAGCGCGTCTGCCAATTCCGCCAGCTTCGCTTGCCGTGCGAAGACCGTTGTAGATCGGCACCCCACCCCTGCGCAAGCGCTGCCGTGCACTGGCCGACGTGATAAGGCGCGGAAGGGCATGACCACCCTCTTCGTCCTCCGTGGCGCACGGGCCGTGGACCCGGCCGTAGGCCTCGACGGCCCGGTCGACCTGGTGGTGGAGAACGGGGCCATCACCCGGCTCGGCCGGAGCGCCGCGACCGCCGACCTCCTGGGCGCCGAAGGCGCCCGGGTGGTCGATGGGAGCGGACTGTGGCTCCTCCCCGCCTTCGTCGATCTCCACGCGCACCTGCGCGAGCCGGGCGAGGAGTACAAGGAGGACATCGCGAGCGGCCTGGCGGCGGCGGCCGCGGGCGGCTTCGCCCACGTCTGCGTCATGCCGAACACCAAACCGGTCAACGACCGGCGCGCCATCAGCGAGGCCATCGTCGCCCGGGCGCGCGAGGTCGGCGGCACCAGCCTGCATCCCATCGCCGCCATCACCGTCGGCCTCAAGGGCGCGGAGCTGGCGGAGATGGCGGACCAGAAGGAGGCGGGCGCAGTGGGCGTCTCCGACGACGGACGCTGCGTGACCAACAGCGCCGTCATGAAGCGCGCCCTCGAGTACGCGCGGACGTTCGATCTCGCGGTCATCCAGCACGCCGAGGACCACGCCCTCACCGAGGGCGCGCAGATGCACGAGGGGTGGGTCTCCACCAAGCTCGGCCTCCGCGGCTGGCCGCGCGAGGCGGAGGACGCGATCATCGCCCGCGACGTGCTGCTCGCCGAGGCGACTGGCGCCCGCTACCACGTCGCGCACGTCTCGACCCGCGGCGCCGTCCGCATCCTGCGCGAGGCGAAGAGCCGAGGGATCTCCGTCACTGCCGAGGTCACCCCGCACCACCTCCTCCTCACCCACGAGGCGGTGCTCGGCTACGACACCGCCTGCAAGGTGAACCCGCCCCTGCGGGAGGAGGAGGACGTGGCGGCGCTGCGCGAGGCCCTCGCCGACGGCACCCTCGACGCCATCGCCACCGACCACGCGCCGCACTCGCGGCTGGAGAAGGACTGCGAGTTCGCGGCCGCATCTCCCGGGATGATCGGCCTCGAGCTGGTGGTCCCGGTCCTGCTCGATCTGGTGCGCTCCGGCGCGATCCCGCTGGCGCGCTTCGTCGACGCGCTGACCCGGGCCCCGGCGCGCATTGCGGGCCTGCGCGCTCCGCGCCTCGCGGTCGGAGAGCGGGCCGAGATCACCATCGTCGACCCCGACGTCGAGCGCCGCATCGAGGGGCTGCGCACCAAGAGCCGCAACACCCCGTTCTGGGGCAAGACGTTTCGCGGCCGCGTGCTGGCCACGTTCGCCCGCGGCGCGCCGGCGTTCGACGTGCTCGACGCCCGCGCCTGACGCGCTGCCAGGGGGCGCGACGGCGCCTGGTTCAGCACCGTCAGGTGCTGAACGAAGAAACAATTTTTCCGTTACGCTCGTCCGCGGATGGTCCGGCTCGACAAGCTGCTCGACGCCTGGCGCGCCGATCCGCGGGTCGATGCGACGGTCGAGCTCGGAAGCATGCTGCTGCGCGCAAGCGCCAAGGCGCCGGGCGCCCTGCCGCGGACCTTCGTCACCGAGTTCGGCGACGAGGCAGCGGGCAAGCACTCCACGCAGCTGGGGGTGCTCGACGTCCTCTCCCGGCTCTTCGCGCTGTCGGGCGAGGGGGCGCGGGCTCAGGCGCTCTATGCGCGCGCGGCCTCGCTGTTTCCAGGGGATGCGCGGGTCTCGGAGCTGGAGAAGGCGCTGCGCGACGCGGGCCTGGCGGTGCCGCCGCCGGCCGTCGCCGCCAAGCTGGCGCCGCCCCCGCCGCCGCCGGAGGCGCCGTCGAAGAAGGATCTGCCCCCCCCACGTGCCCACGCCGGCTCGCTGGCGGACTTCGCGCCCGCCGCCATCGAGGCGCGGCGCCTACCGATCGACGAGAGCCTGCTCGCGAGCGGTCCCCCCACGGCGACCGGGGCCGGCGGGCCTGACCACGTGCCGGAGGTGCCGACGCGCGAGCTGGAGTCGAGCTCGATCGAGGCCGCGATCGGCGACG
>JBKJLX010000371.1:0-6123 GCA_046596645.1 Polyangiaceae bacterium
TTCGGTGGCGCCCGAGGTCAGTGCGGCGCGAAACGCCGGCGCCACGGTCACGCCGACCTGCACCTGACCCCTGTGCAGGCGGGCCACCTGCAGGAGTCGAACGTCGACCACCGAGGCAACCCAGTCGTCGGGCATGCCCTGTTCGCGCAGGATGCGCGAGATGGCCGCCGGATCGACGACTGCGGTGAGCACGTAGGCGAGTCGGCCTTGGCGCAGGACCGGCACGCGAACAGAGAATGATCGCGGCTGATTTTGTGAGCGCGACGACAGGTTGCCGATGGCCGGCTGCAACGTGTGCCGCACTTGCTCGAAGCTGGCGGTCTCGTCGATGGGCAGCGGCTGGGCACTGTAGGGCCGTGCCGCATTGATCAGCTGCAGGCCGTCGGCGCTGGCCAAAGTCACGTTCACCCAGTCGGGGTGCGTGCCCCGGAGCCGCTGAATGAGGCCGTGGAAACGCTCCAGCTCGCCGTCGACGAGCACCTGGCTCTCCGCGAGGGTCTGCAGCACAGCTACCGTGGCTCGCAACTCGGCGTCGATGGCGCTCGTGATCCCGACGACGCGGTCGTGCATGCCGCGCTCGAAGGTCTGGCGCTCCTGCCGGGCTTGCACCACGGCCAGCACGGCGGCGAAGAGCACCACCGGAAGCAGCGTGCCGATCGCCAGCAGAAACAGATGATTGCGGATGCTCGTCGTCCGCCGTCGGAAGAGGGAAACGAACATGGGGGGTTGGGGTTCGTCGACCCGCGCGGAACGTCGGCCGCTCGAATCATCGCGGAGGTCGATCGGCGACGGCAAAGCGTAAGGCGGCGAAGGGCGTGGAACCATCCAATTGAGTACCTGCTGCATGGACCCGTCCTGTCGGGTCACGCGTCCCCCCTGCGCTGCGCGATCTGCGGCGGCGCGAGCGTCGGCCAGTGCTGACGTGGCACGATCGAGCGCTCGGACAGGTTTCGGTTACGCTGACGGCATGAGGATCGCCGCCGTCACCCTCACCCTCGGCCTCGTGTGCGCCTGCGGGGACGACGGCGCCGGCACGGGTGGGGGCTCGACCACCGAGGGCGGCAGTGGGCTCGCCACCAGCGGCGGCGAGGGTGGCGACGGGCCGGGCACGACGACGACCGGGGGGAGCCAGGGCGGAGAGGGTCCGAGCACCGCCACGACCGGCCCCGGCGGGCAGGGTGGCGACGGGGAAGGTGGGGAGCCGCCCGGCGAGCCGGAGTGTGGCAATCGCATCGTCGAGGGCGAGGAGGAGTGCGACGACGGCGCCGACACCATGCTCTGCGACGGCGACTGCACCCTCGCCGAGTGCGGCGACGGAAGGAAGAATCTGCCCGCCGGCGAGGACTGCGACGGCGGCGGCCAGACCGAGTCATGCGACGACGACTGCACCAACGCCGCCTGCGGTGACGGAGAGCTCAACCAGCTCGCTGGCGAGACTTGCGACGGCGGCGGCGAGACGGGGGCGTGCGACGTCGACTGCACGCCGAGCGCCTGCGGCGACGCCGTGCTCAACCTGACCTCGGGCGAGGAGTGCGACGACGGCGGACCGACCGCCCTGTGCCGCGCCGACTGCACGCTGGGGACCTGCGGGGACGGCGCGATACACGAGGGCGAGGCCTGTGACGACGGAGGCGAGTCGGCGACGTGCGACGTCGACTGCACCGCCGTCGTCTGCGGGGACGGGGTCGCCAACACCGCGGCCGCTGAGGAATGCGATGGGGCCGGCGAGACCGCTGCTTGCGACGACGACTGTACGCCGGTCCTCTGCGGCGACGGCAACGTCAACCAGGAGGCGTCCGAGACCTGCGACGATCAGGGGCCATCGGCGTCCTGCGACGACGACTGCACGGCGCCGATCTGCGGAGATGGAAACGCGAACACCTTGGCCGGCGAGGAGTGCGACGACGGCGCTCAGACGGCCGGCTGCGATCTCGACTGCACGCAGGCCCTCTGCGGCGACGGGACGATCAACGGCGCGGCCGGCGAGTTCTGCGATGACGCCAACGGCGACGACACCGACGCCTGTCCGGGGAGCTGCATCCCGGCCTTCTGCGGCGACGGCTTTCTCCGCGCCGGTCTCGAGCCGTGCGACGACGGGGGAAACGCCTCGGGTGACGGATGCAGCGCAGACTGCGTGCTGGAGGAGACGTGCTACCCGATCGGGTTTGCCTCGTGCCCGAGCGGCGCCACGCAGTGGTGCACGGCCGAGGTGCGAGACCCCACAAGCTCGAGCCAGGCCCGGGACGCCTGCGAGACCTGTTACGGCGCGGCGTGCTTCCTGGAGAACGCCGACTGTGCCGGCCCGGGGTGGGGGCCGCGGCCACCTGCGGAGTACGTCTGCGGGGAGGCCTACTTCGGCTACACCAGCGGCTGCAGCGGCGACGACGGTCGGGTCTGGTCGATCTGCGGCTCGTTCACCACCTACGGGTACTGGGGGAAATAGGCCAGGCGGCGCGCGCGCGGAGCTGACCATCCGTCTCCGAGGGTCGAGGGAGGTCAGCGAGGGAACGCGGCGGCATTCCCGCCGTCGACCGTCACGATGCAGCCCGTCGTGGCCCTCGCCTGCGCCAGGTAGGCGAATGCGGCGGCCACATCGGTTGCCGTGACCTCGCGTGCGAGCAGATTCGACCGGAAGTAATCATCGACCGAGAGCCCTCGTGCGGCCGCACGCGACTCGACGACGCCTCCGGCGAAGATGCCGGTGCGAATCCGGTCGGCGTTCACCGCGTTCGCGCGGATGCCGAACCTTCCGAGGTCGACGGCGTGCTGGCGCATGAGCGCGACCAGCGCAGCTTTGGCGACCGCGTACGGGCCGAAGCCCGGCCCTGGGTTGAACGCGCTCTTGCTCGCGTTGAAGAGCAAGCAACCGCCACGCCGTGCGAGCCTCATCGTCTCGGCGGCGCACGTGGCCACCGTGTTGTGCGAGAGCAGGTTGGTCTCGAGCGATCGCCGGAGCGCCTCGTCGCCCTCCGCCGAGTCGAGGCGCCCCTCGGGCGCATCTCCCGCATTGCTGACGACGATGTCGACGCCGCCGAACGTTCGCGCGGCGAGCGTGAACGCTCCGGACACCGCTTCGCGGCTGGTCACGTCGGTCACGCACGTGACGAGCTGCTGTCGCTTCTTGACGTGGGTCTCGGCGGTCAGCACGTCGAGCGCGTCCCCGTTGCGGTCGCAAGCGACGACGTGCGCGCCGAGCTCGAGGAAGAGCGACACCGTCGCCTTGCCGATCCCCGCAGCGGCCCCGGTGACGAGAGCTATCTGTCTCGCGAGCGGAAGCTCCGGCTCCTTCTTGATCTTGGCTTGTTCGAGGCTCCAGTACTCGACGTCGAACAGATCGCCGAGGCTCACCGGCGAATAGCGGCCTACCTGCTCGGCGTCGGTCATCACCCGGATCGTGTGCTCGTAGATGTCGGCGGCGATCTCGGCATCCTTCTTGGTCTTGCCGACAGCGAGGATGCCAACGCGAGGGAGGAGGAGGATGCGAGGCCAGGGGTCGAGCTTCGTGCGCGTGACGTTCTTCGTCGTGCACATTTCGGCGAAGTAGCGGCCGTACCGGGCCGCGTACTCCGCGATCTCGCGCTCCATGAGGGCTGCGAACGCAGTCGCGTCGCCGTACTCAGGCCTCGCGAGGAGAAGTGCGGTCGGCTTCGTCCGGATCACGTGATCCGGTGTGGCGCAGCCGCGCTGAACTAGATCGTGGGTGTCGAGGCGGTCGAAGAAGGCGAGGATCCGCTCGCTCGAGCGCACGGCCACGATCGGCGCTCGTTCCGGAGGCTCCCCGGAGACTGCTGCGAGCGCCCCGCGAACGACCGCGGCCACCGTGCGTTCGAGATCGTCGTCGATGAAGACACGCACGCTGGCCGGCATCGGATCGGATCTGACACGCTCGGCGGCCGTGACCGCATCGATCATGCGCTCGTAGCTCTCCTTCGCGGTGGCCCCGAACGTGAAGATGCCATGGCGCTCGAGCACCATGATGTTGGGGGCGCGTCCCGCAGCAAGCGCGTCGTCCCACGCCTTCTTGCAGGCCTTCGCGAGACCGAAGCCGGGCATGACGTACGGCACCCACAGCAGACGATCGCCGTAGATCTCCGAGCAGATCCGGAAGCCCTCGTCCTGATCGGCGACGGCGAGCACCGCGTCGGCATGGGTGTGATCGATGAACCTGGCGGGGAGCGCAGCGTGAAGGAGCGTCTCGACGCTCGGCGTCGGAGCGGAGGCGTCGAGCAGCGCGAGGCGCATCTCGTTCACCATCTGCTCGTCGGTCATGTCGGGCAGCGAGAGCATGCGCTCGAGCGCCGCCATGCGTACGGCCGGATGACCGGCCGGCTCGATCGTCGCGAGGTCCCATCCCGAGCCCTTCACGTGGATGACGGCGACGGTGTCGCCGTGGAGTGTCCTCGCCTGCGCTTTGACGCTGGTGTTCCCGCCTCCATGGAGGACGAGAGAGTCGTCGGCGCCGAGCAACCTCGCGGTGTACGTGCGAAGCGCCAGGAGGTCACCCACGGCGGGGTCACGGCGCGCACCCTCAGAGATGGCCGACGTGGCATCCGCATCGACATAGCGACTTTCCATCGCTCGCTGTCATATCAGGGACGTCAGCGTGGGGCTGGCTGCTTCGTCACGACGGCAGTCATGACGAGCACGAGCTTACCCTCGGCGCGGAGCTCGACCTCCTTGGTGCCTTCGCGGAGGCCGAGAAACAGGAGGTCGCCGGGACTGACCACACCCGTGACCTCGCCCGATGGCGACCGCTCGTACCACAGCTTCTACGCCGTGCACGCCCTTTGGCTCGGGGGAGAGCGGCACGGCCCCGAGGAGACGGTGCTACCGCGCCATCGACGCGCACCTGGCCGGAGCTGTGCGAGCGCGCGGAAGAGTCCGTTGCCGAAGGAAGGGACGCGCCCGAGGCGTCGGGGACCGGCGTGCGGCCGGCGCGGCTCGCCTGTGCTCCGCGGCCGGTGACCCACCGCGAAGCCGCACCCGACGCTGCTCGAGACCGTCGCGTCCCGGCTGCGAAGGAGAGGCGCTCGAGCCTACGACCCCGATGTGCCCTCGAGGGTCACCCAGCCAGTCGCGGTCCGTCGGAATCGGTCGACGTCGGTGACCGCAAAGGCGCGCCCCGTGTCGGCCCACGTCATGCGCTCGATGGTCATCTCGTCCGCGCTCACCCGGATGACGTTGAAGGAGTTCTCTTCGCCGCGTGTTCGCGTCGAGGTCGCCGTCCCGGCCTGGACCAGCACGGCAGAGTGTCCGTCCATGACGAAGCGATGGGCCGAGTGCGAAGCGCGGCTTCGGTGGAGGTGCCCCGACAGAACGAGGTCGACGCGCGAGGCGAGCATCGCGCGCATGGCGTCGTGGGCGTTGCCGACCACCTGATGGTGCGGCTCGTCCGGCGGGGGGTCGAACGGGTGATGCGTCACCACGACCTTCACGGCCGACGGCGAGACGCCGGCGAAGCGTCGCTGCAGGAGCCTCAGCTGGCCTTTGCTCACGCTCCCCTCCTTGATCCGCCACGGCCGCGCCGTGTCGAGGCCCAGGATGCAGAGGTCGTCGCTCTGATGAAATGGCGCGAGATCGTCGGTGACGATGCGACGGTAGGCATCGAGCGAGCCGAGGAAGCGTGCGAGCACGTTGTAGAGGGGGATGTCGTGGTTTCCGGGGACGACCAGGAGCGGCTGGGGCAACCGATCGAGGAAGGCCCGAGCACTGCGAAACTCCACGGAGCGAGCCCTCTGCGTGAGATCGCCCGAGACGACGACGTGATCCGGCTGCAGACGTCGAGCGAGGTCGACGAGCGGCTCGATGACCTCGGCATCGACGTGGTCGAAATGCAGGTCGGACAGATGCAGCAGCGTTCGCGTCATTCAGCCACCATGGTAGCTCGGGAGGGCGCGCGCCACGTCGCCCACCCGGAGGGTGCCGGCCCGGTCGTGCACCGCGTTCTGTCCGAACATCACGCTGCCACCTTGCCGGCGATAGGTCGCCAGCGAGGCCAGCGGCTCGCGGCCGACCACGCCGGTCTCGGGATCGACGTCGACCATCACGCAGCGCGAGCAAGGCCTCACGAAGCGCAGGACCAGGTCGCCGAGGACACGCTCGCGGGCGTTGCGATCGGCGACC
>JBKJLX010000682.1:0-4884 GCA_046596645.1 Polyangiaceae bacterium
CATCGACGCCCACGACGGCACCCCGGTCACCGGGGCCGAGGTCGTGGTCACGCGGCCCACTTTCGAGGGCGACGGCGTGGTCGCCCGGGCCGAGACCGACGCCCATGGCGCCTTCGAGCTCGCGCCCGCCGAGGCGACCCCGGCCGACGCGACGCTGCGGATCGAGGGCGCGCTGCACGCAGCGCTGGAGCAGCCCCTGCCGGTCCCTGGTGAGCTCCGGATCGCGCTCGTCACGCGGCGGCGGGCGCTCCTCGATCGGCTGGTCCGCTGGGCGCGCGCCAAGGGGACGCCCTGGGACGGCCCCCGCGAGCCGACGCCCGGGCACGTGCGCCGCGTCGCCGCCCGGAGCGAGGCCGAGGACATCGCCGGCTGGGCCGGATCGGTCGAGCAAGCCGCGTTCGGTCCGGATCCGGTCGATGGCACGCTCGAGCGAGAGGTTCGTGGGAGGGAGCCGCAGAACCTCGGGCGTTGACGTGCGGGGCGGAATCCGTAGAGTCGCCCGCGACCGCAGGAGGCACCTTGGACAATCTGGTCTACGTCGCGATCGGTGCCATCGTCCTCATCGCCGTCTATTTCCTCCTTCTCCGGAAGAAGGACGAGCCGGCACAGCTCGAGCCGGCCGCTCCAGCGAAGAAGCTGCCCGCAAAGGACGAGGCCAAGCCCAAGGCCAAGACGGAAACGGCGAAGAAGGAGCCGTCGGCCAGGAAGGAGCAGCCTGGCACGCCCATCAAGGCGAGCGAGCCGGCGAAGCGGCCCGTGCCCGCGGGCGACGACGACGAGCAGCCCGCAGGGCCCGCCCCGGTAGCGCGCCCGTCGGAGCCGAAGACCGAGGCCAAGGTGGAGCGGTCGACCGCGACGCCGGCCCCCGGGCCGCGCCGTGCTCGTGACGTGGCCGGGCTGCGCAAGGGCCTCGCCAAGGCCCGGCAGAGCGAGGGCCTCTTCGGTCGCCTGCGCGCGCTGTTCGGCGGCAAGAAGGAGATCGACCCGCAGATCGTCGAGCAGCTGGAGGAGGTGCTCCTCACCTCCGACGTCGGCGTGAAGACGACCGCAAAGCTCCTCGACGGCATCAAGGAGCGCCTGTCGCGCGACGAGCTGAAGGACGACGACGCGGTCTGGAGCGAGCTTCGCGACAGCGCGACCCGCATCCTCGACATTGGCGACGGAGCCCTCCGGCTCGGGCACAAGCCGACCGTGGTCATGATCGTCGGCGTCAACGGCGTCGGGAAGACGACGACCATCGGCAAGCTGGCGACCCGCCTCAAGGGCCAGGGCAAGTCGGTGGTGCTGGCCGCGGGCGACACTTTCCGCGCGGCTGCGGTCCAGCAGCTCAAGGTGTGGGGCGACCGAGTCGGGTGCGAGGTCGTCAAGGGCAAGGACGGGGCGAACCCCGGCGCGGTCATCTTCGATGCGATCCAGCGCGCGAAGGAGATCGGCGCCGACGTGGTGCTCGCCGACACCGCCGGTCGCCTGCACACCAAGACCAACCTGATGGAGGAGCTGAAGAAGGTCCACCGCACCCTGGACAAGGCCATGGAGGGCGCCCCCCACGAGACGCTTCTCGTGCTGGACGCGACCAACGGCCAGAACGCGCTCCAGCAGGCGGCCCTCTTCAAGGAGGCGCTGCCCCTCACCGGGATCGTCCTGACCAAGCTGGACGGGACGGCCAAGGGCGGCGTGGTTCTGGGTGTCTGCGCCGAGCACGACCTCCCGGTGCGCTACATCGGCGTCGGCGAGCGGTCGGAAGACCTGCGCGACTTCGACGCCGGCGAGTTCGTCGAGGCCCTGCTGGGGACCTCGGGCGATGCTGCCTCCGAGGCTGCGTGACACCCACCTCCGCAGCCTGGCGCGTCGGCACCGGCGATCTGCGGCCCTCCGCGAGCGCCCCCTGGATCTTGGGTGTTGATTCGCCGAAATCCAGCGTGATAGAGTCCCGGCCGCTTGTTCCTGGTCTGAAAGACGGCAGTAGATTCCAGCAGTTGCTGCCGAACGCCTGCTCGCAGGCCGCAGTAGAAAACGCGACGCGTACGCCCGCATCTCCGCCCGCCGCAGGGTGGAGGCAACGCTTCGCAAACTTCGACGTCGCCATCCTGGATGGGTCAACCCGCCGGGCCGCGTCTTCGAGGGAAGCCTCCTCGGGGGGTCCTGAAGTCGGGGGCTTCGCCACGCAGTGATCGACTGAAGCGGTTGGCCTGAAGCGGGGCGCTGGGGACGTGACCCCTTCGCTCGATGGTCGTCGCACGCACTCTCGGAAGGATTGGCGATGAAGCAAGCTCGCGTGGGGCTTCTCCTGGCGGCGCTGGTCGCAGCGGCGCTGACGGCCGCGGTGCCGGTCACAGCCGTGGCGCAGCCCGCAAAGCCGCCGGCTGCCGCGGCAGAAGGTGACAAGCCCGCCGAGGGCGAGCCCCCGGCCGAAGGTGAGCAGCCCGCCGAGGGCGAGCCCGCCGAGGGCGCACCCGCGGGTGAGGAAGAGGGCGGCCTCGAGGACATCTGCAAGCTCGACCCGACGGCATGCCCCACCATCAACATGGAGGAGGCGGCGAGCCGGCCGCTGGACGCAGAGATCTACGCCGTCCAGCAGATCTACGCGCTCCGCGAGGGTCGGTTCGAGATCAACCCGTACTACGGGCAGACGATGAACGACCAGTTCGTGAGCCACCCGGCTTTCGGACTGGCGGTGAACTACTATCTCACGAACGTCATCGGGGTCGGCATCAACGGCAACCTCTATGGAAACTCGCAGAGCGAGTTCAACTTCCAGACGAGCCGCGCCGCCCGCATCGGCCAGCCGATCACCGAGTACCAGTGGAATGCCAACGCGAACTTCACGTACGTCCCGGCGTACGGCAAGTTCGCCGGCTTCGCCGACTTCATCTTCCACTACGATTTCTACGTCGTGGGCGGCGTCGGCGCGATCTCGACCCGCCCCATCGCGGTGGTCGATCCCGACAACCGCACATTCGACTTCGAGCCGAAGATCTCGTTCAACGTCGGCGGCGGGCTGCGGATCTTCTTCAACCGCTGGTTCGCGGTCATGGCGGAGGTGCGCGACTACATCTTCTTCGACGACCTCGAGAACCCGTCGGTACCGGCGACTCCTGCTGAGCAGCAGGACCCGGCGAACTGGCTGAGCCCCGACGCGAGCTTCACCAACAACGTCCAAGCGCAGCTCGGCATCTCCATCTTCCTCCCGTTCTCCTGGGAGTACCGGCTCCCCAAGTGAGCTTCCAAGCGAGGATGGACGTGAACCAGAGCACGAAAGTGAAGACGGGGAAGCTCATGAACAAGTCGACAGCTCGCGAGTCTTGCGCGGCACTGCTGGCTGCGGCTGCGGCGCTGGTGACCTTCGTCGGAGTCGCTCCCGAGGCGCAGGCGCAGGAGATCCAGCTCACCGGCCCTCTCGCCGGTGCACCCGCGGTGCGCAAGCTGCGCCTGCACCGCGAGGGTCGTTTCGAGATCGCGCCCAGCGTCTCGTTCACCCTCCTCGACGAGTACAAGCGCACCATCATTCCCGGGCTGCGGCTGCAGTACCACCCGACCGACTGGCTCGGCCTGGGCGTGTGGGGCGGCGTCGGCCTGTCCTACACGACGGCACTCTCGGACCAGCTGCAGGAGCGCGCGATCGACGCTCGAGCCTGCACCGTCAACCCGACGTCGCGCGGCTGCCGCCTCACGGCGACGAACCTGACGCGCGGCAACCTGTCGGACGACCAGCTGGCCAACATGCAGTGGGTGGTGGCCCCACAGGTCACGGTGGTGCCGTTCCGCGGCAAGCTCGCGCTGTTCTCGGCGCTCTTCGTCGACACCGACGTGCACTTCTTCGCCGGCCCCGCCTTCGTCGGCCTGGAGGAGCGCCAGCAGTGTGGCGTGAACAGCGATAACGTCGATATCTCCTGCGCGGAGGCGGATAGCTTCGTGAAGGAGAGCCGCGTCGCGGTGGCGCCCACCTTCGGTCTCGGCTTGAATTTCTACCCCAGCGAGTTCTTCGGCTTCGGTGCGGAGTGGCGCGGTCTGCCCTTCGCGTGGAACACCTCCGGCTTCGACAACAACGGCGGCGGTCCCGATCTGGAGTTCCCGGATGGCTCCATCAGCGACGAGGACTCGACCTTCCGCTTCAACTCGATGCTGACCATCAACCTGACGATCGCGCTTCCTCCGGGAATCGAGGCGTCGAAGTAGAGATACCGGGGGCCCATCGCCCCCGCCTCCGACCGGCGCGAGCCCCGCGTCGCCTCACGGCGAGCGGGGCTTCGTGCTGTCCTGCCCCGCGGCACGAGTGGCCTTGGGGCGGGCGTTGCGCTAACGGAAGGCCGCACACGATGGGACTCTTCGATTTCCTCAAGAAGGGCTCGAGCCCGCCCGCTGCGCCCGGCAAGGTCCCCCCCAACAAGAAGGTCGCCGGTCACGCCAAGGTCGTCGCCGACAAGCGCGCGCAAACCTACGATCGGGCGGAGTCGATCGAGGCGCTCGCGCAGATGGGCAGCAAGGAGGCGGCGGAGGCGCTGCTGAAGCGCTTCACGTTCTCCATCGACCCCTCGATCACCGATCAGGAGGAGAAGGACGCGGCATTCCAGGGCTGCCTGGCGGCGGGTCCCGAGGCGGTCCCCGCGGTGAGAGCCTTCTGCACCAGGGCCGAGGTGCTGACCTGGCCACTGAAGATCCTTCGCGCCGTGCTGGACGATGCCGGTTACAAGGCCGAGTTGCTCACCCTGGCCGAAGCCTTCGACACCGAGTACTCGCGCAACGTGGAGCCGAAGCTGCAGGTCGTCACCGCGCTCTCCGAGTCGCGGGGGGAGGACGTTCGCCGCGCGGTCGAGCGCTTCCTGGAGGACGTCAACGAGACGGTCCGCTTCCATGCGGTGGCGACCACCTTCGCCCAGGACGATC
>JBKJLX010000591.1:0-20853 GCA_046596645.1 Polyangiaceae bacterium
AACGCCATCGGCGACTCCTTCGCCTGGGCCGCCGCGATCATCGCGCCGAGGGTCGCGCGGCCCTCCATGAGACCGCCGCTCCAGACGTTGCGGCTGCCCACGTCGTGGCTGTTGGTCGAGGTGTCGACCCCGTTGAAGACCAGCAGATCCTGGTAGTGGTCCTCGAAGAAGGAATCGATCGGCGAGACGTCGATCCCGGCGTTCTGCACGTCGGGCGAGGCGTCCATCGGGGCCCAACGGATGTTGCCCCGCTGCTTGATCGCGTTCTTCGGGTACTTGTTGGGGAACTCGTCGCCGATGGCGCCCTTGGGGTCGATGAGGCTCGTGGGATCCCAGCCGCCGCCGGCGTCGATCATGAGCCACAACGTCTTCGACTTGGGATCGAACGCGTCCGCCTTGGCGATCGCTCCGCCGCTCACGACGGAGAGGCCCGCCAGGGACGCCAGCTTCAGAAAATCTCTGCGCTCCATGGTCAGCCTCCTCACTCGTGGATGAATGTGTAGTCGGTGATGAGATAGGAGAAGACCGCCATCCAGGCGCGCTTCGTGTAGAGCGCGTCCTCCCGGGTCTCCAAGCCTGCGTCCTCACCGGTCAGGTACTCGCCGGTGACGTAGTTGTAGTCGGTGCCACACTGCATGTGGTCCTCCTCCTCGCCGGCCTTGACCGCCTTGTAGCCCGCGTCCCAGACGTCGACGAAGAGCTTGTAGGTGCGCTCGATCTCGGGATCGGTGACCTCCCGGTTCTCGCCGAGGATCTTGTAGTGGAGCGTGCGGATCGTCTCCTTGATGGCCGCCGCAGCGCCCGAGACCTCGAAGCCGCTCGCATCGCGCGGGGCGAACTCGATCTCGATGCCCCCGAAGAACCGCCGCTGCTTGGGGGGAATGGCGAACTCGTTGGGGACGACCTTGCAGGCCATCTCGTTGCCCATGAGCTCGATGACGTTGGCCATGACGCCGTTGGGCTGGCGGATGCGCTGGGTGACGTCGTCCGAGTTGATGCCGCCGTAGAGGAGCTGGAAGCGATCCCCGCGCAGCAGCTGGTAGTTGCGGTCGTCGTAGCGGGTCGTCCACGGCAGACCGATGACCGCCTGGATCTTGCGATCGAGCTCCTCCGGCGTCAGAAGGTGCGCGGTGCCGATCTCGCCGAACTTCTCGACCTGGCCGGCAGAGGCCATCTCCGACGCGTTGGTCGCGCGGAAGTACGGGCTCATGACCAGGTCCTTGACGATCTGCTTGTAGTTGTAGTTGCTCGCGACGAAGTTCTCGGAGATCTCGCTCAGCGAGTAGTACTGGCCGAGATACGCCTGGAAGTGGGCCTTGAACTCCGGATCGGTCTGGTCGGCCGGCGGGAGCATCGGCTCCTGCCCGACGAAGGCACGGAACGCCTGGTAGACGACGGCGACCGGGAAGCGCGGGTCGCGCACCACGCGGCTGGCGAGCCAGGGCAGGCCTCGCCCCTGCTCCTCGAAGGGCACGCTCTCGCTGCCGAAGCCCGGCGGCCGCATGTCCTGGTACCAGACGAACTCGGGGTAGTAGTCGGCCTGGCCAAGGTTCTCCTCCACGCCCTGGTAGTTGAGGAACGCGCCGGCCAGCGGGTCGAGCTGCGCATGGCAGACCGTGCACGCCGGGTTGTTCATCGTCGGGTTGTGATCCGTGATCTTGGTCGGATCGAGCGGCCGCTCCGCCGTCTTCAGGATGTCGGTCCCGAGCCAGTCGAAATAGACCATGCGCGCGCGGTGGCGGTTGCGGTTGGTCGGCGTCGTCGGGTGGCGGTTCAGCCAGACCACCGAGGTGAGCACGCCGGCGTGCGGCTGGCCGGGCCGCTGGAACGCCTGCCACTCGTAGGGGTCGGCGTCGTTCTTGAACTCGTTCGGCGCGCCCCAGGCCTTGGCGGAGAACGGGTTGACCATCATGTAGTCGGCCGTCAGCACCTCGCTGAACGGCTTGTTGTTGCGGACGACGTGGGTGATGAGCTCGATGGGCTCGCGCGCCACGCCGACCACCGTCTGCCCGGCGAGGTACTCCTCGACGCTCCCGGGGTCACCGACGCCGTAGTGCTGCGCCAGCCCGGCGTCGCCCTCGGTGCCCTCGTACCAGAACGGGTTGTAGTACTCGGGGTCCTCCTCGTCGCCGCGGGCCAGCAGATCCACCGCCTGGCGGTTGGAGATGTACTGGTCGGTGAGGAAGAGGTTGTTGTAGCTCTCGCGGATGCGCTCGAAGAACGCCTCCTCGGTCATCAGCTGATCGAGGATGGTGCCGAAGGCGTCGAAGCCCTTCTCGTCGACCGCCTTGATCTCGGCGTCGCTGGGCACGCGCGCGGCGAGCGAAAGCGTCATCTTCCGCAGCGTGACGTGGGGGCCCGCCAGCTCGACGCCGGCGAAGAAGCCCGCCTTGTTCGTCTCGCAGTCGTTGCCCTCCTTGAGCATCGTGACGAGCTGCTCGAAGTCCTTGTACTCCTGGCTCGCGGGGTCGAGCTGCACGCCGCCCTGGTGCTCGATGCCGCCGGTCGGCTTGAGGAGGATGAGCGATTTGCCGCCCTTCTCGAGCTCGGCGACGCTCTTGATGACGGCGAGGTTGGCCTCGAGGTAGCCGGCCTCCGACGAGGCGTGCAGCACGTAGCTGGTGTCCTTCGCCTCGCCGGTGGGGTTGTGACAGCCGATGCAGGTCTGCGCGACCGTCGGCGCCCAGACCTTCTCGGCGAAGAACTGCTCGGTCGAGGTGCAGAGACCCTCGGTCTCCTCCTCCTCGCCGCCACATCCAGACACGACGGCGCCGATCGAGGTCGCCGCCAGAGCCATCGAGAGCACCGCGCTGGGCATTCTCCGAAGAGGCGCAGGCCTGAGAGTCCTCGTGGGCTCGATGCGAGGCTTGGGATTCGGCATGAGTTCCTCGACAGGGTTCGGTGTCACCCGCAGTTATCGGGCAGGACGACGAGCCTCGTCGAGAAAAACACGCGAGCGGGTCGCGTTGGGCGTGAGCCAGGGTAAGGCTGTTGCGAGCGCTCCGAAGTCGTGTGGTTTCAGCATCTTGAGCGAACGTTGGGGCCCCTATGACCCACGAAACCCTGCATGTCGGTTCCGCGCAGGTGGTGGATTTGCCACCTTGCTGCAAGGAAATCGTCTGCGGGTGCTCCAGTGGCGCGACGCGGCGATGGCGGCTCATCCGCAATGAAAGCGCAAATGTACGCTCTTACCGGACAGAAGGCGCCGCCCACGCCACACGGAGGCCAGGTCGCATCCGGTGGGCAGCGTAGGCGGGCCTGGAAACGTATGCATTCATACTGTTTTAGATCCAACTATTGGATCTCCAATCGTCGACCACGGTCGCGTCGACGGGCAGGACGAACTGGATGACCTTGCCAGGCCTGACGGTGCAGACCCATGGACGAAGGGCGCGAGGTCTCCCTCGCGCCCTCGTCGCGCAGCCCGCAACGGTCGGCGATCAGACGCCGCCGGCGCCGCCCGCGCCCACGGTCGCCGCGGTCGTCTCCGCGGTCGTCGCCGCCGTGGTCTCCGCCGTGGTCTCCGCCGTCGTCGCCGCGGAGGAGCCCCCGTCGCCGCTCCCGGTGGAGGTCGCGGCCTCCTCGGCCGTCGACTGGTCGCCGTCGCCATCCCCGTCGCCCTGGTTCCCGCCGCACTCCGGGTGCGAGTAGGCGCAGTCGGCGCAGGTGCAGTCCTCGGAGGTGGGGTCGTCACCGTTGAAGTTGCAGCTGCCGTCGTCCACGCAGCGCTGCTGGCAGACGGCGGAGCCGAGGCAGTCGCGGCAGTCGCAACCCTCGGGGTTGGCGCCGCGGACGTTGCAGAAGCCGTCCGCCCTGCCGTTGTTGCAGACGGGGTCGTAGCCCGTGCCGTTCGACGCGTTCGCCGCCGCCTGGGGGCCGGAGCCCGTCGGGTCCGCCGGCTGCGTCTCGTCACCACAGCCCTGCTGGAAGCAGACGAGGGAGATGGAGACCGCGGCCATGAGGTGGAGGAAGCGCTGCATGGCACCATCATTCCGCCGCGGCGAACGATCGGTCAAGCGCGCGAAAGCTATTCGACGGAGAACGAGATCACGTCCAACCGGCCGCCTCGGCCCTCGCCTGATGCCCGGACGGCGAGCTGATGCTCGCCCGGTCGCAGCGGCCAGCGAGCCCGGCCATTTCGGAGGCCCAGGGGGGCCCCGTCGAGCTCGACCGTCGCCCCCTCGGCGCCCTCGACCTCGATCTCGATGGCCGACGCGGCGACGGCCCCGGGGTCGATGTGGAAGCGGTCGCCGTCGGCCGGGAACACGATGCGCGGGGGCCGCGTGCCTCCACGGGCGGTGATCGTATCCTCGGGCGGAGCGCAGCGCGCGGACGCCGAGCGCGGCGGCGTCGGTCGGCCCACCTCGGCGGCCCAATCGTCGAACGGGGGCCTCCAGTCCTCGACGACGCGGCGCTCGACAGCACACGACGCGTCCGCCACGTCGCCCTGGGCGTCGAGCGCCACCTCGACGTGGACGTCACATGTCGCCCTGGGCACACCCCGCGCGAGCACCCGCTCTCTCCGCGCGTGCGGGCAGTGCGGGCCGCGTAGCGCCCCCGACAGCGGGCAGACCTCGACCTCGGCCACGCCCTCCACCTCGGCGAAATCCCGAGAGCCGTCGCGCGCGGCGGCCAGCGCGATCGCCCGCAGGAGCGGACCGGCGCCTGTCACCCCGCTCACGTCGCGCATCGGCGTGCCGTCCATGTTGCCGACCCACACTGCGACCGTCACGTCGGGCGTCGCGCCGACCGCGACGTTGTCGCGGAAGCCCTTGGAGGTGCCGGTCTTGGCGGCGAAGGGGAACGGGAGGGCGAGGACGCTGCGCTCGCCGAACGAGGCGACACGCGCGCCGGGATCCGCCAGGACGTCGAGGATCAGCCGGGTGGCCGCGGGCTGGAGGACGCGCCGCGGCGGCGACGATGCCGGCTCGTCCACCGCGCCATCCCACCTGACCGTGCGGCGCAGCGCGCGCGGACGGATCGCCTCGCCGCCCCGCGCCAGCGTCATGTAGGCGGTGGCCAGCTCGACCAGCGAGACCTCGGCGTCACCGAGCGCCAGGGCAAGTCCGTAGCGCTCGGCGGGCGCGTCCACCGAGCACATGCCCAGCTCGCGCAGCCGGCGTACGATCAGGCCGGCGCCCAGGCGCTGGGCAGTCCAGACCGCCGGCACGTTGTAGGAGTTGCCCAGCGCCTCGCGCAGCAACACCGGCCCGTGGAAGGTGCCGTCGTAGTTGCGGGGGCGGTAGACGCCGTCCTTCGCCGGAAAGGCGAGCTCGAGATCGGGCAGCAAGGTAGCCGGCGAGAAGCCGAGGCGCTCGATCGCCAGCTGGTAGACGAACGGCTTGAGCGCGCTGCCCGGCTGCCTCTTGGCCAGGACGCCGTCGTTGTGGCCGAGGTGCGAGTCCGTGAGGCCTGGGGAGCCGACCCAGGCGAGGACGTCGCCCGTGGCGTTGTCGAGCACGACGGCGGAGGCGCTGGTGGCGTGGCGGTCCGCGACGGCGGCCACCGCGCGCCGCGTCGCCTCCACCGCCGCCGCTTGCAGCGCAGGGTCGAGGGTGGTCTCGATGGTGACGACGCCGTCGGATGCCGGCGAGACCGCGCCTTGCGCGCAGGGGTCGACGCCGCCGGCGACCACCGCGCGCACGAAGTGCGGCGCGCCTATGCCCAGGAAGCGCGGTGCCAGCGCGAGCGGCTCGGCGCGAGCGCGCGCGACCTCATCCGCCGCGGCGAGCCCCGAGGCCTCCATGCGGCCGAGGATCACGTCGCGACGACGGAGGAGCCGCGCCCGGCCCTCCTCCCGCCGCGGGTCGAGGCGCGCCGGGCTCTGGGGCAGCGCCGCCAGCGTCGCTGCCTCGCCCAGCGAGAGCTCCCCGGCGGGCTTGTCGAAGAAGCGGCGGCTGGCCGCCTCGACGCCGCGCACCCGAGCGCCGAACGGCGCGCGGTTGAGGTACTGCTCGAGGATCTCGTCCTTGGAGAGCGCCAGCTCGATGCGGAGCGCGACCGCGATCACCTCGGCCTTGGCCAGGGGGGTGCGTGGGGCGCCGATGGCGATGCGCGCCAGCTGCTGGGTGATGGTCGACGCGCCGGAGACGACGCGACCGGCGGAGAGGCCGTCCCATGCGGCGCGCGCGGTCCTCCGCGGATCGACGCCGAGGTGCTGGCGGAACCGACGGTCCTCCGCTGCGATCACCGCAGCCGCCACCCGCGGCGCGTCGCGCACGGCCACCCAGCGCGCCTCGTCCCCCTCGCCGTCGCGGAGCTCGGCGAGGACGCCGCCCTCGCGATCGAGGACGCGCACGCTGGTGGTGCGTGCGGCGGGGCTCGCCGTCGTACCTGGCGCGGCGCCAGGCGGCGGTGCCGTCACCTCGGCGGGGACGTCGACGAACGCCGCGACCACCCCCATCGCCGTCCACGGCGCCGCGACGAGCAGCGCCAGCGCGATGCTCGCCCGGTGGAGGAGACGGTGGGCGGCAGCGCGCGTCACTTCGCCCCGGCCGCGCCCTGCACGGTGAAGGTGACAGCGCCGCTTCGGCCGAACACCTCGGGCGCGTACATCTCCTCGGCGCGGGTCGGCGGCACCAGGAACGTGCCGTGGGTCGTGGCTCGCGCGAGGTAGCGGTAGCGGTGGACGCCCGCCGCCATGTCGTCGGCGAAGAAGAGGACGCGATCGTCGCGGACCTCGCGTCGGTACCAGCCGGTCTCCTCGGCGTCACCGCGGCCGCGGCCGTGGTACGAGCGCTGGACGCCGACGCTGTCGACGTCCAGGCGCGAGCTGGCGGTGGCGAGCCGCGCGTCGACCGCCTCCAGCCCGGCGGGGAGCGGGTCGTCGACCACCACCCAGCGCCGCGGCGTCGGCGTGACCACGACCACGTCGGCCAGGAGCAGATCGCCGGGCGCCACGGTGGTGACCCCGGAGGTCGGCACCGTGCGCAGCGCGTCCTCCAGCGTCTCCGGCTTGACCACGCGGATCCGCTTCTCCACCCAGAAGCCGCGATCGAGGGGCGTCCTCGGAAGCTCCTTGCGGGCGTAGCGGAGGCGCGCCTCGTAGAAGAGCTTGCCGTCGCCCTCGACGGTGAAGCCGAGGGCGGTGCCCCCGGCGCCCGCGAGCCTGGCGGTCGCGACCTCCGTCTTGAACGGCTTCGTGCTGCGGCCGTGGAACGGCGCCTCGGCGAGGACTGACTCGCCGAAGAAGACCCGCGCGTCGAAGTCGGGGACGACCGCCTCCTGCAGCTCGCGGTAGTCGGCCAGCGCCAGGAGGGCCCACGCGCTCTCCTGGGTGGTGCGCCACTTGCCGCCTTCGCGCTCGGCGAGGAGCCCCATCGCCAGGCGCGCGCCGAGCGCGTGCTTGGGGTCCGCTGCCAGGAGCGCCTTGAGGACGATGGCTGTCGTGCGCGCCTCGGAGTCGAAGACCGACGCGTAGGCGTCGCCATGGTTCTCGACGACCTCGGCGACCGGGCCATCGAGGCGGACCAGGTTGGCGAGCTCCTTCGCCAGGGTATCGATGGCGGTGCGGTCACCCTTGCCCTCGACCAGGGCCATCAGGAGCAGCGCTTTGGAGAACGCGGGGAGGCCCTGTCGCTCCTCGAAGAGGCGCGTCGCGCGCCCAGGATCGGGCGATCCGGCGTGGGCGAGCACGTAGAGGACGAACGCGCGCGACGGGAGCGACTCGAGGTCGGGACTCTCCAGATGCCGGCGCAGGAAGCGAACGCCAGCGTCCACGGGCGGCGTGGGGACCGGGACCTTCGCGCGCTTCGCCTCGGTCAGGCCCCAGAGCGCGTAAGCGGTGACCCAGGGGCTCGGGCGCGGCGACTCGGGCCACAGGCCGAAGCCCCCGTCGGAGCGCTGGGCGGCGATGATCTTCCCGACCGCCACCGCGGCCGCGGCGTCGGGGTCGCCGGGAAGCGGCGCGCCGAAGTCGCGCGCCAGCTGGCGGAGCGAGACCAGCGGCACCAGCCGGCTGGTGAGCTGCTCCACGCAGCCGTACGGGTACTCGAGGAGCTGCCCCATGCCGCCGTCGAGGCCGACCAGCGCGGTCGAGGCCATGGAGAGCGACAGCTCGCCCACGTCGCCCCGGATGGCCTGGAGATCGCCGAGCTTCTCGGCGGCCTCTCCCTTGGTGTCGCCGTAGAGCGCGACCGCCTCCATCGAGATGGGGGCCTGCACCGTGCGCTCGATCCGCACCGCATCCTCGCCGCCGCCGCCCCGCACCGTGAAGGCGAACGTCGCCTTGCCCGCGCGCGGCACCTTCATGGGAAAGCGCACCTCGACGCTCGCCTTGGGGGCGACCTTCACCTTGCGCGAGGTCTCGCCGTCCACCTCCGCGCCACTCGCGGCGATCGTCACGGTGACCTCGCTCTCGGTCGGGGTCTTGGTGGCGACGATGACGCCGGCCTCGAACGCGTCACCGGCACGCAAGAAGCGGGGGAACGCGGGGCGCGCCATCAGCGGGCGGCTGGTGACGACGCGCTTCTCGCCGTAGCCGAAGCGATCGTCCTTGGCGACCGCGACGGCCATCACCCGGTATGTGGTCAGCGAGTCGGGGAGCTTGAACGTCGTGCGGGCGCGGCCATTCTCGTCGGTGAGGAGGGTCGGCTGGAAGGTGGCGCTGGCGCGGAAGTCGCGGCGCACGCCGGTGCCGCCCTCCACATCGCCGCCGCCGCCGTCGGCGCCCTTGTCGAGGCCGAGACCCCGCACCGGATCGAAGATCTTCGCCAGCGCCTCGCGCGAGTCGAGGGTGGAGACGCGCAGCGGCCTGGTGGCGCCGAAGACCGGGATGGGATCGGGCGTCTTGTAGCCGACCAGCGAGAGGACGCCCTCGTCGACCGCGTAGAGGGCGATCTCGGTGGCGACCGGCTTGCCCCTGCGATCCTTGACCTCGAGGTCGACCGCGACCTCCTCGCCGGGCTTCAGATCGGTCTTGTTCGGCGTCACCGTGACGGAGAGGCGGCGCCCCTCGGGATCGATGGGCAGCTCGACGTAGCCCAGGCGGAAGGCCGGCGCACCGACGTCCGGCTTGTCGGACACGTTCGGCGCGGCCTTGGTGCGGCCGCGGACCAGCAGCACCGAGACGTAGGCGTTGGGGCGTAGATCCTCGGTGATGGGGACCTCGATGCGCGGCGCCGGGCCGAAAACGCGCTGTACGCGCCGCGTGGTGACGCCCGCGCGCTCGACCGTGATGAGCGCCTGCGCCTCGGCGAAAGGCGACTTGAGGAGGATGCGCGCCGTCTGGCCGACCTCGTACTCCTCGCGGTCGCGCTCCAGCGGCAGCTCCCAGCCGTCGCTCTCCTGCCAGGCGAAGCTGCCCGGGCCGGCGACGTAGAAGCCGTCGGAGGCGGACACCGGGTTGCCGCGCCCGTCGCTGCTGGTGGCGCGGAGCAGGTGGTAGCCCCCCTCGATCGGCGCCAGATCGCAGCCGGTGGCTCGCGCCGCGGTGGCCGTCGTGCAGCGCGCCACCACGGCGTCGACCGCCTTCGAGACGTGGCTCAGCTCGCCGCCGGCGCCCTCGCGGCGGGCGACCACCCAGGTGCGCCGGACCAGCTCCAGCGCGACCTGCCTTCCTGCCACCTTCTGCCCCGCGGGGGTGACGGCGAGCACGCGCACGGGGATCGGCTTGCCGGCGTCGGCGAAGAACGGGACGCGCTCGAGGCCCAGGTAGTACTCGCCCGGGTGCACCAGCGCGGTGGTGCTCGCTGCGATCGACTGCCGCGACAGATCGGTGACCTCGACCTCGGCGCTGAGTCGCTCCGTCCCTCGCATCCCGGGCAGGTCGAGCTTGACGGTGGACGAGGTCCGCCCGGTATCGTCGAGCTTGCCCTCGTTCGACTCCAGGGTGCCGCCGTGCGGCGAAGACTGGACGAGATCGGAGGTGTAGGCGGCGTCATCGACGACGAGATCTTCGGCGCCCGGAGGCACGAACGACGTCTCGCTGCGGGTGATCCAGGTGCGCGACTGCGCGCGCGACATGGGCGCGCCGTAGAGGAAATCGCCGCGGCCGGTCCAGCGCGCGGTGTCGCCGCGCACGAAGGCGGGGCGATCGCTCTCCACCTTCACCTCGAACTCCGCCGGCCGGTACTCGGCGACCTCGAACGTGCTCGCCACGTCCGCCCAGGAGCGCGGGCTCCCTTCGACCTTGGCCTCGATCTCGTAGGTGCCGAGGCGCCCGGCGCGCGGCACCAGCACCTTGGCCGAGAAGGTGCCAAACGCGGTCAGCACCGGATCGAGGGTCGCGACCGAGGTGCCGTCCGGCGACTGCACCTGGAGGTGCACCTTGCGGCCCGCAGCCGGCGTCGTCGTCCCCGACGCCGCCTCCTCGCGGATGATGCCCTTCAGCTCGACCACGTCGCCAGGCCGGTAGATGCCGCGATCGGTGAACACCATGCCGAAGGGCCGATCGTCGGCGTCGTCGAACGGCACGCCCAGGCGCCAGGGCGAGAGGACGGAGTCGGCGGCGCGGTAGGTCCAGTCGTCGCCCGAGCGGACCACCAGGACGGCGTCGTCCGGCGTGTCGGCGACCGGTCGGTACTTGTCGGCCGGGATCGTGGCGAAGCCGGTCGCGTCGGTGGTGGTGGCGAAGGGCGCCGTCACGCCGGGCCGGCGCACGCTGACCGAGGCGCCGGCGACGGGTGCGCCGGTGGAGAGGCGGGTCACCCACACGACCGAGCCCCGCTTGGAGAGCTTGGCGCTCACCGCGAGATCGGTCACCTGGACGATGCGAACGTCCTCGGTCGGCTCGACGTCGCGACCGGGGCGCGCGTCGTAGCGGACGCCGACCGCCACCGGACCGCGACCGGCGGCGCCTCCCAGCGCGTCGTCGGTGCGCACCAGGTGCTGGGCGCGCACGTTGCGCGCGCCCGGCTGGAGCTTCACCGTGCGCGCGCCGGGGCGCGACGTGACGTCGGTGAAGGCAAGGTGATCGGTGCGCGATTTCGCGACCATGTCGACCAGCGCATCCTCGCCGAGGCGCGCGGTGCTCACCTCGAGATCGCGCGTGTTCACGTACGCCACCGGGATCGCCTTGCGCGCCGTGGGCTCGAGGATCGAACCGCTGATGCCGATCTCGGCCGCCGGCCAGACGTCGCCAAAGGCGACCGGTCGGGCAAAGGCCTGGCCGAGCGCCTGGCCGTGCTCGTCCACGATGCCGGCGTCGATGCGCAGGGTGTAGCTGCGGCCGGGGACGAACTTCGCGTCCAGCGAGAGGTAGCGGGTGGTCTCGCCGTCCTCCATCCACGTCGGCCAGCGGATGGCCGCCGCCGGCTCGAAGCGCACCGCGCGCTTCAGGTGCGCAACCTTCACCGAGTTGGACAGCTCCACCCGGACGCCGCCGGTGATGCTGCAGCGCTGGTCCGGCGTGTCCTCGTCGCAGGAGACCCCCTCGACCGCGAGCGGCCCGTAGGTGCGGACGGCGAGCTTGAACGGCTCGGTCGTCGGGAGCGGCCCCTCGGTGCCGCGGAGGCCGGGGGAGATGACGAGCTCGATGGGCGAGGCCGTCGGCCAGCGCGTCGCGGGGCGGACCACCCACCGCTTGCCGTTGGCCGGGTCGGGCTGCTCCAGCTTCACCGCGGCCGGCTTCGTCGCGGCGGTGGCCGCGAGGTGCGCCTCGAGGTCGGCGCGCTTCACCGGCTGATTCAGGAGCAGCTCGAAGGCGACGTCGGTGGACAGGCCGTCCGAGCCGGCCGAAGGCGACGAATGGACGACCTCGGGCCGCGCGGTGCGGAAGCGCAGCTCGTAGGCGGACTCCAGCGGCGTCCCGTCCAGCGCCCTGGTGCCCGCGGGCACCCGCACCACGTACTCGGTCGCGTGCGGAAGCTCGGCCGAGCCGCCACCGCCCGCGCGCTCGGGCACGAAGGAGAGGGCGCGCGTGCCCACCCACTGCCAGCGCCCCGGGATCGCGGGCTCGATGGTCGCGGGCGATCGCGCCTCGTCCCCCGCCAGATCCAGGGCACGCATCGGGCGGCTGAACACCAGGGTCACCTCGGCCGAGGTGCCGATCTCTCCGTCCGGCGAGCCGAAGACGACGCGCAGCGGACCTTTCTCCACGTCGCCCTCGTCGCCGGCGCCGATCTGCAGCGTCCCTCGAGCCGGCACGTCGGGCGCGCGCCCGCCGATGCATGCGACGCCCGCGAGCAGCATGCAGAAGGCGAACGGCGCCAGCAGGCGCCGGGCGGGGAGACGGCGCGCAGGGTGGCGACGCGCGGGACCGCGCGGGACGAGGTGGCGCATGTGCCGGGCACTCAGCAACAACGGGGCCGGGGCGACAACCCGTGTCGGTCCCGGAGCCACCTTCGTCGACCGCGTCCATCGGGACACGCGCGCGCGTCCTGCGGGACACTGCGCCGCGACGACAGCACGCCGCCACGACACCGCGCCGCGAGGCGCGGATCAGCCGTTGCTAGCCAGGTCGACGTCGAGTGTGAACTCTCCGGTCGCGCTGCCGTAGCTCTCGATGGTGATGAAGAGCAGCTCGCCGGCCTCGACGTTGATGACCTGGACCAGCGACTGCAGACCGTTGAAATCGTCGTTGCAGACTGCGCCGCTCGCGTTGCTGCAGCTATCGCGACGGACGGTGAGCACGGTGTCGATCGCGGTCGGCCCCAGGTCGGTCCGGAAGATGATGTCGGACTCGGCCGCCGCGGCGCGATAGACCCAGACCACCTCGGGGCCCGTGTTCGACTCGCACGGCGCGTTGATGGTGTCGGGGTACCCGGCGTTGCTGAACGTGATGAAGAAGTCGGTCGACGTGTCGGCGTACGAGATGTCGTAGATGGGACCGGCGGTGCCGCCAGCGCAGCTGCTGAGGTAGAGCTGCTCGTCGGTGTCGCTTCCGTTAGTGCAGCCGAGATCGGCGAGATCGCGGTAGCCGTCGGTGTCGTTGTCGGTGTCGTCGCTGCACACCGGGCAGACCTGGCCCGCCTGGACCACCCCGTCGCCGCAGGTCCAGCAGTTGCCGGTGGTGATGGCGCAGGACGCGGAGCACGACAGCGTGCCCCCGCTGAAGCCGCCCCCGCTGTTGACGCAAGTGGCGCTGCCGAACTGACTCCCGTCGCACGCCTCGGCGCCCTCACGGACTCCGTCGCCGCAGTCGGTGCAGGCCGTCTCCACGAAGGCTGCGCAGTCGCCGGCGCAGGTGAGCGAGCCCCCGTCGTGGAGCAGGCTGACGCAGCTCGCGCCGTCCAGGTTCGCGCCGTCGCAGATCTCGTCACCGGTGACGGCGGCATCGCCGCAGGTCTGACAGTCGCTCTCGTCGAGCGTGCAGCCGGCGGTGCAGGACAGCGTTCCGCTGCCCCAGCCGCGGCTCGCGCAGGTGGCGCCGGCGAGGTCGGGGCCGTCACAAGCCTCGGTGCCCTCGATGAAGTCGTTGCCGCAGTCGGGCGGCGCCATGCAGCCAGCGGTGTCGAAGGCGCAGGCGTCGCAGGAGAGCGTGCCACCGATGAAGCCCTGGCCGATGTTCGCGCAGGTCGCCGCGCCGAGATCGTCGCCGTCGCAGTCCTCGCCGTCGTCGATCGCTTCGTCGCCGCAGACGGGCGCGGGAGCGTCGCCCCCGCTGCCACCGACCCCGGCACCGCCTCCGGTCCCCGGTCCGCTGGCACCGTCGCCGCCCCCCGGGCCGCTGGGGCCATCGCCGCCGCCCGGCCCGCTGGTGCCGCCGCCATCACCACCGCCCGGCCCCGAGGAGCTGGTGGCGGTCGAGCCGGGGCCGCCCACGCTGGTCGACGTCGTCACGTCGCCGGTCGTGGTCGCGCCGCCGGAGCCGGCGTCGGTGCCGCCCCCCGCGGAGGTCGAAGGCGTCCCGCTGCTGCTGCTGCTGCCGCCGACCGGATCGCCCTGGGCGCACCCGGCGACGATCAGCGCGGCGAGCGAGGTGGCGAACCGCATCCCGAAGCGAAGGCCCATCGGAGAGAAAACCGAGAGCGAGATCATGAAGGCTCCAGGGGGCGAAGTGCGCGCACCCTCACGCGGATCGCGCGAAGGGACGTAGGACTTGATGCTACCACGGCCACCACCGTCGCTGGGCGCCCGGAGCGGCGGCTAGCCACGGGGGTGGGTGCGGGCATGGACCTCGCGCACGCGGCCGCGCGCGACGTGGGTGTAGATCTCGGTCGTCGACAGGTCGGCGTGGCCGAGCATGGCCTGCACGGCGCGCAGGTCGGCGCCGCCCTCGAGCAGGTGCGTCGCAAACGCGTGCCGCAGCTTGTGCGGCGACATCGACCCGCGGACGCCAGCAACCAGCGCGTATTTGCGGAGGAGGATGAAGAGTGCCTGGCGGGTGAGCGAGCCGCCGCTGCGCCCGGGGAAGAGCTGCTGGCTCGCCGCCTGGGGCGAGACGGCGCGCACCTCGAGCCAGCGGTCGAGCTCGCGCAGCGCCAGATCGCCGACTGGAACCAGGCGTCGTTTTCCGCCCTTGCCGAGCACGGCGACGACGCCGCGCTGGCGGTCGACGTCGAACGTGCGCAGTCCGCACAGCTCGCTGGCTCGGAGGCCGCAGGCGTAGGCAAGGAAGAGCAGCGCCCGGTCGCGCGCACCGCGGGCGGTCGCCGCATCGGGCAGCGCGAGGAGGCGGGCCAGGTCGTCGCGCGCCGGCGGGCGAGGGAGCCTCCGCGCCAGGCGCGGTCGCTCGACCAGCGACGTCGGGTCGGCGTCGAGGACGCGCTCGCGAACCAGGAAGCGACAGAATCCGCGCACCGCCGACAGCGCGCGGGCCGCCGAGCGCGCGCCCAGCGCCCCGCGCGGCGCGGCGACGTCCCCTGGCTCCGGCTCGCTGGGGGAGGCCAGCGAAACCAGCCAGGTCGAGACCGCGGAGGCGTCCAGCGCCTCGGCCCTCACCGTACCCAGCACCTCGAGGTGCGCGGCGAACCGGACCAGATCGCTGGCGTAGGCGGCGACCGTCGCCCCTGCCAGCGCCCGCTCGATCCGGAGGTGGTCGAGGAAGCGATCGATCCACGTCGCGACGTCGGCGGACGATCCCACAGCCCGATCATCGCGCGCGCGGCCCGCCCCGCCAACATCCGGGGGGGCCCGCGGGCCGTCGTCCTGGGAACCGCGCGCGCGGCGCGCTATGGATCGCGGTCGGTGACCGCTCCGTTCGAGGTGTTCTCGCCCCAGGGCGCCGAGATCCCGGTGGTGGTGGAGATCCCTCACGCTGGCCTCTTCATCGACCCGACCGCCGCGGCGTTCACCGTCGCCCCGGTGCGCAGCGTCGGGAGGGACGCCGACCTGTTCGTCGATCGCCTCTACGAGCGCGCCGCGAGCCTGGGGGCGAGCGCGCTGGTCGCCAACGCCAGCCGCTACGTGGTCGACCTCAACCGCGGCCCGACCGACTACGACGGCGCGGCGGTGGACGGAGGCGGCGCCTCGCCGTTCCCGCGCGGGCTGGTCTGGCGCATCACCACCGAGGGCGAGCCCATCCTCGGCCGGCGCCTCCCCCGCGGCGAGCTCGAGCGACGGCTGCGCACGGTCTACGAGCCTTACCACGCGACGTTGCGCAGCCTGCTGTCCGCCAAGCTGGAGCGCTTCGGCTTCGCGATCCTCCTCTGCGCCCACTCGATGCCCAGTGCGGGGCGCCGGGGGCACGTCGACGTGGGCGCGCTGCGGGTGGACGTGGTGCCGGGCAGCCGTGGGCGGACCAGCGCGGCCGCGCCGGTGCTCGACGCCGTCGACGCGGTCTGCGCGCGCCACCGGCTCTCGGTGAAGCACGACGACCCGTACAAGGGCGGCTTCGCGACCTCGCACTACGGCCGGCCGTCCGACGGCATCCACGCGATCCAGATCGAGCTCGCGCGCCGGCTCTACATGGACGAGGACCTGCTCGCTCTCGCGCCCGAGGGTCTGGCGCGGCTTCAACGCTTCGCCGACGATCTCGTGGGCTCGCTGGGAGGGCTCGATCTACCAGGCAAGACGGCTTGACAAAGCCGGGCCCTTGCGCGAGTCTCCGCGCCCTTTCCGGTCCCCGAGGCAAGTCATGGCGAAGAGCGACATCACGGGCAAGCGCAAGCTGCTGGGACACCACGTCTCGCACTCCAACATCAAGACCAAGCGCTGGCAGAACGTGAACATCCAGCAGCGCCGGGTGTGGATCCCCGAGCAGGGCCGCTTCGTCACGCTGAAGCTGACGACGCGCGACATTCGCTCGATCGACAAGCTGGGCGTCATCGCCTATGCGAAGAAGTTCGGCATCACGCTGTAGGTTCGTGCGGGGCCACTTCGGCCCCTCGCTCGGCCGTGGTTCGTACGACGGGGGCCTCGCCTCCCACGCTCGCTGCGGCGCGAGCTCGGGAGGGCCGCCCGCTAGATCGCGGCGCCGATGACCACGCGGCCGCCGCGGGGGTCGGAGACGACGGCGATGGAACCGCCGCGCGCCGAGAGGCGGGCGAGGCCGGTGTCGAGCGTCGGATCGCCAGCCAGCGCGATCAGGTCCTCCAGCGCGAGGATGCCGGCGTGAATGCCGGCCACGGCGATGCGCAGGTCCTGGCGCTCGACGATGGCGAGCGGCGCCGGCAGGGCGAGCGTCGACCCCGGCGGCGTGCGGGGGATGCCGCGACGGACCGGGTCGGCGCCCAGGGGGAGCGCAACCTCGAGCTCTGGCACCAGCAGACCGGGCGCGTCGATCCACGCGACCAGGCATGCGGCGACGCCCTGCGCGTCGACGGCTGCGATCGCCTCCAGGCGCCCCGCGTGGACCAGCGCAGTGGCGGTGGCCGCGGTGAGGAGGTTCCCCGGCGTCACGACCGCAGCCTCCTCGATGAGATCGGTCTGGGCGGCAACGTCGTCGGCACGCGCCTCGGCCAGGTCCTGCTCGGTCATGGCCCCGCGCGCAAGCGGGCCGGCGGCAGCGAGCAGCGCGTGGCGGATGCGATCGCGCGAGAGCGCCGTGGGTCCCTCGGCAGCCACGCGGCGGATGGTCTCCGCGCGCGCGGGAGCACCGGCGTCCTTCGCCAGCGCGACGCCGGCGTCTGCCAGCCTGGAGAAGCTGACCCGGCCGCGCTGGCTGTGCAGGAGCGCCAGCGCCCCGAGCGCCCTCGGCACAGAGGCGCGCGCCGCGTCCGGCACCACGTCGCCGTTCTGGAAGCCGCGCGGGCGGCCCAGGCCGAGGCCCGGCTGGAGCGCGCGACCGTCGAAGACACGCGCGCCGGAGCCAGGGCCGGCGACCAGCGCGATCAGCGGAGCGAACAGCCCTTCGGGCGCGCTGCCGGCGAGCGCGAACCACCCGGCGACGAGCGCGTCGGAGGCGCTGCCCCACGCCCCGACGACCTCGCGCGCGGCGTTGCCCGCGCCGACGTCGGTCGCGGCCGCTGCGCCGCGGTTCACTGCTCCTCGTCCTCGGCGCGGAGTCGACCGGGTACCGGCCGCACCACGACGCCGCCCCCCGGCGCGCCGTCGAAAGTCGCGCGATCCAGGGCCGTCCTCACCCGCGATGCGTCCGACCCGTTCTCGACGATCACGAAGGCCTCGCGCCGGCCGCGGAGCTGCGCAGCGGCGTGCGCCAGCGCCTTGTCGGAGAGCCGCGACGCCTCGCCCAGCGCGCGGAGGCGAGTGTAGATGACCGAGGCTGGGACCGTCTCCTCCTGGGCGGCATCGAACACCGGCAGAACCTGGGCGGTCCGCGCGGTGGCGCGGATCTCCTCCGGCTCCCAGAGGCCCGCGGCCTCCCACGCGACGACCGTCGCCAGCGTGGGGAGCCGCTCGACGAGCGCGGCGATGCGGTCGCGGTTGGCCTTGGTCGGGCGCACGGTGCTGGGCGTCTGCAGGAGGAGGCAGCGCGCCTCGAGCAGTCGAGCCGCCTCCAGCGCGCCCTCGAGGGCGGCGTCGGCCTCGGCGGTCCTGGCTAGCTGGCCGACCAGCCGCGGCAGGACGACGCTGAAGACGAACTGAGGCCCCACCGCCTTGCGCCAGGACCGCAGGGTGGCGGCGCGGGGGATGGGACCGTCGGTGCGGATCTCGGCCAGGCCGAAACGCCCCGCGATCTTGGCGAAATCGCCCTTGGGGGTCGCCGGTCCGACGAAGAGCCTCATCTCGGCGCCGTCTAGCACCGCGGCGCTCGTCTCGGAAGGGAGACACCCCAGAGTGCGCTCACGCGCCGCGCATCGCAGGGTTCAGGCGCGTTGTTTCCTCGTTCACGCGCCTGACGGCGCCTCGAAATCGAACCAGTCGGTCGGGTGCGCGCGTACGAAGCGCTCCACCGAGGCCGCGACGCGCGACGCGGCGTCGTCCAGCTCGGTGTCGCTGGGGCGACGGGGCAGCACGATCGGGGTCGAGACCTCCAGGTGGTAGCGCATGAAGCCCATGCGCCGCCCCAGCACCACCACCAGCGGCGCGCCGGCGATGGCGGCGAGGCGGAACGGCCCCTCGGGGAGCGAGACGTCCTCGCCCAGGAAGCGGACGCGTCGACCGCGCGTCTGCGGCGGGAGCCGATCGACCTGGAAAGCGACCACCCCCCCGGCGCGCAGGTGCGGGAGGAGGGGCAGCGCGGCCAGCGGATCGGAGCCATCGAGTCGGAGCGTGCGCGCGCCCACCCGCTCGCGCGCGAGCTCCTGGATGGCCTCGGCCGCCGCGTCGCGCTCGCTGCGCATGACCAGGATGGCCGGCTGGGCGTCATCGGTCGCCAGCACCGGCCCCGCCGCGTGCCACCCGCTGGTGTGCGCAGTGAGGACCACCAGCCCGCGACCGAGGTCGCGCGAGGTGAGGAACGCGTCCTCACCGTCGATCGACGCCACCATGCGCTCGCCGCGGTCGCTGGCGACGGCGAAGGCCTCGGTCAGGCTCGCGGCATAGGTGGCGAAGAGGCGGGCCACGTCGGCCGCCTCCACCGCGGCGCTGCGCACCCCGCAGGCCCGACGCAGGTTGCGCAGGACCCGCTCGCGCATCCCCGGAAGCATCGCGGCAACGGCCAGGCCGAAGAGCGGCGGGCTCCACCGGATCAACGCCTCGGGGCCGTGCGCCGTCGCGACGAGGATCGCGCGGCGCCAGACGCCGGAGTCGGCGCGGAGATCGAGCGCCCGCAGGCGACCGAAGATGGAGCGCGGAGATCGGGTGGCTGCCGTCATGGATCCGACCGCACCTCGGCTCCCAGCGCCGCGCGGGCGCGTCCCCGCACCTCGGCGTCGTCCGAGGTGAGCGCGCGCGCCAGGGCGGCCCGGGCCCACGCCTGCCTCGCCTCGTCGTCGCCGGCGAGCCAGGCGCGCGCGACCCGCACCGCGTCGAGCGCGAGTCCGCGCCGCCCGGCGCGCCGGAGGGGCGAGCCCTCGGTCAGCGCCGCGAACGCGTCCTCGTCGTCGCACACCAGGTCGGCCAGCGACCGCTCCCCCCAGCGCGGCAGCGGGTGAAAGGGGCGCGTCGCCTCGACGGGAGGCGCGGCGGCGCGGTTGAAGGGGCACACCGACTGGCAGACGTCGCAGCCGAAAAGGCGATCTCCGGCGCGATCCTCGAGCTCGGGGCTGGCGTCGCCGGGCACCTCGATGGAGAAGTACGAGACGCAGCGGCGGGGATCGAGGACGAACGGCGCGGCGAAGGCCCCGGTCGGGCACGCGTCCAGGCAGCGGGTGCAGCTCCCGCAACGCTCCGCCATCGGCAGATCGGGCGCGAGCGGCAGCGTGGTCACCACCTCACCGAGCAGCACGTAGCTCCCCTGCCCCGGCGTGATGATCAGGCCGTTCTTGCCGATGAAGCCGATGCCGGCGCGCGCCGCCCACGCCCGCTCCAGGATGGGCTCGACGTCGACCAGCGGGCGCGCGCGCACACCTTCGCCCAGCGCGCGCACGAAGGACGCCAGGCGGCGCACCTTCTTGCGCAGGTGGTTGTGGTAGTCTTGCCCGCGCGCGTATCGGGCGATCCCCTGCGCGATCGGCGGGTCGGCGGCCTCGTGTTCCGGGGGGCGCCCGTAGCGGCGCGCGAGGCAGATCACGGTGCGGGCCCCGGGGAGGATGGCCTCGCCGTCGAGCCGCCGCCGCGCCTCCACGTCCTCGCCGAGCCAGCCCATCCCGCCGTGCATGCCGCCCTCGACGAAGCGCGCGTAGCGCTCGTGCTCGACGCCCAGCGGCTCGTCCGCCCGGGCGAAGCCGACGCCGTCGAAGCCCAGCCGGTGCGCCTCGGCCTCGATGCGGGCGCGCGTCGGGTCGGGGGCCATCACCGCGGAATGTCGCACGCCGCGGCGCGTCGACCAGCCCCCACCGCGCGCCAATCTTCCGACGCGCGGGGGATGCTTCCGCGGGCAGGCCTCCTCGACTAGCGTGGCCAGCGTTTTCTTCGACTGGAGGTTCGCCCCATGACCGCTCGCCTGCACCCCGCCTCGATCGCGACCTCGCTCCTCGCCGTGGTGCTCGCCACCGCGGCCTGCGGCGACGACGGCAGCTCCTCGGGAAGCGGCAGCGGAGGCGGCGACACCGGCAACTGCGTCGACTCGCTCGCGCCCGCCGCCAACAGCGAGTTCTGCGCCGCCAGCCCGGTCGCCCCCGACTGCGGGCGGGTCAGCCCCGACCACATCAACCAGGTGTGCGGCGTCGCCCTGAAGCAGCCCCCGGGCGAGCTCTCGCGCAGCACCGATCTCGACGAGTTCGGCGGCAGCGGAGCGCCCGACGTCGCCTGCTTCTCGGTCGCCGGCTACCCGCCGCCGGCCCAGGCGTCGACGCCGGTCACGCTGAAGGGCTTCGTCCGCATCTTCTCCAACGGCTGCTTCTCGGAGAACGTGAACGTCGAGGTCTTCACCGTGCAGCCCGACGGGCAGCTCGGCGCCACGGTCGGCAACACCAGCACGCCGGGCAGCTGCCGCGAGGAGGGCGTCGGTCAGCTCGACGTCGACGTCGAGGACTGCGACGAGCGCTGGGAGTGCGCCTACGTGATCGAGGGCGTCCCCTCGGAGACGCC
>JBKJLX010000657.1:0-7890 GCA_046596645.1 Polyangiaceae bacterium
GCCGTCATGGGCGTCTCCAGCGGGTCCTAGAGAACCGGGTCCTCGAGCGGCCGCACGTGACCCACGCCCGCCTCGCTCCCCGCGTCGCGGTCGAGCAGCACGTGGCTCCGGATGTGCAGCACGTCCGAGGGATCGCGCAGCGTGAGCGTGGCGATGGAGTTGCCGAGCAGATCCCGGCTCCACTTCAGGTCGAACGCCGGCTGCACGGCGATCGACATCGCGGCGACGTTGACGTCGTGCCCCTCGCGCGGGCGCAGCACCAGGCGGTGGGGCCCGAAGACCACGGGACGCCGGTAGCGGTACGTCGTGTCGTGGACGATGCGCAGCCGGCTCATGACACCGCGGCGTCGAGCGACACCCCGGCCCTGCCCAGATCGGCGTGGGTGATGGCCTGGAACGCCTCGGCGCCGTCGGTCGGATCGCAGCGCACCTTCATCTGCTTCAGGCGAACCCGGCCGAAGATGGTCGCGATCGACGTGTCGGCCGCGTCTCTCCCGGTGGCGATGCGCACGATGCCGTTCAGCGGGGCAAGCCTCGTCGCGTCGAACAGCATCCACCGCCCGCCGATGAAGGCCTCGAAGCAGGCGTGGAAGTCGGGTGGCTGGAGCAGGTAGGCGTAGCCGGTGAAGTAGCGAGCGGGGATGTTGAGGGCCCGGCAGAGGGCGATGGCGAGGTGGGCGAAATCGCGGCACACGCCGGCGCCCTCGGTCACCGTGTCGTAGGCCGACGTCTGAGCGTCGGTGACGCCGGGCGCGTACTCGACGTTCTCGTGCACCCACTCGGTGATGGCGAGGACGCGCTCGTAGGCCGACTCAAGCTCTCCGAAGTTGCGCCAGGCCAGGCGGCCGAGCCTGTCCGACTGGCAGTATCGACTTGGAAAGAGGAAGGGGACGATGTCGTGGGCCAGACGGTGCACCGGCACGCGCTCCAGGTGCTCGACGTCGACGATGGTGTGCTCGACGTCGACCCGGGCCCGGTAGACGACCGAGAGCTCCTTCAGCGAGCCGGTCTCCAGACGGACGAAGCGGCTCTCCCCGCTCAGGGAGACGAACTCCTCGTGCTTGAGGTACGGCTCCAGCGTGAGCGACTCCTCGAGCACGGTCTGGCTCGGGGTGCGCAGCGCGTGAATGTTGAAGATGATCGTGCTCGGCGCGTCGACCGCGTATTGGAGCTCGCTGGCGACGTCGAACCGCATGGTCTTGCTCGGGGCGCGCCGGCCCGGTTACTTCTTGTCGCCCTCGATCTCGCGGAGGATCTCCTCCACTCGATTCGCGTGCTCGACGCCCTCGTCGTAGACGAAGCGGAGCTCGGGAGCCTTCTGCAGGTTGAGCTGCTCCGCCACCTCCCGGCGAATGAGCGGCATCGCCGCGGTCAGGCCCTTGAGGAAGGTCTTCTTCCCCGCCTCGTCCGGCTTCTCCACCACCAGGCCAACGCGGACGAAGACCCGCGCGAACGACAGGTCTTCGCTCAGCTGGATGCGCGTCACCGTCACCCCCTGGATCCGCGGGTCACGGAGCCTCGGCAGGATCTTGCCCAGCTCCTCCTGCATCCGCTGGGCGACACGCACCGCACGTCCGCCGTCAGCGCGAGCTTTTGCCATCGTCGTCCTCCTCGCCGCACCACGTCGCGTCGTCGTCGCCCATGCTGGTGGACTCGTCGTCGATGGCGGAGCCTAGACCCAGCCGCTCGATGCCGTCTTGCAGTCCCCTGCCCGAGGCGCCCAGGGGGATGATCTCGCTGCGCCGGTCGGAGAGCAGCGCGTCGGGGTGGGTCCCCGCCATCTGCGCCGCGTCGGCGAGGACGCGGTCGCACACCGCCGCGTCGTTGGAGACCACCGCGACGCCGATCTCGACGACGCGGTGGTTGTCCAGGGACCCGATCTCCGCCGCCGAGACCTTGAGCCGCGCCTGGAGCCGCTCCTTGAGCGACAGCGCCACCCGGCGCTTGTCCTTGAGGGACCGCGCGCCGGGGATGGTCAGGACGAGCCGCAAGACACCGACGAACATCGCTCAGCCTGCTCGGTAGGCAACTCGGTAGGCAACAGAGGGTGACGGCCAGTGCTCCGAGATGCTGTCAGGCGTCCTCGAGCTTGGTCTTGTGCTCCTCGACGTCGAAGCACTCGATGAAGTCGCCCTCCTTGATGACCTCGTACTCCTCGAGGCTGATGCCGCACTCGAAGCCCTCGGTGACCTCCTTGACGTCCTCCTTGATGCGCTTGAGGGCGTTGATCTTCCCCGTCCACTGCACGCCGCCGTTGCGGACGAGGCGGACCTGGGCCGACCGGCGGATGACGCCCTCCACCACCATGCAGCCGGCGACGACGCCGGTCTTGGTGATGTTGAACACCTTGCGGACCTCGGCCTTGCCGAGCGGCTTCTCGATCTTGGTGGCCGGGAGCAGGCCTTCCATCGCCGATTTGATGTCGTCGACGGCGTTGTAGATGATGTTGTAGGTGCGGATCTCGACGCCGCCGGTCTCGGCGAGCGCCGCGGCCTTGCCGGCGGGGCGCACGTTGAAGCCGACCACGATGGCCTTGCTCGCCACCGCGAGGTTGACGTCACCCTCGGTGATCGCGCCGACGCCCGCGTGGACGATCGTCACCTTCACCTTGGGGGTGGTGAGCTTCATCAGCGATGCGGCGACCGCCTCCACCGAGCCCTGCACGTCGCCCTTCACGATGAGCTTGAGCTCGTGGAGGTTGCCCTCGGAGAGGCGCGCCTGCAGCGCGTCCAGCGAGACGCGCACGTCCTGCGGGATGAGGGACTTGCTCGCCTTCGTGCGGCGCTGCTCGGCGATCTCCTCCGCCTGCTGCGCGTCCTTCACCGCGTGGACGGGGTCACCGGCCTGCGGCACGTCGCCAAGACCGAGGACCTCGCACGGCGTGCTGGGCCCGGCCTTCAAGAGCGAGCGGCCAAACTCGTCGGTCATCGCGCGGACCTTGCCCCAGGCGGGGCCGGCGATCAGCGTGTCGCCGACCTTCAGCGTCCCATCCTGGATCATGACGCGGGCCACCGGGCCACGACCGCGGTCGAGGAGCGCCTCGACGACGACGCCGCTCGCGCGGCGCGCCGGGTCGGCGCGAAGCTCCATGACCTCGGCCTGGAGCGCGACGGCGTCGAGCAATGCTTCCACGCCTTCGCCGGTGAGGGCGGAGACCGGGACGAACTGCGTGTCGCCGCCCCACTCCTCGGGAGAGAGCCCGAGCGCTGCGAGCTCGCGCTTGACGCGCTCGGGGTCGGCGTTCGGCTTGTCGATCTTGTTCACCGCGACGAGGATCGGCACCTTCGCCGACTGCGCGTGGGCGAGCGCCTCCTTGGTCTGCGGCATGACGCCGTCGTCCGCCGCGACGACCAGGATGACGATGTCGGTCACCTGCGCGCCGCGGGCGCGCATGGCGGTGAAGGCCTCGTGGCCCGGGGTGTCGAGGAACGCGATGGTCCCCCGCGCCGTCTCGACGCGGTAGGCGCCGATGTGCTGCGTGATGCCGCCGGCCTCGCCCGCGGCGACGGTCGCCTTGCGGATCTTGTCGAGGAGGCTGGTCTTGCCGTGATCGACGTGACCCATGACCGTCACGATCGGCGGTCGCGACTGGCGAAGCGCGACGTCGGTGTCCTGCACCAGACCCATCGCCGTCTGGAGCGCGGCCTCCTCGGTGACGGCGACGTCCTCGACCGTCCAGCCGAACTCGCTGGAGAGGATCTTGGCGGTGTCGGCGTCGAGGGTGCTGTTGATGTTCACGCCCGTCATGCCCATCGACAGGAGGCGCATGAGGACGTCGGTCACCTTGAGGCTCATCATCCCTGCGAGCTTCTGCAGGGAGACCGACTCCTCGATCTTGATGACCTTCTTGTGCTCCGACATCTCGGTGCCGGGGATGCGCACGCGAGGCGCGGCCGGCACGTGCGGACCGCGGCGGAAGCCGGGCCGGTTCGGTCCGCGACCGGGCGGGAAACCGCCGCGGAGACCGCCGCCGTAGGGCGGACCGCCACCCATCATCGGGCGGCCGGGCGCCGCGCCGGCGCGCGGATCGTAGGTGGTGCGGCGCGCGGGCGGCGGCGCCGTCCTCGGCTGCTGGGGCATGGGGACGCCGGGGCGGCCCTGCCAGACGTCGATGCCGGTGCGCGGGGGCACCGACGGGCGACGGGGCGCCTCGACCACGGGGGGGGCGGCGACGGCGGCCGGGGCCGGCGGGCGAGCGGCGGGAGCCGCAGCGACCGGAGCCGCGGGCGGCGGCGCCGCCGCGGCCTCGGGGGGACGTGCGCCGGTCTCCGACGCCTTGCCCTTGCCGGGGCGCGAAGCGGGCGCGACGGCGCGCGCCGCGCTCTTCGGTGCGGCAGGGATCGCGTCGCGCGCCTCGGTGGCGGGCGCGCTCTTCGTCGCCGCGTTCTCCGCGGCGCCATGGGTCGACGCCGCGGGCGCGTCGTCGAAGTCGATGTCGCCCATCGGCGCGCGGGCCGACGTCGCACCGGTGCGGGACGCGGGGGCGTCCGCTCCGGCCTTGGACGAGCGGCGCGAGGCCGCGGGCGCAGCCTCGTCGGGCGCGGCCGAGGGTGAGGCTGCCGTCGGTGCGGCGGCGACGGGTGCAGCGGCGGCCGCGGTCTCGGCGGGGTGGGTGCTGGCGGGGTGGGCGGCCCCCGTCGAGCTCGCACGCGCCGTCGGTGCCGACGCAGGAGCCGCGGTGGCGGCCGGCGTCGACCCCTTCGCGGCGACGGTGCTCGCGGCGGAGGGAGGCGCGGGCGCCACGTGGCTGGCGGACGGCGCCGAGGCCGGCGCCCTGGCCGACATCGGGCTCACGCCCGGGGAGGACTGCGCCGGCGACGATCGCGGCGCCGACGGCATCCCGTGGGGGGCCTTCCCCGGCGAGGAGAGCGGCGCCGAGTAGCCACTCGACGGCGAGCCCGAGGTCGACGGCGCCGGGCTGGACATGGCCGCAGTGGAGACGGGCCCCGAGACGGGCCCCTCCCCCTCGGCGCGCCGGCGCTTCACGACCGTCGGCCGGATGCGCTCCTCGACGTTTCCGCCGGGGGACTTCTGTCGCTCGATCTGGCGCTTCACGCGCTCGACGAGCTCGGGCTCCACGGCGCTCATGTGGTTGCGCACGTCCCCGATACCCATGGACTGGAAGAGCCCGACGAGCGTCTTCTGATCCATGTTCAGCTGCTTCGCGACTTCGTAAACGCGCACCTTACTCATGCCCTTCGCTCCACCCGCACCCTATAGCCTCGACGAATCTTCACGAGCCCGCGCGCCGCTCGACGGAGGACCGCCAGGGCTCGGAGCGACGACGGGGCGCAGGCCGTCCACCACGTGGACGGCGTCGCGGACCGCTGCTGCGATGCTCGCGTCGAGGAACGCGACGACCGCCACGCCCTCCTCTCGACCACCGTCCACCAGCTCACCGAGCTCGACCTTGGTCCCCCAGGCGGCAGCGCGACCTGCCGCGACGGCGGAGCGGACCTCGGTGCGATCGGCCGCCGCGGCGGCGTCGGTCGCGACCAGGACCATCACCGCGGCGCCCGAGCCGAGCGCCGCGCAGGCCGCGTCGGCGCCGATCGCGATGGAGCGACCCCGACGCGCCGCCGCGACCAGGCCGAGCAGACGACGGCGGTAGGCCGCGCTGACCGCGGTGCCTAGCGAGGACGAGGTGAGCGGCTCGCCGGCGATGGTGGCGGGCGAGCGCGCTTCGCGCTCGCTCGCTTCTCCCTCGGCACGCGGTGCTCGACGGGCGACGCCCTTGTCACCGCCGCGCTTCACGCACTCCAGGATCGGATGCACGTAGGTGCCGCGCCCGAAGGTGCCCTCGCCGGAGTCGATCGCGACGTCACCGTCGGGGCCGAAGACCAGCCGCACCAGCACGTCACGCCCTCCCTCCACGCGCTGACCGCAGCCGGCGCACGTGCGCGTGCGATGGCGGTCCGCCAGCGAAGGATCGCCGCGACGCGCGCGGCGACTCGATCGCGAAGGCCCAGGTCGCGAAGGCCCAGGTCGCGAAGGCACGGTGGACGAGGAGCCCGGCATGTCGTTCAGCTCTCTGCCTCCGCGCTGGGGGCCGGGGCGGCCGCGGCGGTGGCGGCTCGCGCCTCGGCGCCGGCGCGACGCTCGGTCTCCAGGTTGGAGAGCTCGCTGTCGAGGAAGACGCGCGCCGCGACGCGGATCGCGCGGGCGCGCTTGGTGCCGAGACCGGTGCGGATGGAGAGGCGATCCTCGTCCTCACGGAGCACGTCCTCCAGCGAGCGGTAGCCGTGCTCCTCGAGCACGGTCGCCGTGCGCTCGGAGACGCCCCGGACCAGCAGCATCTTCTCGCGCTCGGTGAGCGGCTCGGGCTTGGCGGCCGCGGAGCGGACGCGGTCTCGGCGCTGGACCTCGATCGCCTCCTCGGCGCGGGCGCGCAGCGAGTCGGCGACCTCGTTGTTGCCGATGCCCTGGATCTGCGCGAGCTCCTCGGTGGTGGCCTCGGCGATCTCCTCCGGAGCGCGGAAGCCCTGGCGGTAGAGGGCCTTGGCGATGACGTCCTCCACCCCGGGGATGCGGGAGAGCTGAGTGATCGCCTCCTCCTCCATCTGGGTGAACTTGGAGGCGCTGATGATGTCGAGCTTCCACTGGGTGAGCTGCGCCGCGAGGCGCACGTTCTGACCCTTGCGCCCGATGGCGAGCGACAGCTTCTCGTCGGGGACGACGAGCTCCATGCGCCCCTCGCTCTCGTCGACGATCACCTTGTGCACCTCCGCCGGCTGGATGGCGGCGATGACGTAGCGCGCCGGGTCCTTGTCGAAGGGCACGATGTCGATCTTCTCGCCGCGCAGCTCCTGCACCACGGCCTGGACGCGCGAGCCCTTCATGCCGACGCAAGCGCCGACCGGGTCGACGTCCGCGTCACGCGAGGTGACGGCGATCTTCGAGCGGGCGCCCGGCTCGCGGGCGACCGCGACGATGCGCACGATGTTCTCGTAGATCTCCGGGACCTCGCCCTCGAAGAGCTTCTCCACCAGCCGCGGGTCGGAGCGGGAGAGGATGATCTGCGGGCCGCGCGCCTCGCGATCGATCTCCTTCACGTAGGCGACGATGCGGTCGCCGGGGCGGTAGGTCTCGCGCGGCGTCTGCTCGCGGAAGGGCAGGATGCCCTCGGTCTTGCCGAGGTCGACGATGATGTTGTTGCCCTTCTCGAAGCGGCGGACGATCCCGCGGATCAGCTCGCCCTTCTTGTCCTTGTACTCCTCGAAGATCAGGTCGCGCTCGGCGTCGCGCACGCGCTGCAGGAGGACCTGCTTGGCGGTCTGCGCGGCGATGCGGCCGAAGGTGGTGCGGGCCTGCTTCAGGTGCAGGAGGTCGCCGTACTCCTTGTCCTGCTCTGTCGCCTTCTTCGCGTCCTCCGGGCGCCAGAAGACCTGGAAGCCCAGCTCCTCGCCCAGCTCGGCATCGAGGCTGCGCTTGGTGACCTCGTGGATGGAGATCTGACGCTCGGGGTCCTCGACGGCCTCGACCACCGTCATGTACTGGAAGAGGTCGACCTGGCCGGTGTCGTCGTTGAAGCGCGCCTCGAGCTCACGCGTCGGCCCGAAGACGCTCTGCGCGGCCTTGAGGATCGCGGCCTCGATCGTCTCGACGAGGACCTTCTTCTCGATCCCCTTTTCCTTGGCGACCTGCTCCAGGATGTCGCTGAGGTTCGTCTCTGCCGACGAAGCCGACGCTGCCGCTTTCATGACCCTCTAGCTCCCTCGATGAATCCCGTTGCTCGGAGGAGCCGACCCTCTCTGCGTGAGCAGAGCGGCTCCCATGGTTCAGTCCTGGTGCGCCCTCAGCGGGCGGCACGTTTGGGCGGCGTGTCGCCGCCGCGCGCGCGCGCCTCGATGCCGGGGCCCTTCTGCTTGGCGGAGGTGCCCTTCTTCGAAG
>JBKJLX010000672.1:0-9496 GCA_046596645.1 Polyangiaceae bacterium
GACGACGACCGCAACGTGAAGATCGGCGACAAGCTCGTCATCTACCGCCCGGTCGAGAGCTCCAAGGGCGGCGACCTGGTCAGCGTCCGCGGGACGCTGCGCATCGACCGCTACAACCCGAAGACCGGCATGGCCAAGGCGACCATCATCGAGTCGCTCGACGTCATCGAGCGCGGCAACCTGGTCGGGCCGGTGAAGCGGCAGTTCCACATGGTGGCGCCGGTCTCCTCCGACCGCGACCTGGAGGCGAAGATCATCGCGGCGCTCTATCCGCACGTGGTGTGGGGCGACAAGCAGATCCTCTTCATCGACAAGGGCAAGAAGGACGGCGTGGTCCCGGGCATGCGCTTCTTCGCCATCGAGCGCGAGGACAAGTGGGTGCGCAGCCTCTCCACCACCACGACCATGGCGCGCACGCGGCCGCGCCAGGACATCGACCCGCCCGGGCGCTACAACGTCATCCCCACCGGCGGCCCGGAGGAGGACTACCCCGACGAGACCTACGCCGAGCTGCGGGTGGTCTCGGTGCGTGAAGAGACGGCGCTCTGCATCGTCACCAGCTCCAAGCACGAGATCGAGCGCGGCGGGCACCTGATCGCGAAGAAGGGGTACTGACGGCGCCCGCCAGCGCGTCCCCTCACTTCCGGCGCGTCGGCCACCGCCCACGCGCTCCGGCAAGCGGAGCGCACCGACATCATCCGTTGTACGGCGCCGAGGGCACCAGCTTGCCATGACCACGGGGGGCGCCAGCGCGCGTTGACCCCGGGGCCTCGGACACCTAGTCCGGCGTGATGAACTCGCGGACCCGCCACCTCGCCCACCTCGCCCTCCTCGCTCTCATCGGCGCCACGGCCTGCGGCGACGACGGCGGGCCCTCGGCGGCGACGGGGGGCGGCGGCGACACGGGCGCTGGCGGTTCCGACGCGACGGGCGCAGCCGGCGGCGGCGGACCGGCGGGCGGTTCGGACCCGATCTGCGACCGCTACGTCGCGTGCGTCGCGGCGACGCAGCCAGCGGCCCTCGAGCAGGTCCGCGCGCAGTACGGCGACGAGGGCGCGTGCTGGGAGAGTCCGGACCTCGCCGCCGCATGCGTGTCGGGTTGCCGCGAGGGCCTCGCCGCCTCCAGGGCGACCCACCCCGACGAGCCGCTGTGCTCCGCGTGCACCGGCGACGACGAATGCGTGGCTCCCGGGCTCGGACGGTGCGTCGAGGGGGCGTGCGTCGCGTGCCGTGACGCGGCCGACTGCACCGGTTCCACGGGGACGGCATGCGAGGCCGGCGCGTGCGCCGCCGATCCCGACGTGGCGTGCTTCATCGAGCTCGTGCAGACGGTGGTCGCGATCGACATCGATCCCGTGTGCGCGACCGAGGCCTGTCCCGACGAGACCGCGGCCGCGTTCGGACCCGGTGGCGCTTGCGACGGAGTGTGCGCGTCATCCTCTCCGTGCTTCGAAGGCGACCAGCCCTCGGCGGCCGCCCAAGCGTACTTCGAGTGCGCCACTGCCGCCGACTGCGCCGGCTGAGACCTGGCGCCCTCGCCGAGGCGATCTCGGCAATCCCGCACGTCCCTCGTGCTGCCCCCAGCGCTTCTCGCCTCCGGGTCCGGTCTCGTCTTCCTGCGGGCCCGCGCCCGTGCAAAGCCGCCGTTCGACGTGATCCGCGCGACACCCCTCGGCTTCTCGTTCGCCGGGCTGTGCGCCGGCATCAAGGTGCGGCGGCGCGATCTGGGGCTGGTGGTGTCGAGCCGCCCCGCGGTCGCCGCCGGCTGCTTCACCACCTCGCGCGGGCGCGCCGCCGCGGTCTCGTGGAGCGCCGGGCGCGTGCCGAGCTCGCACGTCCGCGCCGTGATCGCGGCGAGCGGCAACGCCAACTGCATGACCGGCCCGCGCGAGCCCGCCGACGTGGCCTCCATGGCGGCCTCGGTGGGCGCCGCGCTGGGGGTCGGTGTCGACGCGGTGCTGGTCGCCACCACTGGCGCCATCGGCATCCCCTTCCCCATCGACAAGGTGGAGGAGGCGATGCCGCGCCTGGTCGCGGGCCTGGGCGAGGACCCGCTGCCGGCGGCGGAGGCGCTGCTCACCACCGACACCGGGACCAAGCTCGCGTCGCGCGAGATCTTCGTCGGCGGCACGCCAGTGCGGATCCTTGGCATCGCCAAGGGCAGCGGCATGGTCCACCCGAGGATGGCGACCGTCCTCGGCTTCCTCCTCACCGACGCCGACGTCGCGCCCGGGTGCCTCGACGCGGCGCTGCGCGCCGCGGTCGCCGCGTCGTTCGAGATGACGACCGTCGACCGTGATACGTCGACCAACGATCAGGTGCTCGCGCTGGCCAACGGCGCCAGCGGCGCCGCGCGCATCGACGACCTCGACGCGGAGGGCGGGCGGGCCTTCGTCGCCGCCCTCCGCGACGTCTGCTGCGAGCTGGCGGCCATGGTGGCGCGCGATGGCGAGGGCGCGCGGCGGCTGGTGGTGGTGCGCGTGCGCCAGGCGGCGGACCTGGCGACGGCGCGCACGCTGGCGCGGGCGATCGCGGCGTCGAACCTGGTCAAGGCCGCCCTCTTCGGCGCCGACCCCGCGTTCGGGCGCGTCCTGGCGGCGCTGGGCTCGGCGGCGGCCGAGGCGGGGCTCGACGTCGAGCCGCGCCGGGCGCGCATCGCGATGCAGGACGTCGTCCTCTTCGAGGGGGGCGCGCCGACCGATTTCGATCGCGACGCGGTGCAGGTGCTCCTGCGGAGGGAAGAGGTGCTGGTGGACGTGGCGCTCGGCGACGGCGAGCACGACGCGACCGCCTGGGGCTGCGATCTGACCCTCGACTACGTGCGGATCAACGCCGACTACGCGGCCGTCCTCGCCGACGGGCCGGGCGGCGCGGTGCGGCGCGACGCGAGGCTGGAGACGAAGACCCCCGAGCTCAAGGCGGACATCCTGGTGGCCGCGCTCGGCTTCATCGAGCGCTTCTCGGGCACCCGCGCGGTCCTCCGCTACGGGCCGGCGACGACCTCGCGCGCCGACCTGGTGGAGCGGCTGGCGGGGGACGTCCGCCTGCTGGGCGCCGTCGGGCTCTCGGTGATCCTGCTCCAGGCGGAGGGCGACTCCGAGGCGATGGTCACCGCCCTGGGGAGGAGCGGCGCCCGGGCGGTCGGCCTCTCCGGCGCCGACGGCAACCTGCTGCGGCCGCGGGCGCCGCGCTTCGCCGGCGGTTCGGTGCCGCCCATGCCCACCGTCGATCCCGACGTGGTGGAGACGCTGCTGGCCAAGGGGTACGTGCCGGTGGTGTGCGCGTCCTGGGCCCAGCCGGAGGCGGCCGCCGCGACCTCGCCGCTCGATCCCGACGCCATCGCCGCCGAGCTCGCCATCGCCTGCCGCGCGACGAAGCTCCTCTACCTGAGCGACGCGCCCGGCCTCGTCGCCGGCGGCGAGCTGATCAGCGAGATCGGGGCCGACGCGCTCCTTGCGCGGGCTCGCGCCGGAGGCATCGACCCTGCGATGGCGTCGCGCGTGCGCGCGGTGGTGCGCGCGCTCTCCGGCGGGGTGGAGAGCGTCCACCTCATCGACGAGCGGGTTCCGCACAACGTCGTGGCCGAGCTGTTCACCGAGAACGGCGTGGGGACGATGGTGCGATGACCCGGCCGCGGGATCGCAGCCGGGGTCGGCTCGCGGCGCTCGCCGTGACGCTGGTCGCCTGCTCGCCCGATCCCGCGCCGGCGCGCGTGCCCACACCTTCCGCGGCGCAGATCGCGCCGCCGGCGCCGTCGCTCGTGACAGCCGCCGTCGCCGCCGAGCCAACGACCTGGCCAGCGCCGCGCTTCGACGCCGCGCGTCCCGCGGCACCCCTCGACGATCCGCGGCTCGCGGCGGTGCGCGATGCGCGCGCGCGCGGCGCCCACCTCGAGGCGGCGCGCCTCCTGGAGGAGGTGCTCTCGCGGGCCACCGGGCTCGACGAGGAGGCGCGCGCGCGCTGGGTCCTCCTCGGCGCGGTCCTGCGGCGCGACGGCGGCGACCCTGCCGGCGCCATTGCCGCCTACGAGCGCGTCGTCGCGATCTCGCCGCTCCTCGCCCCGGCGGCCGCGATCGAGATCGCGGCGCTCGCGCTGCAGTCGGGCAAGCACGCGGCGGCGCTGCGTGTGCTGGAGGGGGTCGCGTCCGCCGATCGCGCCGACCCTCGCTTCGCCTCCCTCCACGCCGAGGCGCTGATCCGCGCCGGTGACGCGGAGCGCGGGGCGGAGACGCTCGAGGCGTGGATCGATCGCACGCCGCGGCCGCCCGGGTGGGCCAAGGCCGCGCTCCGCGTCCTCGGAGCGCTCACCGCGCGACCGGGCGAGGCCCGTGCGCTCGCCGCCGCGCGCGTCGCGCGCAAGGTGCTCGGCGCGGCCCACGGCTCTTCGGCGGCCGAGGCGCACGCCCTCGCCCAGCGCGCGCTCGACACGCTGCCGCGCGACGCACGCGCCAGCGCGGCCGGCGGCCCGCTCGGTTCGAGGACCGACGCGGCGCGCGCCAAGCTCCGCGCGCGCGAGCCGCGCGCCGCCGTCGCGGCGCTCGATCGGCTGGCGCGCGACCCGGCGGCGCGCGATCGATCGCTGGCGAGCTGCGAGCTGTGGCGGCTCCGTGGCGAGGCGCTGGGCGAGGTGAAGCGTCGCGCCGAGGCTGCGGAGGCGTACGGCGTCGCCATCGATCTCTGCCGGGGTGGCGACGGGGCGGTCGAGGTCCTGTTCGCCGCCGCCAAGGCTTCGGCCTCGGCGCAGCGCCACGAGGAGGCGCGGGTCCGCTTCGCGCGGGTCGAGAGCGAGCACCCCACGAGCCGCCTCGCCGACGACGCCCGGGTGGAGCGGGTGCGCGCGATGCTCGAGCTCGGTGACCGTGCGGGTGCGCGCGCCATGGCCCTGGAGGCGATGACGTCGCTCGCCGCGGGGGACGTGATCGGCGACGCGCCTTTTCACGTGGTCCTCGCCGATGCGCTCGAGGGCCACTGGGTCGACACCATCCCGCTGCTCGAGCGCGCGCGCGCGGCCACGCACGAGCGCAGCTACCTGCGCGCGGGCCGGTTCGACTATTTTCTCGGGCGTGCGCGCGGGGCGCTCGGCGATCGGGCCGCGGCGCGCACCGCGTACGAGGCGGTCTTGCTCGGCGCCCCGGTCGGGTACTACGCGGCGCTCGCGCACGCCCGGCTGGAGGAGATCGCGCCCGGCGCCGGCGGACAGGCGCTCGCTGCCGCGGCGGCGCGCGGGCGCGCCTCGCGGCCCATGCCCGATCCGACGGACGCCGAGCTGGCGTCGCCGGCGCTCGCGCGCGCGGCCGTGCTGGCGGCGGTCGGCGACGGCGTCGCCGCCGAGGCCCAGCTGGACGGGCTGGGACTCGCCGCCCGCACCGCCAGCCCCGGGCTGCGCTGGGCCGCGGCCCAGCTCCTGGGGCGGGCCGACGGCGTCCGCGCGCACGCGGTGCTGCGCGGCGCCACCGAGACCGAAGCGCGCCCCGCGATCGTCGAGCTCGACGCCTGGCTGTCGGCGTGGCCGGTGGCCCCCGCGCGCGGCGCGTGGGAGCTCGCGTTCCCGCGGCCCTGGGTGGAGGAGGTGACGCGCGCCTCGCGCGAGGCGGGGACGCCGGCCCCGCTGCTCTACGCCATCATGCGCGAGGAGTCGGCATTCGCCCCCACGGCGCTGTCCCGCGCGGGCGCCCGCGGCCTCCTGCAGCTGATGCCGCCGACCGCCGCGAAGATGGCGCGGCCGCTCGGCCTGCCGCACGATGACGAGTCGCTGCAGGAGCCCGAGGTCAACACCCGCCTCGGCGCGCGCTTCCTCGCCCACCTCCGCGCGCGCTTCGCGCACGCGCCGCTGCTCGCGGTGCCGGCGTACAACGCCGGGCCGCTCGCGGTGGATCGCTGGTGCGCCGAGCGGCCGGACCTCGACTTCGATCTCTGGGTCGAGACCATCCCCTACCGGGAGACGCGGCTCTACACGAAGCGCGTCCTGGGCAGCCTCGCCGCCTACGAGGTGCTCGCCGGCGCGCCCGGTCGCAGCGAGGTGTTCCTCACGCCGCGGCGGGCCTGCCCCGTGGTGGTGGAGGCATCGCGCCACGGTTCCGTGGAGGAGGCACCACCGCCGGAGGCCGGGCCCCCGTGATTCCCTCGCGTCGCCGTCAGGTGCCGCAACGGACACGAAGTTCGCGTAGATTGCCCCCGAGCCATGGACCAGAGCCCGGCACAGCAGCTGGTCGGCGCCACGTTGAGCCGGCGCTGGCGCATCACGCGCCTGCTGGGCGAGGGCGGCATGGGCGCGGTCTACGAGGCGCACGGCACCAACGGCGAGGGCGCGCGCGCGCTCAAGGTGCTCCACCCCGAGTTCGTCGGTGAAGAGAGCATCCTCCAGCGCTTCTTCGCCGAGGCGCAGGCCTGCCAGTCGCTCGGGCACCCCAACATCGCGCAGATCTTCGAGCACGGGCGGGCCGAGGACGGCACGCCCTACCTGGTCATGGAGCTGCTGCGCGGCCAGCCGCTCTCCCAGTACATCCACGACCGCAAGCTGCTGACGCCGGAGCAGGCGGCGCCCATCGTCTACGGGATGCTGCAGGCCCTCACCGCCGCGCACCAGCAGCGCATCGTTCACCGCGATCTGAAGCCGGACAACGTGTTCCTGGTCGATGACGGGCGCGGGCAGTTCACGGTCAAGGTGCTCGACTTCGGCATCGCCAAGATCATGGACGGCGCCGGCGGGATGGGCTCGAAGACGCGCACCGGGGTCCTCCTCGGCACGCCCGGCTACATGAGCCCGGAGCAGATCAAGAACGCCAAGGGCGTCGACCCGCGCAGCGACCTGTGGTCGGTCGGCGTCATGCTCTTCGAGATGCTGACGGCGAAGGACGTGTTCCCCGCCGACAACGAGTTCGCGCGGCTGACCGCGGTGCTGACCCAGCCGGTGACCCCGATCTCGGCGGTCGCGCCCCAGCTCGCGTCGTGGGACCCCTTCTTCGCGCGCGCGCTCGCCAAGGACCCCAACCAGCGCTTCCAGTCGGCGCAGGAGATGGCGCAGTCGCTGGTCCAGTCCACGCAGGGCCCGTCGCAGAGCGCGCCGGCGCCGAGCCAGGTCGCCCGCAACTGGGGCACCGTCGCGCTGCCCGCCTTCTCGCAGATCCCGGCGGCGCCGTCGGCGCACGGCCAGCACCAGGCGCCCTACGGCCACCAGCAGCCGACGCCGCACGGCGCCAGCTCGAACCACGCGAGCGGGCCCGCCATCTCGATCCACGGCGGCGGCTACAGCTCGCCCGCGCCCGTGTCGGCGGCCCCGCAGACCTACGCTTCCCCTGGGGCGATGCAGGCCATGGTGCAGGCGCCGCGCCCTATGTCGACCCCGCCGCCGTCCGCCATCTCCACGCACCACAGCGCGGGATCGATGGTGCCGGCGGTGCCCACCACGCTCCAGGGCGGTAGCACCGCGCCGCAGATCGACATCGTCGCGGCTCCCCCGTTGGGCGCGCCGTGGTGGGTGGTAGGCGCGGTCGGCGCCGGCTGCCTGGTCGTCGGCTTTCTCATCGGCTTTCTCGTCAACAGCTGATCGGTCCCACCGGAGACTCCCCCATGTCCGACCTCTCCACGCGTTGCCTCGACACCTTCCCCGAGTGGCTCCGTTCCCTGGCGCGTGACGCGGTGGACCTCTCCTCCACGCTGGACGACGCCGAGGCGTCGGAGTCCGCGCGGAAGCTGGTCGGCGCCGGCCTGACCTACCTGTTCAAGTCGCTCGACCTCATCCCCGACGGCATCGAGGACCTGGGCTACCTCGACGACGCGTTCGTCCTGCGCGAGGCCTGCCGCCAGGCGTGCGAGACCTCGCCGGAGCTGTCGACCACCCACCCGGTCGCAGCGCGCCTGGGCGGCGGGTCGAACCTGATCGCCGAGCTCCTCGGCGAGGCCGATCACGAGCGCCTGTCCCGCTACGTGGGCACCCTCACCGCCGGCGCCGCGCGCGGCTACGGCGTCGACGAGATCGTCGCCGACCCCGCGCGCCGCGCGGCGTTCCTGCAGGAGCTACGCAGCTGGGCCGCCAGCTACGAGGCGCCGTCCTTCTCGCGCGACGAGAAGAACCTGGTCAAGCTCCAGAGCTTCCTCGGCGCCAAGCTGCCGGCCTAGCTCGCCCGGCGTGGTGACGGCGAGCCGTCCTCACGGCGTCGAGCACCCGATGCATGCGGCGATCGCCGCGTCATGGCGCGCGTGCTGCTCGACGCGCACCCCGGCGCGCGAGCGAGGCGTTCCACGGTCCCGCGGCTGGGTCAGCGCACGACCGAGTCTCCTCCGTGACAGCGCGTGCGCTTGCGAGGACGCGCTCGACGAGCGCGCCGTTCCTCGACTCGAAGCGCCACAGCGTCTCCAGACCTCCCAGAGCTGGAGACCCGAACTCCGCGCGGCCGCCTCAGCCGACTTCGCGCGGGCCGGACTGGGTGGTGCCGGCGCTGCTCGGCGGAGGCTGGCCGATCTCGGCGAGGATCGGCGGCTGGGCCATGATCTGTGTCATCAGATCGCGGCACTCCGGCTTGCCGCGCAGGTGCGCGAGCAGGCCGTTGCAGGCGTCGCTGAAGGACTTCTCGAAGGAGAGCCCCTCACGGGTGCGCAGGCCGACCTTCTCGCGCCAGCTGGCGAGGTCCTCCTCCAGCGCCTCGGCGTAGCGGCCGAGCTGGCTGCGCAGGTCCTCGATCTGCTTGCGCAGATCGCGGGCGGTCGCCTCCCGCGACGCCTTTTTAGCCTCGTAGCGCCCCAGCTGCTCCTTCTTGGCGGTCAGCGTCGCCGAGGCGGCGCCGGCGCGCTCGAACACCACCGGGTCGCCGGCCCCGCTGCGCAGCGCCAGATCCGCCTGCTGCCGCGCGGCGATGGCGCCGCGCTCGGCCAGCGAGATCTCGCTGCGGACCTTCTCGCAGTCCTCGCCGTCGGAGGTCGCCTCTCGAAGCACGCGCGACTCCTCATGCGCGAGCTCCTCGACCTTTCGACCGATCTCGGCGCGGAGCGCGCGACCACGGCGCTCCAGCGAGTCGAGCCGCCTGGTGTAGCTCGAGACCTCGCCCTCCAGCCGGTTGGCGCGCGCCGCGAGATCCCACGCCTTGCCCAGCGCGGCCGTCACGTCCGGCGGGGTGTTCCCGTTGGGGTACGCGCGCGACACCATCCGCGCGAGGATGGCGGCGCGGTTCGCCCACTCGGTGACCGCGGCGGTCGCCGGCGGGGGCGGGGCCGGCGGCACGGCGCCCTGATCGCCGCCCGCTTCGTCCGGGTTCCAGGCGTTGGTCGGCAGGCTGCGCTGCAGCGCCTTCAGCTCCTCCTGGAGATGGTGGGCGTCCTGGTACCGCTTGCGGATGTCCTTCTCGAGGAGGCGCAGGCAGATCGACTCCGCCTGCGGGTGGGCGTCGGCGCGGATGCCGCGCGGTCGCGGCGCCGGCATGGTCCGCTGCATCTCGAGGAGCTGCTCGCGGTCGCTGCTGCGGAACGGAAGCTGGCCGGTCAGCATCTCGAAGAGCAGCAC
>JBKJLX010000716.1:0-3584 GCA_046596645.1 Polyangiaceae bacterium
CGGCGTCGGTCGTGTAGCAGAGGCCGTCGCTGCAGCAGACGGGGTGGTCGCCGGGGCAGCAGGTGCCGCCCCCGCAGCTCACGGTGCCCGTGCCCGGCCCGCACGGATCGTCGCCACCCCCGGTGCTGCTCGTCGTGCCGCCGTTCGTGATCTCCTCGCAGTTCACGCACACGGAGCCCGACTGCGGACTACCGCAACATCCGGTCTTGCAGTCCTGGTGATAGGCGCACTCCGTCCCGTTGGCGAGGAGGACTCCGGCCTCCTGCCGCGCTGCGCACTCGCTCGCGGAGATCCATTCGATGTTGCGGAATTGGGTCTCCCAGTCGCACCCGGAATGGTACTCCGTGCCGCTCGCATAGACGGTGGAGTTGCAGTCGGATTTCGCGTCCTGATTGCACGAGACTCCCCAGGTTCCCACCTCCACCTGGCCGTCATCGCAAAAGAAGCTGCTCCTGAGCTCGAAGTAGCAGACACCGTCCTCGGCGGATGGGCCGCTGCCCGATCCCGAGTTGCCGCCGCCCCCTCCCGCGCCGCTCCCGCTGCTGCTGTCGCCGCAGCCGGCAGCGAGCACGACGATGAACGCCATGGCGACGAGACTTGAACGACCTGACGCCAGATGACTCATGGTTCTCCGTGAACGTGCAATCGGTGATCGGCTCGAACCGCTCGCGCCTCGTGAGAGCGGGAGGCGGAGCCGCGAGAGGCGGCAGCCGGATGCGGCCGCCGCCCACGAGGAGGGGCTCGTCAGGCTGTTGCTGCGCGTGAGCACACGGAGACGCGAGCAGCATCGCGAGGGCGCATGCCCACACGCCGAGGATCGCTGCGCCACCCGTGGTCGCGCCCGGCGCGCTGCGGCGATGCCTCCTCTTGCATGCTCGGCACGTTCGCGCGGTGACGATCGCGGGTGCAATAGGAAGATCTTCGAGCGGGCACTTCGCCGCGCCGACACGAGAGCGGACGAGATCAAGGGTGTTGGCGGTCGACTGCCCCGATCGCCTCGGCGTTCGCTGCTGCGTGAGAAGCTCGAAGCCGCGCAGCTCCCTCGGCAGCACCCTCCGCGTGCTTCAGCCGCCTTCGGTCTCCAGAGCCCGCGAGTCACCACTCGGATCGGACCGTCGACCCCGGCCGCCGATCCCTCGCGTCAGCGGGGCGTCGAGTCGCGCTCCGGCATCGTGGCCGGCGTCGCAGCGGCGGGTGGGGCCTTCGGAAGTGAGGGGCTCGACTCCGCGGAGCGCAGCGCAGCACGCGCAGCGGTCAACCTCGGTATGGCTCCTATGCAAGGATGCAGACCGGCGGGGCGTCACCCGGCGCATCCGAGCTCACCGCGGAGCGAGCGGGTGGGTGTGGGGCCCCAGCGGAGTTTGGGAGGGCCCGGCGCAGCCAGCGCAGCCACGGCCCTCTCGGAACAAACTGATGTGTCCCCTTCGACCGCCCATCCGCTGGGTCGGCGCGTTCGTGACACTTCTTCAGGCCGCGCGGGCGGGGGGCGGGCGCAGCGTGATGCCGCGCTGGAGGTCGCTCGGCATCAGGATGCCAACCGGGCGACCGATGGCGTCCGTGCAGACGATCGGCGCGTCGGTGAACCTTCGGGCGACCTTGCGGGCGACCTCGATGTCGTCGCTCGCGAAGCAGATGCCCACGGGCGACATGACGTCGGCGGCGGTGGTGTACTCGGGCTTGCGACGCTCGGCCAAGACGCGCACCACGAGATCGTGGTCACCGAGGATCCCCACGACCTGACCCTGGTCGTCGCACACGGGAAGGAACTGCACCCGGTTGACACGCAGCCGCTCGGCGACGAGCTGGATCAGATCGGTGGTCCAGCACTTCGGCTGAGCCTTCTTCATCACGTCGAAGCACTTCATCGTGATCTCCCGGCAGGGTGGCTGCCTGGCGATACCCATAGCCAGAGGCGTGCCGCGTCGCGAACGGCGACCGGCCGACGCGGGACGTGCGGAAATCCTTCCGTTTGCCGCAGCAGACGGCACGGACCGTCGCGAGGGAAGGCCGCCTGACGCCGAGGTCGCGTGGCATCGCGCCTCACACCGGAGCGCGTCGCCCCCCACTGCGCTGCCCGCCGACGGGGAGGATGAACCCGGCGACGACGTCCGCGATCTCGCCGAGGGCATCTTCCCGCGAGCGTCCGGAGCACCGGCGCACCTCCAGGGAGTGGTCGCCGTCCTCCACGACGTGGAGGCGCGCTCGGTCGCCACACCGCGTCAGCACCGGTGCGAGCAGGGTCAGATCGCACAGCTCGTCGCGCGTACCCTGCACGAACAGCATCGGCGCGGTCACCTGCGGGAGGTGCTCGTCGCGCAGGCGGTCCTTCTTGCCCGCAGGGTGCAGCGGGTACCCGAGGAGCACCAGCCCGGCGCAGGGAGCGCCGCGCGCCGCGAGGTGGGTCGCGACCCGTCCCCCCATGCTCTTGCCGCCGATCCAGAGGGGGACGGAGGGAGCGCGGGCGCTGACCTCGGCGCTGGCGCGCTCGTAGGCGGCCTCCAGCCGCGGCATGGGATCGGGCAGCTTCCTGCCCACGGCCCGGTAGTCGAAGTCGAATCGACCGACCGCCACACCCCGCACCGCCAGGCGCCGCGCCAGCTCGGCGAGGAGCGTCGCGCGGTGATCGCCGCCCGCACCGTGGCCGAGGAGCAGCGCCGCCAGGGGACGGCGAGCGCGCCCGCGGGCGTCGGTCGCCGCGTCCCAGGCTGCCAGCGCGTCTCGCCCTCCGTCAGCGGTCATCCGCCCGAGGGTATCCCCCCCGGATAGTCTCTCGCCCCCATGTCGACGGCGCCTCGCCACGGTCTCGCGCTCCTGACGATCCTGCCGATATTCCCCCTTGCAGCGGCGCTCTCCTGCGTCGGGGAGGAGCAGCTCGCCCCGGTGTGCGCGCGCAACCCGTGCCCCTTCGATGGCCTCTCGGCGCCGATCGAGGTGCGCCGCGACACCAGCGGCATGCTCCACGTCTACGCGCAGACCGACGCCGACGCCTTCTTCGGCTCCGGCTACATGCAAGCGCACGAGCGCCTGTTCCAGATGGACCTGACGCGGCGCCGCGCGCTGGGTCGCTCGGCGGAGGTCTTCGGCGAGCCACGCGCCGGCGACGACGAGCTGGTGCGCGTCGTCGACATCCCGCGCTGGGGCCGCGAGGGCGCGGCCCTCACGGAGAAGGAGCAGCCGGCGCTGCACGATCTCGCGGTCGCGTGGACCGCGGGGGTGAACCGCTTCGTCGAGGAGGTGGCGGGCGGCGCGCGCGCACTGCCCCCCGGGTACGTGGAGATGGGGATGACGCCGGAGCGGTGGGACGTCGCCGACGGCTACGCCATCGGCAAGCTGCTGCTCTTCGGGAACGCCAACCAGATCGAGTACGACGTCCTCTCGACCGCGCTGACGAAGCTGCGGCGGGTGGCGCTGGAGCGCATCCCGCTCCTCGCCCCGCTGCACGAGACCTTCATCACGCCGGTCGCGCCGGGGCACCTGCGACCACACGTCGGGGTCGAGCGACGGCGACGCGACCGGCGTGATGAAGGTCTCGTGCAGCGGGGCGAGGAGCGGGATGCGCTCCAGCGCCACCCGCCGCAGCTTCG
>JBKJLX010000736.1:0-18725 GCA_046596645.1 Polyangiaceae bacterium
GCGACTCGCCGATGGCGAAGCCGATGAAGCAGGGGCCGGCGTAGTCGCCCGGCACGAAGATGAGGATCATCAGCATGAGGAAGAGCTCCACGCTGATGAGGAGCATGCCGATGCTCATGCCGGCCTTGAGGGGGATCGCGTAGACCGCGTACGCCTTGCCCTCGAGGCTCGCGAACGCCGTGCGCGAGTTGGCGAACGTGTTCACGCGGATGCCGAACCAGGCGACGCCGTAGCTGCCGGCGATGCCGACCAGGCTGAACAACAGGATGACCACGACCTTCTGCGCCGGGAAGCCGACGAAGACGCCGTAGTAGACGACCATGATCGCGCCGATGAACAGCTCGAGCAGGAGGATGAACTTGCCCTGCGTGATCAGGTACGTCTTGCAGGTCTCGTAGATCAGCTCGCTGATCTCCCGCATCGACTTGTGGACCGGCATCTTGTTCAGCTGGCTGAACGAGATGAGCGAGAAGAGCAGACCGAGAGCGCAGACGACCAGACCCCCCATGAGGAGGGTCTTGCCGTCGGTCCCGAGCATCTGCGTGGTCGAGAGGTCCGGCAGGATGATGTTCGCCTCGCCCCCGACCTTGTGACCCGCGCCATGGTCGGCGGCCTTTGCCGCCCCCTGCGCGAAGACGGTGGTGGGAAGCGCGCTGAGCGCAAAGGCCAGCGCGGCGAACAACCAGGCGGCGAGCGTGACGAGCTGCCTGGGCGGACGACCGAGGGACATGATCATCTCCTGGAGGACATCGCCCGCGTCCGCGCTGAAATGCGCGGTGCGGCGACGCGGTACGAAAAGCCCGCGCCACCTAACACGCGGCCGATGACTCGTCACGGATCTTCCACGACGCGCCGCGGCAACTTGCCGCGGTGCGAGGGCTAAACCTCGTGTCCGCGGCCATCTGCGCATGACGGGCGAGGTGCCCGCGGGGTGCGGGCGAGGGTCGCTCGCCCTCGACTCTCGACGACCTAGAAGCGCCCGCGCGCTCCGAGGGTGGGCAAGCCCGACGACCGGCTCGACCGACCGGGCGGGCGGGGCGCGGCTCGTCGTCCCCCGCCAGGAGGAGCGCGTCGGTCCCCGCCCAGGACGAGTCCCCGGACGCCCACGCCGAAGCCGACGATGGCCAGCGAGCGAGGGAACGCCGCCCGACGGCGCGCCGGGGGCAGGCGGGGCAGCGGGCGCGGGCTGGCCGGCCGGGGCGAGGGGCGCCGCCGCCTCGGCCGCCAGCGGGGGAATCAGCCGGCGCCGCGCACCTTCCCCGAGGGGTACCGGAAGCCGCTCTACGAGTGGGACGGCGACTGGTGGAAGCGCGCGCGAGCGGCCGAGCCGACCTGAGCGACCCCACTCAATCGTCGAAGAAGGCCTCGCGGACGCGGGCGGCGACGGCGCCGACCTCGCGCATGGCGATGCGCACCGGGGGGCTCTCGCGCAGGTCGCCGAAGAGGGGGCAGCGGCGCAGCCACGCCAGATCGGTGAGGCCGGCCGCGGCGGCGGAGGCGATGGCGGCCTGGGCTGCCTCGCGCCGCTCCTGGAAGGCCGCCACCTCGGCGTCGATCTGGGCGACGAAGGCCTCTCGCCGGGGCGAGCCCTGACCGTGGAGCGACAGCTCCACGAAGGCCGCGGCGCCGTGGGGCGAGGTGCCGTTCGCCACCAGGTCGATGAGGGCGTGGGCCAGCGCCAGGGCGCCGGTGGCCGGACGGTCGGCCGGCATCCCGGCGAGGAGGCGGCGCGCGCCATATCTGTCTCTTCGCCATAAAACAGCGCGGGCCCGATCGAGCCACGCGGCGGTGGCGTTCTGCGGTGGCTCGGCGGCGGCGATGCGCTCCACCTCGTCCCACTCGCCGAGCAGCGCGCGCGCGCGGCCCAGATCGCGCCGCACCAGGTGGAGATCGGGATCCAGCGCCAGCGCGCCGTCGAAGCATTTGATGGCGCGATCGATCACGTCGGTCTCCAGCAGCACGCGGCCCAGCAGGCCGTGCGCCTCGCCCAGCCCGGGCGCGCGGCTCACCGCGCGAACCAGATCGCGCACCGCCGAGACAGGATCGTTGTCCTGCAGGGCGAGCGTCGCGCGCGCCACGCGCACCTCGGGGTGATCGGGCGCGATGGCCCCCGCCTTGCGGACCGCGTTGCGCGCGGCATCGAGGTCGCTCCCGCGGAACAGCGCGAGCCGCAAGTGCGCGAGGGCGAGGCCGGCGAGCACCCCGGGGTCGGACGGCGCCAGACCGCGCGCCTCCTCGTAGAGCTGGACGGCCTCGGCCGCGCCCTCGACGCGGAAGTCCTGGTAGGCGCGGCGTGCGCGCGCTGCGCGATCAGCCGCCTGCGGCTCCGACGGGCCGGCGGGGGCGCCGGGATCGCGCGGGGTGCTCACCGCCCGGGCCACCGCGCCGGCGATGGCGTCGCCGATGGTGAAGAGATCGCCCACGTCGCAGGTGAAGCGCGCCGACCACAGGGGGTAGTGATCCTGGAGCGCGAACGCGCGCGCAGCGACGTGCACGGTGGCGCCGGCGCGAGCGAACGTCCCCTCGACCACCACCTGGACGCCGAGCTCGCGCGCGGTGGCCGCCCGGCGCGAGCGCTCGGTGAGCCGCGCCGCCACCGCCGAGGGGGTCACGTCCACGACGGGGGCGCGCGACAGAGCGGAGGCGATCGCCCGGGTGAGCCCATCCGCCAGGTGATCGTCGTCCGCCGCGCCCACCGCCTGGATGGGGAGCACCGCGACCCGCGTGGTCTGCGCCCGCGGCGGAGCGACGAGCTGCGGGCTGTGCCGGCGAAAGCCCGGGGTGCCGTGGCGCTGCACCGGCCGGCCCGCGTGCTGCGCGATCGACGCCAGGGCCGAACGGAGCGCGAGCGCCGACGGCATCCGGTGGCTGGGATCGCGCACCAGGCAGGCGCGGATGGCGGCCACCAGCTCCGGCGGCAGGTCGCCGCGGTGCAGGCTCGCCTCCGGCGCGTCGCCCAGGATGCGCCGCTCCGCCATCTTGAAGGGATTCGGGCCCTCCCACGGGAACTGCTGGGTGGCCGCCTCGAACAGCACGCACCCGAGGGAGAAGACGTCGCAGAGATCATCGCCGGCGGTCACCGTCCCCAGCAGCAGCTCCGGCGCCATGTAGGCCGGCGTCCCGATCCCCTGCATGGTGCGCACGCCGACCTCGGTGGCCGCGGTGCGCGCGATCCCGAAGTCGGTGAGGACGGCGCGCCCCTCGGGCGTCACCACCACGTTGTCGGGCTTCAGATCGCGGTGGATGACGCCCGCCTCGTGCGCCGCGGCGAGCCCGGAGGCGAGGTCGAGCGAGAGCGCGACCAGCTGATCGACCGGCAGCGGGCCCTCCTCCAGCAGGGCCGCCAGGGAGCGGCCAAGGACCAGCTCCATCGTGAAGTAGCGCGTCCCCCCGGACTCGCCGCCGTCGTAGACGCGCACGACGTTGCGGTGGGTGATGCGGCGGGCGAGGCGCACCTCGCGGCGGAAGCGATCGACCAGATCGGGCTGCGTCGACAGCTCGCGCTTCATGATCTTCAGCGCCAGCACCTCGTCGAGATCGCGATCGAGCGCCTCGTAGACGCTGCCCATCCCCCCGACGCCCAGCAGCGCGCGGATCTCGTAGCGCTCCGCGAAGACCCAGGGCTGCAGCACCGGGTCGCGCGGCGGCTCGCCGTCCGACGATTCGTCGATGAGATCGAGGGGCTTCGCCATGGGGTGAGGGTGCGAACGCCCTCGACCATAGCCCAGAGGGCGGGCCGGAAGGACACCGAGCCCGCCGGCCGCGTCAGGGATCGCGATGGATCGAGAGGGATCGCGAGGTACCGCGAAGGCCCGCCCGATCCTAGAATGCCGCCCGGGCATGAAGCAGCCGCCGTCCGCGTCGCGTCCATCTCCGCAGATCGTCGACGACGATGGCGGTCGAGGCGCCGGCCTCTCGGTGCGGGCGACGCACACGCTCGTCGCCCGCCTGGCCACCGTCGGCGTCGACGTCGCCACCGTCATCGCGAGCGTCGGCCTGCGCCCGGAGGAGCTGCGCGATCCCGAGGGTCGCCTGTCGCACGCTCGCGCCGCCGCGCTGTGGAACCGGGCCGGCGAGGTGACCGGCGACCCGCTGGTGTCGATCCGCGCACTCGAGGTGATTCATCCGCTGCACATCGAGCTGCTGCCCGACGTCACCGAGTACCTGATGCTGCAGCTGGTCGCGTCCAGCTGCGACGTGCGAGAGGCGTTCGCGCGGCTGGAGCGCTACTACGCCATCGTCGACGACGGGACGCGCGTCGCGCTGGAGCGCGGGCCGGGTCGATCGGTGACCCTGGCCTTCGCGTTCCCGCCGGCGGTGGAGAGCTGCCGCCTGTTCGTGGAGTTCAGCCTCGGCATGGACGCGCGTGCTCCGCGGCTCGCTGGAGGACCCGTCGGTCCCGCTGGAGGTGCACCTTCGCGCGGCAGCTCCCGGCGCCGATCTACGCGAGGCAGAGCGGATCCTGGGGGCAACGCTGCGCCACGGCGCCGCGCGCAACGGCATCGCCATCGACGCCCGCCACCTGCCTGCGCGTCTGCGATCGTCGCGACCCGCCCTCGCCGAGCACCTCGAGCGGCGGGCGGTCGACGCCATCGCCAGGCTGTCGACCGGCGCCTCGCTGGCGCGCAAGGTCCGCGGGGTGCTCCGCGACGGGCTGCGCCGCGGGTCGCCGACCGCGGAGCAGACCGCCAAGCAGCTCCGGACCAGCGTGCGGACCCTGTCCCGCCGGCTGCGCGAGCAGGGGACCAGCCACGGGGCACTGCTCGACGAGGTGCGGGCCGAGCTCGCCGGACGCTACCTGCGGGATCCGGAGCTGGGCGGCGCCGACGTCGCCAGCCTGCTCGGCTTCTCCGACGCGACCGCCTTCCACCGCGCTTTCCGCCGCTGGTTTCGCTGCACGCCCGCCGAGCTCAGGGCGCGCGCCAAGGACAGCTGAGCTGGTACCCTACCCCCGTGGCGACGAATCCGATCCTGGGGCGGGACGTTTACATCGCGCTGGCTGCGGTCGGCTGGGCCGACGGTCAGCTGACCAGGGCGGCGGCGGACGCGATCGTCCGCACCGCGGTGGAAGAGGGGCTGGCCGACGACGAGGTGCAGTCCATCGAGGCGGCGACGAAGAGCAAGGTCGAGATCGGCGAGATCGATCGCATGGGGATGTCGAAGGCCGACCGCCTCTATGTCTACGCGGTCGCCTCGTGGATCGCTGCGGTCGATGGGCACACGTCAGCCCCGCAGAAGGATGCGCTGGAGCAGCTCGGCGCCGCGCTGCAGATCCCGGAGACGCCGCGCGCGCGCGTCGACGAGATCGTGCGCGTCATGGCGAGCGAGGCGGACAAGCCGGAGCGCTTCGACCTGCGCGCGCTGCGGGCGACGCTCGACGAGCGGCACGAGGCGGCCCGTCAGGCCCGCATCGCCCGCTCGATGGGGGAGGCCGCCGAGGGCGGCGCCCCGGCCGAGGCCAAGCCCGACGAGGGCTGAGCTCGCCGGCTGAGCACCGCCGCTGGATGATGCACCGCGGCCGGCTGAGCACCGCGGCAGGCTGATGCACTCGCGTCCGAGGCGGCGGCGCGCTGCGGCTAGCGGCGGTCCCGCTCGCGCGGGCGGACGACCTTCCTCCCCCCGGGGCGCTTGGTGTCGGGGCGCTCGATCGGCTCCTCCGACGGGCGGCCGCCGTTCCAGCGCGGGTCCTTCAGGTCCTTCTCGGTGGCGGCCGCCAGCCGGCGGTCGCTGAGGTTGGGGATGGGCGCCCAGCCCGGCGACATCTCGCCGACGCCGCTGGGGTACTCGACCAGGATCCAGTTCTGATAGGTCGACTTGACGTTGACGAACGTGCCCTGGGCGATGCCCGCGAGCTTCTCCGACTGGAGGTCGGCCTCGCGGTAGACGTTGAAGGGCACGACCGCGCGCACGGTGGCGTTGCCCACGGGCGTCTCGGTCGGGTAGCGCTTCACTTCCTTGCCGGTGGGCGCCGCCGGATCGGTGCCGGGCGCCGGCGTGCCGGGCGCGGGCGCGGCGACGGCGTTGGGATCGGGCGCGGGCGCGACAGGCGGGGCGACAGGCACGGGCGCCACCGGTGTCGCCGTCGATGCCGACTCGTCGTCCTCCTTCTTCTTCTTGCAGGAGGGGAGCGCGACGAGGAGGCCGCACGCGGCCAGGAGAAGCATGGACGGCGTCTTCATTCCGAGGACGATACACCCACTGCGGCGATGCCGGAACCGACCGGAGTCGGGTAGGGTCGGAGGCCGATGTCTTCGGTGCAAAGGGCGCTCGGCGCCGCGTTCCTGCTCCTCGCCGCGCTCGCCGCCCTCGCCTGCGGGGGCGACGAGACCTCCGCCCAGGGCGGGGGCGCACCGGCGGCGCTGCCCGAGAAGGACTGGGACGCTGAGAGGGCGGCGCTGCTCGCCGGGCCCGACTGGTACCGCCACGCAGTCGTCTACGAGGTGTTCGTCCGCTCCTTCCAGGACTCGGACGGCGATGGCGTCGGCGACTTCCGCGGACTCACCTCGCGGCTCGACGCGCTGGCGGAGCTGGGTGTCGACGCGCTCTGGCTGATGCCCATCATGCCGACGCCGTTCCTCGACTCCGGCTACGACGTCGCCGACTACCAGGGCATCAACCCCGATTACGGCACCGACGCCGATTTCGACGCGTTCCTCGCCGCGGCGCACGAGCGAGGCATGCGCGTCATCATCGATCTCGTCCTCAACCACACCAGCGATCAGCACGCGTGGTTCGCGGAGTCGCGCAGCGACCGCGAGAACCCCAGGGCCGACTGGTACGTTTGGAGCGACACCGCCGGCACCGCGGACAACGGCTGCGGCACGCAGAGCCCGGTGTTCGGTGACTCGGCGTGGGAGTTCGACGAGACGCGCGGGCAGTACTACTTCCACCGCTTCTACCCGGAGCAGCCGGACCTCGACTACCGCAACCCCGAGGTCGTCGAAGCGACGCTCGACGTCGCCAGGTTCTGGCTCGACCGAGGGGTCGACGGCTTCCGCTGCGACGTCATCGGCCTGCTCCACGAGTCGGCCGACGAGTGCGAGCTGCTCGAACCGACCAGGGACTACATCCGCCAGCTGCGCGACCTGGTCGACGGCTACCCGGGGCGTGTGCTCCTCGCCGAGCCCGGCGATCTCACCGACGCGTCGCCCTACTTCGGCGACGGCGGCGACATGTTTCACCTCGCGTTCGACTTCGCCTACGGCTACTTCTGGGGGCTTTATTTCAACTCGCAGACCGCGAACAGCCTGGAGATCGTCTTCGGGGAGACGCTGGCCAGCTACCCCCCCGGCGCGCAGGACGCGCTGGTCATCGGCTCACACGACGTGCAGCGCGCCATCGCCTCCTCGCTCGACGACGAGACGCGCCACCGCCGCGCGGCGCTCATCCAGATGACGATGAAGGGCACGCCGGTCATCTACTACGGCGAGGAGCTGGGCCTGCGGCCCGGCGACCAGCAGCTCATCGACGTGCGCGACCGCCAGCGGACGCCGATGCTGTGGGACGGCGGGCCCGGCTTCGGCTTCACCACCGGCACCCCGTGGCTCGCCTTTGGCGAAGCGCCCGAGCTGACGCACCGCGCGGTGGAGGAGGGCGACGACGCCTCCACGCTCACCTACTACCGCGAGCTGCTCGGGTTGCGCCGCGGCCGCGCGGTGTGGGGCGTGGGCCAGGCCGAGATCCTCGCGCCAGACAGCGACGCCGTGCTCGCCTTTCGCCGCTCGGACGACTTCATGAGCTACGTCGTCGCGATCAACATGACCGACGAGGACGCGACCGCCGTGGTGCCGATCGCCGGCGTGGGCGAGCGCGCCGACCTGGTCTTCGGCGCGGGCGCCATGACCGCGCGCGGAGACAAGGTGACGCTCGAGATCCCAGCCAAGGAGGGCGCGGTGTTCCGCACGCGATGAGCGTCGAAACGAAGATCCACGAGGCAGCGTGCGGCTGCGGGGCGCTGACGGCGAGAGCGGTGGGCGCGCCGGTGCGCATCTCCCTTTGCCACTGCCTGGAGTGTCAGCGCCGCACCGGCAGCGTGTTCGGCGCGCAGGCGCGATGGCCCGCCGACAAGGTGTCGGTGGAGGGCCCGTCGACGTCGTGGTCGCGCACCGGCGACAGCGGCGGCGTCATCACCAGCCGCTTCTGCCCGACGTGCGGGGCCACCGTCGCCTACGAGCTCGGCCGCGTGCCGGGCTTCGTGGTCATCCCGCTGGGCGCCTTCGCGGACCCGACGATCGGGCCGCCCGTGTTCTCGGTGTACGAGGCGCGAAAGCACCCCTGGGTGGACCTGTCCACGCTCGACGCGGAGCACATGGACTGAGGCCCGCTCGCCGCGCAGCGCCAGCGGAGCGCAGGGGCCGCGGGAGCGCGGAGGGGGACCGACTCTCAGTGATCGGCGAGGATCTGCTCCGCGGAGTGATAGCGACTGGGCTGGCGGCTGCCGTAGTGGAGCCAGTCGCCGCCGCATCGCATCCACGCCTCGCGGAAGCCGCTGTCGGGCGACTCCACGCGGACCAGGAGGTCGCCGCCGCCGAAGCCCCAGTGCTGGCCGTGGCGATCGACGTGCTCAACCTTGGCGCCCATGCGGGTGCGAATGTGGAAGGCGTCGCTCGGCTCGTCCCACGAGGTGTCGACGACGAACTCGTAGGCTTGCCAGAGGTTGCCCGAGGGGAGCACGCCGAAGTCGTGGTTGAGGCCGGAGTCGTTGGGCAGCCCGAACAGCATGTGATCGGGGAACTGGCGCGCCGCGCCCTCGAGCTCGTCGTTGCGGGTCGAGTCGTGGTGGAGCGTCACCATCGTGTTGCGCACCAGGCCGAAGCCCTTGCCATCCATCTCGTCGCCGTAGGAGCGCCGGAACAGGGACTCGCAGAGCTGGTCGGCGCCGGCGGAGAAGCCGACGGTCAAGAGGCCGTCCGCCCGGCGCTCGTGGAGGATGCGACCGAGCTTCCCCCACTCGCCGTCGTACTGCCAGCCGAGGTTCTTGTAGCGCTTCATGCCGGTCAGGCTGTGGCCGCCGCCGAAGATGACGACCTCCGACCAGCGGAGAAGCTCCCACAGCGTCTCCAGGTCGCCGTGCCCGAGGCCGGAGGACCAGTAGAAGGGGAACGTCTCCAGGCCCCACCTGCGGAACTGGCCCAGGTACCACTCGAAGTTCGACCAGGAGAACTCCTGCCGCTCCATCTCGCTGCCGTTCTGGACGGTCTCCGACATGGGCAGGAACAGGATGCGCTTGTTGCGCTGCCCCTGGAGCGCGCGCTCGACGATGAGCTCGCGGTGGAGGTAGGGGCTGCGGTCGTGGGAGCTGTAGATCAGGGCGGTTCCGCGCATCGGTGACGGCGTCGATACCACGGAAGCGGCGTCGCCGCGTAGTCTCCGCCTGCGATGGAGGGAGTCCCTGCCCGGGCCGTGGCCCGGCCGACGCCCCCCGGGGCGACGTTCGCGATCGTCGTGCTCACGGCGATGAACCTCCTCAACTACCTGGACCGGTTCGTCCCCAGCGCGGTGAAGGACCTCTTCAAGTCCGACTTGAAGCTGACCGACGCCGAGACCAGCTGGCCGCTCACCGCGTTCGTCGTCGTCTACATGCTGGCGAGCCCGGTGTTCGGAGGCCTCGGCGATCGCATGTCGCGCAAGGCGCTCATCGCCGCGGGTGTCGTGCTTTGGTCGCTGGCCACCGCCGCCGCGGCGTTCGCCACCGGCTTCTGGACGCTGCTCCTCGCGCGCTCGCTGGTGGGGATCGGCGAGGCCGCGTACGCGACCATCACCCCGTCGCTCATCGCCGACTTCTACCCGCCGGAACGGCGCAACCGCATCCTCACGATCTATTACGTCGCCATCCCGGTTGGCGCCGCGCTGGGCTTCTCCATCGGCGGGGCGCTGGGCGCCGCCATGGGATGGCGCGCGGCGTTCCTGATCTGCGGCCTCCCCGGGGTGGCGGTGGCGGCGCTCGCGCTCTTCATCCGCGATCCCGGCCGCGGCACCTTCGACGCCGGCACGCCCGATCCGGTCCCGGCGTGGCCGGAGGCGCTTCGCGCCCTGCGCAGGAACCGCCTCTACGTGAACACCGTCGCCGGCTACACCGCGGTGACCTTCGCCGCCGGCGCCATGGCCGACTGGTTCCCCGCGTTCCTCTCCCGTCACCGCGGCTTCGATGTCGCCGCCGCGGGGAGCCTGGTCGGCACCTGCACCGTCGTCGGCGGGCTGGCCGGCACTGTGCTGGGCGGCGTCCTCGCCGATCGGCTGAAGGGCCGCACCCGCCAGCCCTATCTGGCGGTGAGCGCGGTCTCGATGCTGCCGGCGACGGTGTTCGCGACCCTCGCCCTGGTGGTGACGAGCCCGGCCGCGATCGGCGCCTGCATCTTCCTCGCGCAGTTCTTCCTCTGGTTCTACAACGGCCCGGTCAACGCGCTGATCGTCAACGCCGTCGGCTCGTCGATGGTCGCGCGCGCCTTCAGCGTCTCCATCCTTTGCATCCACCTCTTCGGCGACGCCATCAGCCCGCCGATCGTGGGCGCACTGTCGGACGCGACCGGCAACCTGCCGCTCGCGATCGCGGTCATCCCCGTGGCGCTGCTCGTCGGCGCCCTGATCTGGCTCGTCGGCTGGCGCACCCTCCCCGAGAACCTCATCCCCGACTGAAGTCGGGGAGACGAACACCACGGAGACCGAAAGCCGGGGACGCGCGTCACAATCGGCGACGACCTCTACACGTGGGCTTGCCGGGGCGAGGAACGCCCTGGGGCCGACGCAGATCTTGTTGCTTCGTTCCAGCGCCTGGCGGCGCTGGAAACGCCGGAAGGAGACGCACGATGCGCCCGAAGACCGTCGGAGCCCTGTCCGCCCTGGGGATGTTCCTGACCAGCGTCACCGTGTTCTCGCTGACGCCCGACGGCGGCTTCGCGAGCCCCGCCCGCTCCTCGCTGGATCCGGAGGGCGCCTGGGTGGGGCAGAGCGCGACCCCCGACGGGTCCGACCCAGCGCGCTTCGACGCCGGGCAGACGCTGCGCATGTCCGGGCGCCTCGGCCACCCCACGATGCAGCGCGGCGATCGGGGCTCGACCTACGTCCTCCTCGAGATCGCGGGCACCAGCGAGACCTCGGGCGCCGCGAGCATCCCCGACGGTCACCTCGCGATCGTCCTCGACCAATCGGGCTCGATGCGGGGGAGCCGCCTGGTCAACGCCAAGGCGGCGGCCGCGCGCGCGATCGACGGCCTGCGCGACGGCGACACCGTGACCGTCGTCACCTTCGACACCTCGACCCGGGTGGTGGTGCCGCCGACCGTCCTCGACGCGTCGAACCGGAGCCGGGTCGCGCGCGACGTGCAGACCATCGGCCTCGGCGGCGACACCTGCATCTCCTGCGGCGTCGACACCGCGCTCGCGCAGCTGCGGGCCTCTGGCGGCACCCGGAGGATGCTGGTCCTCTCCGATGGCGACGCCAACAGCGGCATCCGCGACGCCGGCGGCTTTCGCGCCCTCGGTCGGCGCGCCGCTGACGAGGGGATCGAGATCACGACGGTCGGCGTGTCGCTCGCCTACAACGAGACGTTCCTGGCCGCGGTGTCGGAGACCTCGAACGGTCGTCACTACTTCGTCGAGAACGACACCGGGCTGGCACGGATCTTCGAACAGGAGGCGGGCTTCACCACCGGCACCGTCGCCCGCGACGCGGTGGTCGAGGTCGAGCTGGCGCCGGGCGTCGAGCTCGGCCGCGTCTTCGACCGCACCTTCACCCGCAACGGGTCCCGCCTTCGCATCCCGGTGGGCGCGTTCTCCCGCGGCGAGCAGAAGACGGTGCTGCTCGAGGTCTCGACGCGCAGCATGACCCCCGGCGCGATGCCCATCGCCACGACCCGCCTCACCTACCGCGACGTGATCACCGGGAGGGAGGGGGTGGCCGAGGGTGCCCTCGCGGCGAAGGTGGTGGAGCAGCGCGACGCGGCGAGCCCGCTCGACGGCGTGGTGGCAGCCCGCCTGCAGCGAGCGGAGACGGCGTCGGTGCTGGAGGATGCCAACACGCTCTTCCGCGCGGGGAAGGTGTCCGAGGCGCGCCAGAAGCTGGCCAAGGGGCGGGGCGACCTGGGCAACCGCGCCGAGGCGGCGAAGGTCGCGGCGCCCGCCCCGCGAAGGCAGGCGGTGGACCGCGACTTCGCGGACCAGTCGGAGAAGCTCGCCCAGGCTGAGGAGGCCTTTGCGCCGCTGGCCTCGGCCGCCGCGCCCGCTGCTGGCGCGCCGCCCCCGGCGCCCAGGTCCACCGGCGGCAAGAAGGCGGTCGAGGCCGTCAACGCGTACCGGCGCTGAGCCCCTTCCATGATGTGCAGGGTCTTCTGCGATGGTGGAGACGTCATCGCGACGGGGTTCCCCTGCGCTCGTCCGCGCCCAACGTCACAGTGACCAGCGCGTCTGACGGTCTTCATCAACCCGAGCGGCGCGCTTCATGAACGCTCGAGCGGGGGAGAGGCGGCCGGGGGTTCTCGAAGAACGCCGTTCAACGTCGGGCATGGGCCCCACCATGAGGGCACGGGAGACCTCGACGACTTCTGCGTCGCGCGCGTGCTTGGCCTTTCGCGCCGCACGTGCTCCTCTGGGGTGCGAGCAATGTTCCTGCTGAACACCTTCTGCGTGCAGTACCCCGTCGGTTGGGCTCGCGCGGAGCGCACGTACGCCGACCACCTCGACCAGAAGGCCGCCACGGCCCGCGCCAGGAACGACAAGGAGGGCGCCAGCGAGATGCTCCCGGGACTTGACCGGGCGTGGCTGCGCGACGCGGCGGGCGAGCACTTCGCGAGCGAGCTGCGCGAAGTCGCCGTCGATCCCCGGCGGTGGGCGAAGTGACGGCCGAGCACGCGATTGCGCTCCCCGGGACCGAGCACGACGTGTGGCGGACGCTCGCGCTCCGCGGCGCAGGCTTCCCGGCGGCAGAGGTCCTCGAGCTCGCCGCGCCGTCGTCGGCTGCCGCGGTCGATCGGCTCCACGAGTCGGAGCGCGCGGCGCGCGCCGACGCGGTCGCGGCGCTCCGCGCTGCCCCGCCCGAGGACCGCGCGGCGCGAAAGCGGGCGAAGAGGTCGTTGAGGCGCCTCGAGGGCGCCGGCGAAGGCGCGGATCTCGGTCCGGAGGTCGAGGCGCAGCGCGCGGCGGCCGCCCACGCCTTCGCCGAGGACACGCGGCGCATCGCCGCCACGCTGCGCCGACTCGCGGCGGAGCCGCGGTTCGTCGAGGCGATGACGTGGCAGAACTTCCACGGCGTGAGCACGGGGGTCGCTGCGCTGCTGCGCGCGGATGAGGACGCGCGCGACAAGAAGACACGCCAGCATGAGCAGCTCATCGCGAGCTACCTGCAGCGGTACTGCGTGAAGAACGACACCATCGGCTTCTTCGGCCCCGTCGGGTGGGGCTCGATCGCCGACGCGGCGGACGGCTTCGCCATCACGCCGGGTGCCGGCCTCGTAACCGAGCGGCGCGTGTATTTCGAGGCGTGGGCCATCGACGCGCTGGCGGCGGCACTCCTGCGCGACGGCGAGGTGAGGCCGTGGCTCCGGCCGCGGCTGCTCCCGTACCTCCGCGTCGACGGCGATCTGCTTGTCGCCCCCGGAGCGCCGCCGATCCCGCTCGCGCCCGGGCAGGCGAGGCTCCTCGCGGCTTGCGATGGATCGGCGTCCGCCCGCGCCCTCGCAGCGTCGCTCGTCGCGGACGGGAGCTTCGCTTCGGAGGCGGAGGCCCTCCAGATGCTGGAGCTCGCGCGCGGTATGGGCGTCGTGCGCTGGGACTTCGACGTGCCGATGGACCTGCACCCGGAGCGCGAGCTGCGCCGCACGATCGAGCAGGTCGAGGACGAGCCGATGCGCCTCCGGTGCGAGGCGGCGGTGGCCGAGCTCGAGGTCGCGCGGGACGCCGTCGCGGCCGCCGCGGACGATGCGCCGCGCCTCGGGGCGGCGATGGCCGCGCTCGACGCGACGTTCACGCGCCTCACGGGCGAGAAGCCCACCCGTTCCGCGGGCAAGACGTACGCGGCCCGCACGCTCGTCTACGAGGACTGCCGCCGTGACATCGACGCGACTTTCGGCAGCGCGGTCCTCGAGCGGCTGGCGCCGTCGCTGTCGCTCCTCCTCACGACCGCTCGGTGGCTGACGCACGAGATCGCCCGGCGGTTTGGCGCGGCGCTGGACGGGGTGTACGACGAGCTCGCTGCGACGACGGGCACACCCGTCGTCGATCTCGCGACCGCGCAGCTCGCGTTCCTCCGGGATCCGACCCTGAACGGCAAGGATGGGGAGCCTGCGCCGATCGCGGAGGCACTCGCCGAGATGCAGCTCCGCTGGGCAGAGATCCTCGCCGTACCTCCCGGTGCGGAGCACGTCGACCGCAGCTCGGCCGAGCTCCGCCCTCTCGTCGACGCGGCGTTCGCCACGGACCGCGCAGGGTGGCCGACGGCGCGGTACACGAGCCCGGACATCATGCTCGCCGCGCGCGACGTCGAGGCGCTGCGGCGCGGCGAGTACACGATCGTCCTCGGGGAACTCCACCTCGCCAACACGCTCGGAGCGTCGCTGTTCGTCGCGCAGCACCCAGACCCGGGCGAGCTCTTCCGCTTCCGAACCGACGATCTCGGCTGCGCGGTCGTCGTGCCCGTCGCGCCGCGCGACTGGGTCGGCCAGCGCGTGAACCTCGCGCTCGTCGCGCCCGACGACCTCCGGCTCGAGTCCGGCCCCGACCCGCGTCCGCGCGGCTCCCGCGGCCTGCGCATCGCCGATTGCGTCCTCGAGCGCGTCGAGGGCCGCCTGGAGGTGAGGACGCGTGACGCCGTGCTCCGCGTGCCCGCGCTCGAGTTCCTCGGTTGCCTCTTCGAGCTGCAGTGCGTGAACTCGTTCGATCTCTTCGCGCGCGGCGCCGAGCGGCCGCGGCTCACGATCGACGGCGTCGTCGTCGTTAGGCGCAGCCGTGACCTCGACGCGTCGGCGCTCGCGTTCGCCGCGGAGCTCGACCCCCTGCGGCGGTTCGCCGGGGCGCGCGCGTTCGCGCACGAGGCCAGCCTACCGCGCTTCGTCTTCGCCCGCGTGTCGTCCGAGCGGAAGCCGTTCTTCGTCGACTTCACGAGCCCGGTGCTCGTCGACATCCTCGCCAAGGCGGTGCGGGGCGCCGGCGCGGGCGCGAGCGTCCGGCTCACCGAGATGCTCCCCGCGTTCGACGACCTGTGGCTCCCCGACCACGACGATCGCCGGTACACCTGCGAGCTGCGGCTCGTCATGCTCGACCGGCGCACCTGACGCCGTCGGCCGGACGAGCCGCTGCGTCAGGTTGCGCGGAGGTCGCGGCGTGCCCGATACGCGCGCTGGTGATGGCGGTGGGCCGATGCCGCCGCCCGTCTGAAAGTAGGCCACCCGACCGATAGCGACGCGCCACGCCGTGGCGCGGCTCCAGCGGCGATTTCCCAGGAGTGACGGGGCTACACCGGCACGCGAGTGCCCGGGGGCGTCCACCGGCCGACCACGGCGGTCCGTCACCCCTCGACGGCGCGGCCGACGTCGCGCATCGTGGCCGCCATGAGGTCCCTCGCCCTCAAGGTCGCGTCGCTGATGCTCCACGGCTCGCTCCTCGCGGTGCTCCTCTCCGCGTGCGCCGCGGGGGGCGGGTCGACGACAGGCGCTGGCGGCGACGCCGCATCGACCGGCGGCGGGGGGCGCGCCTCGTCTGGCGCGGTCACCTCGGGAGGCGCGGCGGGGGACGGCGGGAGCGACGCCGGTGGCGGTGGCGCGACCGCGAGCACCGCATCGGGCACCGACCCGGTGGAGGACTTCGTCGTGGGCGGCGATCGTCCGGTCACCGTGCGCGTGCCCTCCGGCCACGACGGCGAGCCGGCGCCGCTCCTCCTGGTGCTCCACGGGTACGCCAGCACCGGCGCGCTGGCCGAGACGTACTTCGCGCTGGAGTCGGCCGCCGACGCCGAGGGCGTGCTCCTGGCGGCGCCGGACGGCCTCGCCGACGCCACCACCGCGCAGTACTGGAACGGCACCGCCGCCTGCTGCGACTACTACGCGACCGATCCCGACGACGTCGGCTACCTGACAAGCCTCATGGACGCGATCGGCGCCGAGGTCGCGGTCGATCCCGATCGGGTGTTCGTGCTCGGCCACTCGAACGGCGGCTTCATGGCCTACCGCACCGCCTGCGACGCTGCCGACCGCCTCGCCGGCATCGTCAGCCTCTCCGGCGCCACCGAGGCCGACCCGGCGGACTGCCAGCCCGGCGAGCCGGTCTCGATCCTCGAGATCCACGGCACCAGCGACCCCATCGTCCCCTACCTGGGTGGGTTCATCGGCACCGAGCCCGTCCCCTCGGCGCACGCGACCGCCGAGGCCTGGGCCGCATACGACGGCTGCGAGGCGACGGCGGAGAGTGACCCTGCCCTCCGCGACGTCGTGCTCCCGAGCGGCGACGACACGACGGTCGAGCGCTGGAGCGGCTGCGACGCGGGGAGCGCGGTCGAGCTGTGGACGGTCCAGGGCGGCGTGCACCAGCCGCTCCTCGCCGCCGACTTCGGCGCACAGGTCCTGCGGTTCTTGCTCGCGCACCCCAAGCCGTGAGCGGCAGGACGAGCGCGGCCGTGGCATCATCGCCGCGATGACCGCGCCCGATCTCGTCGTGATCCACGAGCACCCCGAGTGGCAGGAGCCGCTCTTCGACGCGCTCCGCCGCCGCCGCGTCTCCTTCGAGGCGTTCGACCTCAAGAGCGGGTGCTTCAGCGACGTCGACGTACCGAGCGCACGTCTCTACTTCAACCAGGCGAGCCCCAGCGCCTACGTGCGCGGCAACACCCGCGCGGTGCCGCTGAACCTCGCCCTCCTGCGCCACTGCGCGCGCGCGGCGCCGCCGTGATCAACGGGGCCGACGTGTTCGCGCTCGAGCTGTCGAAGAGCGCGCAGCACTCGCTCCTGCGATCGCTGGGGGTCGACTGTCCACGGTCGGTGGTGTTCAACGACGCGGCGGCGCTCCGCCGCGTCGAGGGCTTCCACTTCCCCGCCCTCATCAAGCCCGATCAGGGCGGCAGCGGCGCCCGCATCGCGGAGGTGCGCAGCGTGGAAGAGGTGGAGAGCATCCTCGCCGCCGACCCGTCCCTCTGGCTCCCCGACAACCTGTACCTGCTGCAGGAGCTCTGCGCGCACGATCCCCAGCGCGGCATCGTCCGCCTCGAGCTGCTGGACGGCGAGCTCCTCTACGCGATGCGGGTCGTCACCCACGGTCGCTTCAACCTGTGCCCGGCGCCGGTGTGCAACCCCGACGATCCGGCGGCGGGCGGCGCATGTTCCGTGCCCGACGTTGCCGCCAAGCCGGTCGAGTTCTTTCCCTTTCCCGAGGTGCCGGCGGAGGCGGTCGCCACCGCCAAGCGCATCGCCGCGGCGGCCGGCCTCGACGTGGGCGGCATCGAGTACCTCGAGACGCCCGCTGGCCGCCGCGTCTTCTACGACATCAACGCCAACTCCAACCTGAGGCCCTCGATCGCGCAGGCGTTCGGATTCGACCCCTTCGAGCGCGTCGTCGACTTCCTGAAAGACCGGCTCCGGCGCGTGCCCGCGGGTCGCTGAGGCGCGCTGACCATCCCGCGTCACGGCGGGTAGTGGTCGTCGTAGCAAACCCGGCAGAGGCCGTGGGAGATGAGCATCGCCGGGTCCGCGAGGTACTGCAGCGCCCACTCCCACACCTCGGGGTCGATCGCGCGCTGCACCCGACGGCAATGCGCGCATTGCACGATGGTGGGCCAGACGTCGCGCGCCTTGAAGATCCACCGGCGCCGCCCTGATGGAGCGTGGGGCGCTCCGGCCTCGGGCCTCGCAGCAGATCAGGGTCGCCGGCGACGAGGTGAGGTTCACCCTGCGACGCCTGGGGGATCGATCGCACCCCTACGTTCCGGCACGGGAGATGGTCTGGCGGCCGCGTTCGCCCTGGTGGGGCCTGCTCGAGACCATCGACGGGGGCGGCTCATCCCTCTTCGGCGTCCTCGAGGGCGACCACGGGTGGCGCTACAGCGAGGGTCCCGTCGTGGAAAGAGCCCGACTGATCGCGGTAGACGGTGCTCCGATCCGCCCGCTCCCGTGGGGAGCGGCCGCACCGCGATCAGCGTTCCTGAGCGATGGAATCGCCATGGCAGACCTGGGCCTCGGCCCCGAGGGCCTTCTGGCCACCGATCCGCAAGACCTTCCGTGACCAGGGATGTCGCACAAGCGAGACGGCCGGACTCCTCGCGGAGCCCGGCCGTTCGCCGCCTCAGGTGAGCGTGAGGATCACTCCTCCTCGTTCACCGCGATCAGCGTGTCCTCGGTCGGGATCGGCCGCGGACGCGGGCGGTCGATGATCTTCACCTCCTCGCCGTCGGCGAGGACGGTGAGGCGCTTGTACGCGGGGAGTCCGGTACCGGCGGGGATCAGGCGACCCATGATGACGTTCTCCTTGAGGCCGCGGAGGTCGTCGGTCTTGCCGCTGATGGCGGCCTCGGTGAGCACCTTGGTCGTCTCCTGGAAGGACGAGGCGCTGATGAACGACTCGGTCGAGAGCGACGCCTTGGTGATGCCGAGGAGGAGCGCCTCGGCCACCGCCGGGCGGCCACCCGAGGCGATGATCTTGTCGTTCTCGCGCTCGAAGATGTGCTTCTCGACCTGCTCGTCGACGAGGAAGTTCGTGTCGTGGACCTCCTTGATGCGAACGCGCCGCAGCATCTGCCGCACGATCGTCTCG
>JBKJLX010000717.1:0-18345 GCA_046596645.1 Polyangiaceae bacterium
GTGCAGGATCTTTACGCAGGCGTCGCGACCGCCCTCGACGAGGCGGGCGCATGTGAGGACGCCGGCGGTGTTCTACGTCCCGGCAAGGTCCCGGGGACCGTCGGCGAGCGCGAGGACCGGTGCTACGTCGGCGATGGCGTCCTCCCCGACCTCAACGACTGCGGCGGGCCCGGGGATCCGACGTGCGACGATCCGCAGCTCGACGACCAAGCTCGCCCCACCGCCTTCGGGCAGTGCGCCGACTGCCACGCCGCGGGGATGGATGGGCCTGCGGGCGGGCGCGATCTCCTCGAGGCCACGGGCATCGGCTTCGAGCAGGGCAACCACTGCGACGCGTGCCACCACGTCCGTGACATCGACCTCGAGGCGCCACCCGGGACCGCGGGGCGCCTCGTCATGCAGCGCCCGCAAGAGCGTGTGACCGACATGCCGGGTGCGGAGATCCGGCAGGTCATGTTCGGCCCGCTGCTCGACGTCCCCAACGGCTTCATGGGGGGGAGCTTCCAGCCGGTGTTCATGGAGGCGGTGTTCTGTGCCGGCTGCCACGAGCAGCGACAGCAAGCGCTCCTGCCCGGCAGCGCCCTCGATCGAGACCGGTGGCCGGACGGGCTGCCCACGCACTCGACCTTCACCGAGTGGTCGGGGAGCGCGTACGCCGACGCCGGCGCGCCGTGCCAGCAGTGCCACATGCCGCCCATCGACGGGATGTTCAACAGCGTCGACGTGGCGACGGCGGAGACGGCGGGCGCCGCGTCCGGGTTCCAGCGCCCCGCGGAGCGCAACCGCTCTCACGCATTCGTCGGCGCCCTCGAGGGCACGCCGCGCAAGATCGACACGGCGCTCATCGTGACGGTCGACGCGAGCCCCTCGGCGCTCGGAGGCGCCTTCGACGTGGAGGTGACGCTCACCAACATCGGCGCTGGTCACGCGGTCCCGACCGGTGAGCCCATGCGCTCGATCCTCCTCGTGCTCGAGGCCGACGCGTGTGGCGAGCGCGCCGTCGCTGCCGCAGGCAACTCGATCGCCGACACCGGGGGCACCCTCGCGCGCGGCGTCGTGGGTGAGGACGTGAGCATGGACGGCACCTGGGCGGTCGGCGCGGCGGCCGCGCAGCCCGGCCAGCGCGTCCGCGTCGCGCGGCCCACGGGCGACTTCCTCGACTACCCAGGGGTGGGTCGCTTCGCCGATCCCGCCCTTTCGTTGGAGGAAAAGGGCATCCCGGTGCTGCTCCCGGTCGCCGATGTGGAGGTCGTGGAGGTCGACGGGAATCTCCTGGTCACCGACCCGCCGCTCGAGCTGGTCGAGGGTGACGTCCTGTGGCTCGGCGAGGCTCCCGATCTGCGCGAAGGCGCGGCGGCGGCCGCCCTCGCGGGGATGCCGGGGCAGGACTTCGCGCGCATCACCGTCGATCCCCAGGGGCGGCGGCACGTGCCCCACCACCGGGCGGTCGACCTGGCGAGCGATCACCGGATCCCGGCGAGCGGTGAGGCCGTCTCCTCGCACCGCTTCGAGGTCCCGGACGGGTGCCTCGAGGCCTCCGTGACCGCCACGGTGCTCTACCGTCGAGCGCCGGTCGAGCTCGCACGGGAGCGAGGCTGGGACAGCCAGGAGCACGTCGTCGCGTCGTCGACGCGCACGGTCACCCTGCGCTGACCCAGGGGTCGCGACGCCCGCTCGGCTCGCGCAGGTCGATCTCGTGCGAGCCTCTTCACCGCGGCCGTGTTCTCTGGAGAGGATGTCGATGCGCACGGGAGCCGTTCCCAGCTGCACGATGGTTCCGGGATCGAGGAGAGACTCGACGTTGGCGTAGCGAGGCGGCGCGGCCCCGAAGAAGGCCTTGATCGCGGCCGCCGCCCGCGCCGCATCCGCCCTGGTGTCGGCGATGAAGACGGTCAGATCCTTCGTCGCGCGCGCCTCGCGTGGAGAGCCACCGCGTGTGCGCCCCCGATCAGGTACCTAACGCGGTGCGCGTTGAACTCGCCGAGAAACTCTTCGTAGTCGGGGTGCCCCACGGTGACCTCGGGCCTTCAGACAGCTCTCCAGGCAGTCGTTGACTGCGTCGACGCGCTGCGCCGGTGTGAGCTCCTCGTACCAGAAGCGCCGATCCTCCTCGGCCGCTTCGTCCAGGGGGACGGACGACACCGTCCACTCCCGCCCGCGCCGATCGCGCACCTGGCTCCGCCGGACCACGGCACGATGGTAGCTCGTCGCGGTGGGTCGTGATGAGCCGCTGCTGGAGTTCTTTTTCAAGGGAGTGAAGGTTTCCGGTCCTTCGAACGGAGCATGAGGGCGGGGTCGGCACCGACCCCGAGGGAGACCTCCACATGTTCCGTCGAAAGCACCTCGCGCTCCTTCTTCCGCTCCTCCTGGCATGCGGCACCGACCCCGCGCCGACCGGGGACGATGGCAGCCGCCAGATCCCGGCCGATCTGGAGACGGTCGAGAGCGCCGCGGAGGACGCGTACGACAAGGCACTGCTCGACGACGCCGCCGCGGTCGCCGCCGACGCCACCACGATGGCCTCGGCGTGGGACGCCTTCCGCCAGCAGGCCCTCGACGATGGAGCCTCGCAGGAGATCGTCGACGCCATGGACGCGGCCATCGCGAGCCTCAGCGCCGACCCCGCCACGAGCGGGCCCGCCCTGGCCAGGGAGGCGAACGCGGTCAGCGCGCCCATGGACGCTCTCTACGCCCTGTACGAGCCGGTGGTTCCCGCCGCCGTTCTCCGCCTCGACTACCTGGGGCGCGAGGTGGCCCTCGACGGGCTTGATGGCGACCTCGAGCGCGCGACCGCCGACGTGGGCCGCGTCGAGGCCGTGTGGAACGACCTGCGCGACGCGGTCGTGGAGGCCGGAGGGGACGCTGAGGCCGCCGATTTCGATGCCTCGATCGCCGCCGAGCGCGCGGCCATCGCGTCGGGACACGGCGCCGAGGTGACGATCGAGGCCAACGTGCAGCTGGAGCTCGTCGACGTCCTCGAGGATGTCCTCGCTGCTGCAGCGGACGGTCCGCATGAGGAAGAGGAGGACGACACGGAGGAATAGCCCCGCCGCACCGGAGCCCACGGCCCATCGCGACCCCAGCACCCGAAGAGGTACGTTTCATGATCACCATTCGACGAATCGCCGCCCCCATCCTCATGCTCCTGGGCGCAGCATCCTGCGCCACCACCGTCGACACGACGGGCTCCGAAGGCTCCCCGACCGGACAGGCTCCGTCGCCCTCGGTCGTCTCGGGCTCGCTCGCGCTCGAGACCTTCCCCACCGCTCTCTCCAGCGTTCGCGTCGTGAGCGACGCCGGGGAGACGGCGGTGAGCGTCGGTGCCGACGGTCGCTTCACGGCCACGCTGGCTCCGGGAGCGACGTATCGCCTCCTGCTCGGCGACGCCGCGAGCGAGATCCCCATCGTCCTTCGCGCCGTGGCGGGTCGCCTCGACACCACCGTCCGCGTCGGGATCGGAGGGGCGTCGTTCGACCTCGGCGGCATCCAGTACCGCGCCGGTGGCGCCCAGCTCGTCTCCCCGACGGAGGACGCCGAGGGGACATGCACCGAAGAGGAGGACGATGAGGAGGGGGAGGATCACGAGTGCGAGGACGGGATCGACCCCGCGACCGGCGCCGAGTGCGACGGGGGCCCCGCCGCCAACCAGGACGATGGCGAGGAGGAGGACGACGACGCCCCTGAGGACACCGACGCTGCGATCGACGACGCGCTCGGCGTCCCCACCTTCAACCTCCCGGCCAGCCTCGACTGCGAGGACGAGGGAGACGACGATGAAGGCGATGAGGAGCAGGAGGGTGAGCACGAGGATGGTGCCTGAGTCAGGGTGAGGTTCCTGGTGCTCGTCGTGTGTGGCTCGATCGTGCAGTGGACCTTCGCCCCGGGTGGGGCCCGGGCCGACGTCGGCTGCCCCGCGACCACGGCGAGCCCCGCGGAGCCTCCGCTGCCCGGTGCGTGGGAGGAGGAGCTCGCGCGGCTGGTGACGGTGACGTCGCGCGCAGGTCAGCCCTGGTCGTGTCAGGGGGCGCGCGTCTCGCTGCACCCCCGCGACGGGGCGATGGAGCTGCGCGTCGAGCTCGCCGACGGACGCACGGTCGCGCGCGCAGTCGCCACTCCGGTCGACGTGGTGCCGACGGGCGAGGCCCTCCTTGCCTCCGCCTCCGCCTCCGCCTCCGCCGAGGACGCCGGTGCGGGCGAGGGCTCGCCCCCCGCAGCGCCCGACGCGCCTCCGGCCGCCCGAGGTACGCCCATCCAATCGCCCGTTCGCCGAGCGTCTTCGCCGCAGGTCCCCGACAGTCCGGCCGGACGCTCCGGCGATGCCCCCGGGAGCGACCAGCCGCGCCTCCTGGTCAGCGCCTTCGTCTCGGGACGCGTGACGGGCCCCCTCGATGCGTTCTGGGGTGGGTTCGGGCTCCGCGCGCTGGTGCCGTTCGGCGTCGCCACGGCAGGTCTCTGGGCGCGCTTCGACCTCCCGGCGGTCGTCGTCGACGCGACCCCGGCCGATTTCTCGATGGCGGAGGTGTCGATCGGCCCCTCGCTGGGCGCGCGCCTGGTCGACGACCCGTTCGAGCTCCACGCCGCGTTCGTCCCGTCGGTCGCGGTGGTGTCGATGGAGGGTGGCCCGGAGAGCGAGCTCGCCGAGGGCGGCCGCGTGGACGGTAGGCTGGGCGCGGAGCTTCGCGCGACGGTGCCGATGGTGTCGCTCCTGCGCGCGACGGTGGGCGTCGACGGTGAGTTCTCGCCCGCGGCCGCGGCGAGCAGCGACACCGACCGGAGGATCGATCCTGCGCTTCCCCCGATCCCCGCATTCACGGTGGGCGTCACCGCCGGCCTCGAGGTCGCACTCCCGTGAACGCCTCGCGAGCATCACGCAAAGCGGAGCCCGCGCCGCCGCTCACGGTGGAGCCCGACGCCCTGTGCATGCAGAAGATCGCCAGCGGCGATCTCGCCGCGCTGGGGAGGCTCTACGAGCGGCACGGCGCGGTGGTTCGCGGCTTCCTGCGGCGCGCCACCGGCGCGGCCGACGCCGATGACCTCACGCACGAGGTGTTCCTGGCGGTGGTCCCCGCGGCTATCCGCTACGACGGACGCGAGAACGCGAAGCCCTTCCTCCTTGGCATCGCCGCGATGCACCTTCGCGAGCGGCGGCGGGTCCAGCACCGCATCGCGCGCGCCCTGGAAGGCCTCGGGCGCATGGTCACCCGGGCCGTCACCCGGACCCCCGAGGACGACGCCGCCGGGCTCGAGCGGCACGAGGTCTTCGAGCGGGCCCTGCAGCGGCTGTCGGAGGACAAGCGGCTGGTGTTCCTCATGGTGGAGTCGGAGGGGCTCACCGGTGGAGACGTCGCCGCCGCGCTGGGGTTGCCGATCGGCACCGTCTGGACGCGTCTGCATCACGCGCGGCGCGAGCTTCGCGCCGCCCTGGAGGAAACGCGATGAGACCGGAGGCTTGTTCGACGACGGCGCTCGTCGAGGCGCGCCGGGACGGGCGGCTCGACGACCGCGAGGCGGCGACCGTCGAGCGCCATCTGGCGTCGTGTGCCGCATGCCGCCGCGTCGACGCGGAGATCGTCGATCTCCGGCAGCTGGCGCGACCGAGTGGTGTCTCCATGACGCCGCTGGAGCGCCAGCGCGGTCGGCTCCGCCTGCTGCGCGACGCGGCGCGGCTGGGCGATGTCACACGTGAGCGGCCGCGCAGCACGAGGCGCTGGTTGGCGCTGGCCGCCGCCGTCGCGGCGCTCGGCGTCGGCGCGGCCGTAGCGCAGCAGCCGGCCGACGCACCGGTGGCAGCGGACGTCGCACGGTCGTTCGCTTCGATCGGTCTCTCCGCGGCCCGCCCCATCACCATCATCAGGCCCTCGGTGGATGCCGAGCTGCGGCGCGCCCGGACCCTGGACCTCGACCGCGTGGAGCTGGTCGCGGGGACGATCGATCTCGAGGTCCGGCCGCTGCGCGCAGGCGAGCGGTTCGTGGTGGCCACCAGCGACGCCGAGATCGAGGTGCGGGGAACGACGTTCCAGGTCGAGGCCCAGGGCGGCAAGGTCCGGCGGGTCGAGGTCGCTGAGGGAAAGGTGCAGGTCCGCTTCCGCGGGCGCAGCCTGCTCCTCGGCGCCGGGGAGAGCTGGCGCCCGGAGCCCGAGGCGATCGCCCTCGTCGCGGACGCCGAGGACGACCCCGCGCGGCGACCTGCGCCGCAGCGATCGTCGTCGATGCCCGACGGGCGCCGTGACGGATCCACCGGAGCAGCCCCGATACCGTCTGGCTCCACGTCGACGCCCGACGGGCGTGACTTTCGCGATGCCCTGCGCGCGATGGAGAACGGCGACTACGGCGACGCGACGACGCGCCTCGAGCGGTTCGCGGCCGAGCACGCGGGCGACGACCGCGCGGAGGACGCGGCGTTCCTGGTCGTGATCGCGCTGGGCCGCGCCGGGCGCCACGACGAGGCCGTCGCGGCGGCGAAGGCGTACCTGCTGAAGTTCCCGGACGGGTTCCGCCGCGCCGAGGCCGCCGCCATCGCGGGCGGCACACCCGGATCGGGGCTGCGCCCCGGCGCGACGCCGAGGTGACTCGGCACTCCTGCGCGCCCGCCGGTCCGAGCGGCCGGTACGGGGTGCGTGGAGCGGAGCCGGTCAGCAGCTCCCGCAGATCACCGTGCCGTCGTCGCAGAGGGTGCCCTCGACGAGGTCGGCCCCGCAGCTGACCTTGCAGCCCGCCTCCTCCGCGCAGGTGACGGTGCAGTCGCCGTCGCACTTCACGTCACAGGTGGACGTGTCCTCGCAGGCGGCGGTGCTCCCCGCGCCGAGGTCGAACTTGCAGTCGGCGGTGTTGCGGCAGACCGCCGTCGAGCTGGCGCCGGCCTTGAGCTCGCACTTGCTCGCTCCGTCGCATAGGATCGCGCTCCCGTCGCCGCCGTTGCCCTTGCACTCGGAGTCGTCGTTGCAGGTCAGGTCGACCGAGGCCGACCCGTTCAGATCGCACTTGCCGCCGCTGTCGCAGGTGAGCGCACAGTCGGCAGCGCCGCACTCCTCCTTGCAATCGATGCCCGCGGTGCAGGTGCAGGACGTGGCCCCGCAGCTGCACCCGTCGCCGGTGCAGACCACCTCGTCGCCCCCGGTGGCGGAGCTGGAGCCGCCGCCGCCCCCGCCCCCGCTTCCCGAGGCGTCGTCGGAGCACGCGGCGACGAGGACGAGGCCAGCTGCGGCGAAGAAACGGGTCATGAGGTCCTCCGGCGGTTCGTTGAACGGCTTCTTGTAGAGCCCCGCATGGCGGTCACGCCGGGCCCTCGCGTCACCAGGGTACGACGCGAGGGTCCGCGGTTCGATGCAGCGGCCTTCACGTGTGGGGCGAGGTCGGAGGAACTCTGCTACGCGCATCCCGGCCTGCCAGTGTGGGTGCGACCGTTCGTCGCCCGTGACCCCGCCAGGCAGACATGCAACGTTCGGCCCATGACGACGCTCGTCACCGATCGACGCATCCCGGTCCCCCTGCAGGAGACCTCGGACGTCGTAGCCATCCCCGGCGGGGCCTTCCTCGTCGTCAGCGACATCGACGCCCGGGCGGCGATCGTCTCCTCCGCCGGCACCACCTACCTCGATCTCCCCGGTCACCGCCGCGGCGAGAGCTCGATGGAGGCGGTCACCTGGGACCCGGCCAGCGGCCGGCTGGTCAGCTTTGCCGAGGACCAGGGCGAGCTCTTCGTGCACCGCTGGGACGGGCGCCCCGGAACGCAGGCCAAGCTGGTCGAGCGGCGCAACTACCGGTTCGGCAAGCGCAAGAACAAGGGTGTCGAGGGCATCGCGCCCTACGGTGGGCGGCTCCTATGCGCCAACGAAGGCAAGCCGCGCGCGCTCATGGTCGTGGGCGACTCGTCGGAGGATCCCATCGAGGTCGTGCTCGACCCGGCCATCGGCGAAGCCTGCGAGGACTTCTCCGGGCTCGCCTACGACGCACATCGCAAGAGCTGGCTCCTCGTCTCCGACGAATCGGCCTCGCTGGTCGAGCTCGCGATCAGCGACATGCCCACGCCGACGGCGCGCCTCCTCGGCGCCTGGGAGCTGCACGACGAGCGCGGCGTGAAGCTGGAGCGGGTCGAAGGCGTGGCCGTCGACGACGAGGGCTCGTGGTGGGTCCTCCTCGAGGATGAGCATGCCCTTTGCCGCGTGCGGGTCGGGTCGCCCGGCTGACGTCGCTCTTGCGCTGCATCAGGGCGAGCCGCTCGCGGTGTCCGCGTCCGAGATCGACGCCGCGTTGACCGGCACGCGCGCTGTCGGCTCTACTCCGCCGCTCAACCTCCCCTCGTTCTGGTGCGGCGCCTGTCGGCGCTGCACTTCTCGAGCTCGCCACCCCGTCGAGGCACCCTTGCGCATGCGACGACACATCTCCCTCACGCTCCGACTCACGTTCGCGGCTGTCGTTCTCCTCGGAGGTGCCGCTTGCAACGAGAAGAGCGGCAAGGGCCCGAAGGTCGCGGAGTCCACCGACCAGCCGGCCTACGCGATCCGGTACCCCGAGAACCTGCAGCGCACGTCGGGCAACGCCGCCGGCCACGAGGAGAAGACGCGCACGGCCATGAGCAAGTGGTCGGCGTTCCCCGGGCAGGTGAAGGACCCCGCCGACTGGAAGGTGATCGGCGACGTCATCGCCGCCGCCGACGAGGACGGCAAGAGCTCGTCCTACGACCAGGAGGCCGAGCAGCAGGCGCAGGTGCAGAGCTTCATCGACCAGGAGCGCGAGCCCCTCGTCAAGAAGATCGGGGGCAGCGCGCAGTACGCGGCGAAGCAGGGCGGCTGCAATGTCGAGGTCTACGGCGCCGTCTCCGGCGGGATGAAGGACGCGTTCGAGGATCGCTACAAGGAGCGCATGCGCGAGCGCGGCGACGCGTACGTCATGATCGAGCGCAACAAGGAGAAGATCGGCAAGCCGAACGTCGCCGCGGTGGAGGACACCGCCGCCACGGTCTCCGAGGCGAGCTGGCGCGTGAACATCGCCATGGAGCGCGAGCGCGACCGCCTGCAGGAGCAGGTCGGTCAGGCGGGCAGCGTGCGCTCGACGCTCAAGGACTTCATCGAGGACGAGAAGAAGCTGCAGGCCGAGGCCGGCCGCACCGCGGACGAGATCAAGTCGTCGCAGGAGCGCGTGCAGGTCGCGGAGAAGTCGCTTGCCGCGCTCGACGGCGCGGAGCAGCAGGCGAAGGAGGCGCTCGGGCAGTACGAGCAGAAGCAGAAGGCGCTGAAGCAGGAGCACGAGGACGCGATCAAGGCGCTGAAGAAGGCGATCGCCGACAAGGCGGGGTCGCAGCCGGCCAAGGCCGAGGCTGCGCCGGCGAAGAAGTGACCTCGACCCCGCTCTTCGTCGTCAACCCGAAGTCCGGAGGGGGCCGCAGCGCGTCGGCGATCGACGCGCTGCTCGAGGTCTCGCGCCGGGCGCTGGGAACGATCGACGTCGCGCGGACCGAGGGCCCGCGGCACGCCACCGAGCTGGCGCGCGAGGCCGCGCTCGCCGGCCGCGAGACCGTGGTCGCCGTCGGCGGGGACGGGTCGATCCACGAGGTGGCCAACGGTCTCCTCCAGGCGAGGGAGCAGGGCGCGACCGGCACCCGGCTCGGGATCATCGGGCAGGGCACCGGCGGCGACCTGCGGAAGTCGCTCGGCCTCGATCACCGGCTCGACCGTTATCTCGCCGTGATCGCAGGTGGAGTGAGTCGGTCCATCGACGTCGGCCGCTTCTCTTACGTGGCGAACGACGGGCGCGACGCCGAGGCCTACTTCGTCAACATCCTCTCGGTGGGCATGGGCGGCCTGGTCGACACCTACGTCGCGAACACCTCCAAGGCGCTGGGAGGGACGGTCGCCTATTTCCTGGCCAGCACCCGGGCGCTCGTCGACAGCGAGGTCGGGCGACTCCGCCTCTCCTACCGCGAGCGCGCCGGCGCCGAGATGCGCGAGGAGACCTGCGAGAGCCGCACCCTCGCCGTCTGCAACGGGCAGTTCTTCGGCAGCGGCATGCAGGTGGCGCCCATGGCCAGCCCGGAGGACGGCCTGCTCGACGTGGTCGATCTCGGCGGCGCCGGCCGCGCTCGCTTCGCAGCCGTCTCCTCACGGATGTACGGGGGCACCCACCTGACGGCCCCCGAGGTGCGTCATTTCCGATGCGATCGGATCCGGATCGAGCTTCTGGGCGGGGCGGATCCCTCTCGATTCTGCCTCGACGTCGACGGCGAACCCCTCGGCCGCCTGCCGATCGAGGTGCAGATCTTGCCGGCCAAGCTGCCGGTGCTCGTCCCCCCCTGAGCCCAGCGCTCCCCGAAGTCCTGGCGCTCGACAGCCCGCCGGCTACCGGCTAACCACTGCGGACGATGCATATCGGAGCGTGGGCAGGCTTCCTGGCGCTCATCGCGTTCTTCCTCGCGCTCGACCTCGGCGTCTTCCACAAGAAGGACTCCGTCGTCACCGCGAAGAGCGCGCTGACCTGGACCGGCATCTGGTTCACCGTGAGCTGCGCCTTCATCGGCGTCCTCTACTACGGCTACGAGAACCACCTGTTCGGCCTGGGCACCGGCGACGACTCGGTGAAGACCGGGAAGGACGCGGCGATCCAGTACTTCACCGGCTACCTGGTGGAGATGAGCCTCAGCCTCGACAACATCTTCGTCATCGCGCTGGTGTTCCGCTTCTTCAAGGTCCCCAACCAGTACCAGCACCGCGTGCTGTTCTGGGGGATCCTCGGGGCGATCGTCCTGCGGGTCACGATGATCCTGGCCGGCGCCGCGCTCATCCAGAACTTCAAGGCGACCATCTACGTCTTCGGCGCGATCCTCGTCTTTACCGCCATCAAGATGGCGCTGCAGAAGGGCGACGAGGAGTTCGACCCCGAGGACAGCCGCATCGTCAAGATCGTGCGGAAGTTCGTGACGATCAGCCCGCAGATGGACGGGAACAAGTTCTTCACGAAGGGGCCGAACGGCAACCGGATGGCGACGCCGCTGTTCCTCGTCCTCATGATCGTCGAGGGCACCGACGTCGTCTTCGCCGTCGACTCCATCCCCGCGATCTTCGGCGTGACCCGGGACCCGTTCCTGGTCTTCACGTCGAACATCTTCGCGATCATGGGCCTCCGGTCGCTGTACTTCGCGCTGGCGAGCCTGCTCAACAACTTCGCCTACCTGAAGCACAGCCTGGTGGTGGTGCTCGGCTTCGTCGGCGTGAAGATGCTGATCTCGGCCTACCTGCACATCCCGCCGCTGGCCTCGCTGGCGGTCATCGTCGGCGTGCTCGCCCTCGGCGTCGTCGCCTCGCTCGTCTTCAAGAAGGAGGATGAGGAGGATGTGCCGCCCCCCAGCGCCCTCGCCGACCTGCCCCCCGCAGCCGAGATGTTGCCAGAGGACGAGGGCGGCAAGCCCAACCCGAAGCAGCCGCCGAGCGACCTCGGTGACGTGATCGAGGCCGCGGCGGAGAAGGACCCGGCGACGAAGACGCGGGCGAAGGAAGCCTCGCCGTCGTGAGCGGGCCCGCCTCCGGCCCTCCCCCTTCGTCCGCCCCTGCGTCGTCACGCGTCGGCCCCGGCGGCCCGCGGTTCCTGGTGGTCGGCTGCGGCGGCATCGGTGGCATCGTCGCCGCGCACCTGTTCGAGCAGGGGCACGACGTCACCGCGCTCACCCGCAACCCGCAGATCGCCGACGCCATCGAGAACAACGGCTTCGTCGTCCGGGGGGACTCGTCGCCCGGCACGGTGCGCGGCCACGCGGTGCGCAGCCTCGCCAAGGGCACGCGCCCCTTCGACTTCATCCTCCTCTGCACGCAGCCGCCCCAGGTGGAAGAGGCCGCGCGCGACGCGCTGGGCTTCCTCGCCGAGCGTGGCGCGATGGTGTGCTTCCAGAACGGCCTGTGCGAGGAGCGCGTGGCGAAGATCGCCGGTACCGAGCGCACGCTGGGCGCGATCGTCGCGTGGGGCGCCAGCATGGTGGAGCCGGGCGTCTACGATCGGACGAGCGGGGGCGGCTTCGCCATCGGCCGGCTCGACGGCGCCGCCGACGATCGGCTCGACGCGCTCTCGCGCGCGCTGGAGGCGATCGGCCCGGTGACGGTGACGTCGAACCTCGCCGGCGCTCGCTGGTCGAAGCTCGCCATCAACTGCTGCATCTCGTCGATCGGCACCGTCGGCGGGGACCGCCTCGGCGCGCTGATGCGCAAGCGCCACGTCCGTCGTCTGGGTCTCGAGATCATGACCGAGGTGGTCGACGTCGCGCGGGCGCAGGGCGTGCGGCTGGAGAAGGTCTCCGGCACCCTCGACCTCGACTGGATCGCGCTCACGGCAGACGAGCGGGTCGCCGCTGGCTCCGCCGGGCTGGTCGCCAAGCACGCGCTCCTCCTCGCGGTCGGGGCTCGCTACCGCCGCCTCCGCTCCAGCATGCTCAGCGCCATCGAGCGCGGCCGGCCGCCCGCGGTCGACTTCCTCAACGGCGAGGTGGCGACGCGCGGGCGCGAGCTCGGCGTGCCCACCCCGATCAACGCGGCCATCCGCGACGAGGTGCGGGCCATCGCGGCCGGCAAGGCGAAGAGCTCGCACGACGGGCTGCGCATGTTCTTCGACCGCACCCGCAAGCTCGTCGAGCCCGGCGCCCGCGTGGTGGCCGACGCATTCGCCGCCGCCGTGCCCGCCGCAGCGCCAGCTGCCGTCGCTTCGCCCGCGCCCGCGGCCCCGTCACCGCCCACGGGGATCTTGGCGCCGGTGGCGCCAGTCGCCATCTCCGAGGCGGCCCTGCTCCCGATCACCACCGAGTCCGCGCCCCTCGACCTCGCTCCACCGGCAGGGGCGCCCGCGGCCGCGCCGCACGACGGCACCCGGCCGTGGCCCGGACTCGACACCGACCCGGGGAAGAGTGAGCTGGCCGCGAGCACTGCGGAGGCAGCGCCGCTGCCCTCTGTCCTCGACGAGGCACCCGCGCGCGTGCCGGATGACGAGCCGAAATGATGCGATCAAACCGTCCCCTCCGGCACCACCGGCTCGCCCTCGTGGCGCAGCTCCTCCTCGCCGCGACCGCCTTCGGCTGCAGCTCGACGCCGCCGGCCGACGTCGCGCCGACGGAGACCATCGCCGACACCGCGCCGCCGCCGCCCGAGACGAGGCCCGCGCCCGGCCCTGCCGCGATCGAGGTGCCCGACCGCATCCGCGCCATCGTGTCGGCGCCCGATCGCCTGCCGGAGGATCTGGCGCTCGACGCCGGTCGTCACCCCGGCGAGCTGCTCACCTTCTTCGGCATCACCGAGGGCATGAAGGTCGCCGAGCTGGGCGCGGGCGGCGGGTACACCGCCGAGCTCCTGGCGCGCGCGGTCGGCGATAAGGGCGTCGTCTACGGTCACAATACGCCCTTCATCCTCACCCGCTTCGCCGAGAAGCCATGGAGCGCGCGCCTCTCGCGCCCGGTGATGAAGAACGTGAAGCGCGTCGACCGCGAGTTCGACGACCCGCTGCCGCCGGAGGCGAAGGACCTGGACGCCGTCTTCCTCGTCCTCTTCTACCACGACCTCTACTGGATGAAGGCCGACCGCGCGAAGATGAACGCCGGCATCCTCCGCGCGTTGAAGCCGGGCGGCGCCTTTGCCGTGGTCGACCACACCGCGAAGGAGGGCGCCGGCGCCGCCGTCGTGGAGAGCCTGCATCGCATCGAGCAGAAGGTCGTCGTGGACGACATCACCAAGGCCGGCTTCGTGCTCGAGAGCGAGTCCGGGTTCCTCCGCGTGCCCGACGACACCAGGGACTGGAGCACCTCGCCCAGCGCCGCCGGCGCCAAGCGCGGCACCAGCGATCGTTTCGTGCTTCTCTTCAGGAAGCCCAAGTGAAGACGCACTCCCTTCTCCGTCGCCACGCACTGGGCCTCGCGTTCTCTGCGTACCTCGTCGGCTGCGGCGCGGCCGGGCCCCCCGCCGGGGCGCAGACCACGGTGGTGTCGTTCGTCGGCCTCGACTGCAGCGGCTGCGGTGAGGAGCTGGCGGCCAAGCTCGAGAAGCGCGAGGGCGTCCACGCGGCGAAGTTCGACAAGCGTCGGGCCGAGCTGACGGTGCTCGCCGACGCCGCCGTCGACGTCCTCGCCCTCGCCAAGCAGGACAAGAGCGACGAGCCGTTCGAGCTGGTGATCGGCGGCGGCAAGGGCTCCTACCTCCCCTGGAAGGAGGCGCCCGCCGGCGCCGACATCAAGACCATCGCGGAGGACGGGGTCGACGTTCCCGATCTGAAGCCGCACCTCGTCGCCGGGAAGGTCACCGTCGTCGACTTCGGCGCGAAGTGGTGCGAGCCGTGCCGCGAGCTGGACGAGCACCTGGCGGCGGTCGTCTCCGGCCGCCCCGACGTCGCGTACCGCAAGCTCGACGTCGGCGACTGGGACACCCCGCTCGGCGCCCGCTATCTGAAGGGCGTCGCCGCGCTCCCCTACGTCATCGTGTTCGACAAGGCCGGCCGCGAGGTCGACAAGATCAGCGGTCTCGACCTGAAGCGCGTCGACGCGGCGATCGCCAGGGGCGCCGGCGCGCCATGAGGGTCGCCGCGCTGGGGCTGGCTCTCGGACTGGGGGCGGTCACCATCACCTTTGCAGGGAAGAGCTTCGCCGAGGCCTGAGCGGCCTGAACCAATCCCAACCTGCCGGTCGGCGGGTCGAAGATCGAGGCGACGACGCCGGGCCGGCTCGACCTGCGCCTCTCGGGAGCGCTCGTCCCCGCAGCGTCGGTCAGCCACGTCGCCGAGTGCCCGGATCTGGGCCCGGAGTGCTTCGGCGGCGGCCCAGCGCCGACGCCGTACAACCACCACGTGGAGCTGTGGAACTCGGAGGTCGGGCTCGACGCATCGCTGGGATTGACGTCCTGGCTCGCGCTCGAGGTCCGCGCCGCGCTGCGGATCGTCGACGTCTCGCCGACCTACAGCGAGCTCGACGGGACCGCCAAGGAGGTGCCGGGTGACATCCACCACCACGACGAGGTGCTGGTGGGCCCGAGCGATCCCTGGGTCATGGGCCGCGTGGGCGCGCGGCGCGGTGACCTCGTGACGACGGCCCGCCTCGGCTTCACCGTGCCCATCGGCTCCACCGAGCCCAACCCCTACGTGCTCGGGCGGCGCGGCGCGTCGCACGAGCACCTCCAGCTCGGCACCGGCGTCGTCATGCCCATCGTCGGCGGCGCCGTCGCGTACGTCGGAGGCCCCGTCGACGCCTCCTTCGCCTACCTGGGCATCTACGGCCTCTACGAGAACGGCGAGGGCTTCCGCCCGCCGAGCCGCACCTTCCTCGAGCTCCGCGTCGCGGTCCCCTTGCTCGACCGGCGGCTCGAGCCCTTCGCGGTGATCGACCTCGCCCACGAGGGCGAGGAGCTGTGGGACGGACTGCCTGGGCTCGAGGGCTCGAACATCCGCAGCGACATCCTGGCCGGCGGCGGCGTCGCGTGGACCTTCGCCCCGGAGTGGACGGTCGACGCGTCGCTCCGTTTCCGGGTGGCGCAGCTCACCGACGCGGCCGCCTTCGATCAGACGGTCGCGATCGGCGTCGGACTACGCACCGCGTTCGACCTGTGGGCGGGCCGCGAGAGCGACTGATCCGCCCACGATCGGCGACGATCTGGCGTACGTTGGGTCGCGGCATGAAGGGCGCCCGATGAGGATCGGCCGGATCACGATGCGCGGCGTCCGCGGCGTGCCTGACGGCACCTGGGAGCTGTGCGACCGGGGTGGGGATCCGTACCGTCTCCTGGTGGTCACGGGCCCGCCAGCGTGCGGCAAGACCCGCTTCCTGGAGGCGATCGTCGCCGCCAAGGAGCTGATCGCGCCCTACGCGCAGCGCCCCACGGCGGCGCCCTGGGTGCGTCCCGGCGCAGCCGACGCCCGGATCGAGATCCGCTGGCACCTCGATCAGCTGGAGGTGGCGCACGGCCGGCTCGAGCGTGACATCGTGGACACCGAGTCGGTCTTTGCGCCGCCGGGACAGCCCGAGCCGAAGGAGGAGGGTGTGATCGCGGTGCTGCGTCGGTACGAGCACGGCCACACCTCGGGGAAGCTGGAGTACGCGCCGGCGAACCGGCACATCCCCCAGCACGGCGTGGGCGCCGGGATCTCCGCCCACGAGCAGCAGCTGCTGCGCGCCACCAGCGACCCACGGAAGTACGCGAGCTGCATCCGCGTCCTGCGCGACCTGGCGGCAGGAGGCGAGCAGGCGAGCTTCTTCGCGCACCTCCTCGCCCAGCTGTCGCCGACGTGCCGCTTCGAGGCGACGGGCGCCGCCGACCTCATGCCGCGCTGCTTTCGCGGCGCCGACGGGCCGCGTTCGCTGCACGAGCTGTCGGCGAGCGAGCAGGACGCGGTGCTGTTCGCCGCCACGGCGACACTTGTCGGCCTCTCCTACTCGGTGGTGCTCATCGATCGCCCCGAGCTGCACGCCGACCCCAGGTTCGTGCCCCGCCTGCTCGACGGGCTGCTCCACATGGGACGGGAGCCGCAGATCCTGCTCGCCTCGTCGAGCGCCGAGGTGCTGGCCGCCGTCGGTCGAAAGCAGGTGGTGGACCTGGGCGCGCCGCCCCCGTCCTCGAGCAGCGCGTCGACCGACCGAGGGGGCGCCGCGGCGTGACGATCGAGATCGTCTCCAAGGGCCCGTTCTCCGGCGGCATCGTCCCCTGGTGCGGCCGGAGCGGGGAGTCTGTCCACACCGTCGTCGTCAAGGCGACGTACGAGCTCGCCCAGCTGACGTGCAAGCTGGTGGACCGCCCTCGCCCCATCGCCGCGCGCGACGAGCCGTTCGACGCCGACCCCGGCGCCTCGACCCGGGTGCCGATCGACCTCATCCCGTGGAAGCGCGCGGCCGAGGTGATCGTGGTGGGCAGCGCCTACGCGCCGGGCGAACGCCCGGCGGCGAGCGTCATCGCGCGCATCGTCGTGGCTGACGTCGACAAGGCGGTGGAGGCGCACGCGCCTCGTCGCTTCCGCCCCGATGGAACCATCGAGGACATCGCGCAGACGGCACGCATGTCGCTGCGTCTCGAGCATGCCGCCCGCGGCGTCGACGGAGAGAACCCGATCGGCGTCGACGCGACGCGCGCCGACGCGCGCGGCTTCCGTCCGGTGCCCTCGCTGCTCCCGCCCGCGCACCGCGTCGGTCGTCCGGAGGAGGACATCCCCTGCGTCACGCTGGCGCCGATCCCCAGTGCGTGGCGCACCCGGGGTCCTCACGTCCGCTCCGAGGACGCAGAGTGGCTGGCCGATCCCACCGACCTCGCGGTGCCGGAGGGGTTCGATCCCGACGTGTTTCAGTCGGCGCCTCGCGATCAGCGTCTGCTCGCAGGCCTGCGCGCCGATGAGCGGCTGATCCTGGAGAATCTCCACCCCAAGCACCCGCGCCTGGTGACGAACCTTCCGGGGATCGCGCCGCGAGCGGTCCTGCTCGGCCCGCGCGAGGAGGAGGTCTCGCTCGTCGCCGACACACTGTGGATCGACACCGACGAGGGCATCGCGACGCTCACCTGGCGTGGCTACGTCAGCTTCGACAGGCCGCCCCCGCGCTGCGCCATCCTGGTGGTGCCCGTCGAGCGCGGCGCTGCTTCGCCGACGCTCGGCGCGCCCGCGGCGCCGCACATCCTCCACGTCACGGGTCGGCACCACACGATGGAGATGACCCAGACCGACACCGACGCGCTCGAGCTGGGAACGCCGCAAAACCCGCTCCCCTTCGTCTCCGCGGAGGGGCCGGTGGACGAGGAGATCACGCTCGCCACCAAGAAGAGCCAGCTCGTCGGAGCGGAGAGCCTCGACAGGGCGAGGAAGGGACGCAGCCTGCCCCCGCCGATGCCGAGCTCGCGCCCCATGCGCCCGGGGCTGCAAGCGCCGCCTCCGCCGCCGCCTCCGCCGCCGCCTCCGCCTCCGCTGCCACCGCCGCCGCCGTCCCGCGCGTCGGTGCCGTCTCCGTCGCCGCGGCCGCCGCCGCTGTCCCCCGGACCGGTGGTTCCCCTCCCGCCGATGCAGGCGCCGCCGCTCCCGGCGCCGCCGCTCGCGGCGCCGGCGCTGCAGTCACCGCTCTCGGCGCCCCCGCTTCCGCCGCCGCGTGCCTCGTCTCCTTCCATCCCGGCGATGGTGGCGCCCATGCGGCCTTCGGGGCCGATGGCGGCGGGCGCGCCGCCTCCGCTCTCGCCGCAGCCGCCGCCGATGCAGCCGCCGCCGATGCAGCCGCCGCCGATGCAACCGGCGCCGGTCGGCGTCGCGCCGACGATGTCCTCGCTCGGGGGCAGCGGCCCCTCGAGCTCGTCGCTGGGCTCGTCGCTCGGCACGTCTCCGCTGGGCGGCAGCGCGCCCCTGGGCCACAGCGCGTCGACCAGTTCG
>JBKJLX010000775.1:0-9314 GCA_046596645.1 Polyangiaceae bacterium
GCACGTCCTCCGGTTCAGAGGGTGCGGACGCGGCGGCGACGTCGACCAGCGCCTTGCCGTCGATCGGACAGAAACCACCCTCGGGGAAGAGCCGGTGGCAGCTCTCGCAGACCTTCACGCTCGTCCCTCGTCGCCCTCAAGCGGTACTGCGCCTCGACTGCGAATCGTTCCCGTTGCCGCACCGTCGGTGCCGGCGACTCGCCCCTTCAGGCCGACGCCTCGGCGCTCGGAGGAGCCGCGTAGTACACGATCCGACGGCAGTTCGGACATTGGTCGAACTCCTCCTGGCGCTGGATCTTCTGGTACATCATCGGCGGGATCGCGATGTGGCAGCCGTTGCAGGTCCCGTCGTGGGTGCTCGCGATGGCCCGCGGCCGCCTTTGGCGCACCGTCTCGTAGCGGCGGTAGAGCACCGGGGGCAGGCCCTTGATGGAGGTGCCGCGGCGCCCCTCGAGCTCCGCCTTTTCCGTCTCCAGGTCGCCGATGGTGCCGAGCGTTCCCTCGCTCGTCCCCTCCAGCTCGGCGCGGACGCCGGTCGCCTTGGTGTCGGCGTCGCCGATGGAGTTGCGGGCGGTCTGGGCGATGTTGTTCAGCCGCTCCATCTCGTCCTCGCGGTCGCGGACGAGCTTGCGAAGCTCCTCCAGCTCGCGCTGGGCGGCGGCGGTCTCGCGCTCGGTCCTGGACCGCGAGTATTTCTCGCGGGAGCGCTCGATCTGCTGGAGCAGGTTGCGGACCTCGGCGTGGAGGTCCTTCTGGGTCTTCTCCATCGCGGTGACGGACTCGCGGTCCGTCCCCATCCGCGACTCGAGATCCTGGAGGCTCGAGCGCAGACCGTGCAGTCCCTCCCGCCGCGTCTTCAGCTGGTCCTCGACGCGCCGGAGCTGCTCGTCGATCGCGGCGAGCTCTTCGAGTTGGGCGATCTGTTCGCGCATGCTCACGTGGTCTGTCGACTCCTTGCGATGCCCCCGGCTGGCGCGCCCGGGGGGGCCTGCTTGGTGCCCACTTGCCGGGTCACCCTATGGCCGGTTGGCCCTGATGCTGCGGGCCCTGATGCGTGCTGCGGTAGCCGGGTGTTGCGGTAGGCCCACCTGGATTCGAACCAGGAACGGCCCGGTTATGAGCCGGGGGCTCTGACCAGTTGAGCTATGGGCCCTCGAGCAGGGCACAGTTGGCCGGAGCCACGTCGGCGACGTTAGTCCAGGACCGGGCGCGTTGGAAGCCGGGCGTCACCTCCGTGACCCCGAGGTTGCTTCTCGAGGGCCCTTCGGCCGCTCTCCCCGCCGCAGCGAGCGGGTGGTTGGGGGGGCCCAGCGGAGCTGGGGAGAGGGCCGGCGCAGCCACGCGCAGCCACCGGCCCTCTCGGAAACAGCAGAAGACTTGGTGTCCGCGTTCCTGGCCGCGCATCCGGAGCGTCACCGCTTTCGCGGACACGTCTTCACTCGGCGCAGATCGCGAGGGAGAACGTCTGCAGGGTGCCGATGTCCCCCGCCGCGTCGTCGGTGACGGTGAGGCGCCAGATGCCGGCGGCCAGCGCGGCGTTGAAGCCGTCGAAGCTCGCCTCCGGTCGGTACTCGCTGTTGAAGGGCGCCGCGCCCGCCGTGATCGCGGTCGCTGCCGCCTGGCGGAAGCGCGTGTTGAGGTAGTTGTCGCCGCTGCCCCCGTTGTCGCTGGAGGCGTCGAGCACGACGGCGGTGGCGGACCGCAGCGAGATGTCGAGATCCTCGTCCCACGTGTGGCTGATGTTGATGCGCATCATCGCGCGCCGCACCGTGCCGATGGCGGGCACCGTGACCTCGTTGGTGAAGGTCGCCAGGCTGGTTATCGCCTGAGGCACGCGCACGCTGTTGAAGACGTAGGTGGTCTGACCCGCGCCGCACGCGGGGATCTGGGCGTTCCAGGGGCAGTCGGGGTCGGCGGCATCGATCTGGCCGTCGCCGTCGTCATCCACTCCGTTCTTGCAGCGCCCCTCCTGGCGTGAACAACCGCTCGGCGAGGCGAGCGTGCACTGGTAGTACGGCTCGATGGCGCAGGTCGCGCTGCAGCCGTCGCCGGAGTCGTAGTCGCCGTCGTCGCAGGCCTCGCCGGTGTTGCGCGTGCCGTTGCCGCAGCTCGGCCGACAGTCGTTGTCGCAGCCGTTGCCGTCGATCCCATCGCCGTCGTCGCACACCTCGCCGGGAGCGACGTTGCCGTCGCCGCACACCGCGGCCACGCAGATGCCGCTCGGGCAGTAGTTCGTGGTGCAGTCCCCGTCGACCTCGCACCCGCCGCCCGCCTGGCAGTCGGGACACGTCCCGCCGCCGCAGTCGACGTCGCTCTCTGCGCCGTTGCGGAGCCCGTCCCCGCAGGTGGGGGTCGCGCAGAGAGCGGTGCTCGGGTTGCAGAAGATCGAGGTGCAGTCGTCGTCCACCGCGCACCCGACGCCGTTGGCGCATGGCGCGCAGATCGTCCCGCCGCAGTCGGCGCCCGTCTCCTGCCCGTTGCGCACCCCGTCATCGCACTGCGCCGGGCGGCAGCCGCCCTGGACGCAGACGTTGCTCGGACACTGCGCCGCAGCGGTGCACTCGACGCAGGCCCCGGCGCTGTCGCAGCGGAGGCCGCCTCCCTCGGTGCAGGGCGTGTTCAGGGTGACGGGCGGGTTGGACGGCGTGCCGCCGGTGCAGACGTCGGCCGTGCACTCCACCGCGTCCACCGGGATGTCCGCGGCGTAGACCGCGGCCTCGGTGACGTTGCCTGCGCCGTCGCACTCGTCGCGGCGGCAATCGCCTGCCAGCGGGTCCGCCACCAGGGTGCCGGCGCCGGCGAATCCGACGTCGCAGACGCCGGCGAGGCAGGCGTAGGTGGCGCAGGTCGAGGAGGTGCCGCAGTCATCGGCGTCCAGGCACTCGACGCACGAGCCGGCGCCGTCGCAGAGCGCGCCGCCGTCGTCGTCGCATGGTGTGCCGGCGCCGGCCTCCGTCTCGGCGGGGGTCCCGGTGTCGCAGGTCTCGATGACGCAGTCCTGGAGGTCGGCGGGCGGATCGCCGCCGTCCGGCACATCGATGACCCCGCCCTCGCCGTCGCACTGCAGGGTGCGGCAGTTCCCCGCGGTCTGCCCCAGCTGCAGCACGGTCGCCGCGTCGGCGTAAGCGACGCCGCAGGAGCCTGTCGGGGAGCAGCTGCGGGTGATGCACTCCGTCTCCAGCCCCGGGCAGTCGGAGGGCTGCAGGCACCCGACGCAGGTCCCGTCGCCGTCACAGACGAGGTTGCCACCACAGCTCTCGCCGGCGTCGAGCGGCGGGTTGTCGGCGATGCCCGCGTCGCAGACGTCGTTGGTGCATGCGTTGTCGTCGTCCGGCAGGTCGGCGTCGTCCTCGTCGTCGCGAGTCGCGCCGGCGCCATCGCAGACGGTGCGCAGACAGTCGCCGACGATCTGCCCGAGGACGACGGTCCCACCGTCGATGTCCACGGTGCCGCAGGTGCCGTCGATGCACGTGCGGCCGACGCACTCGCTGCCGGTGGGCGGGCAGCCAGCAGCGTCGAAGCACTCCGGCGGCGCACCGCCTCCGCCCCCTTCGCCGCTTCCACCTGCGCCGCCCGCGCCGCCGACGCCGCCTACGCCGCCTCCGCCAGATCCACCCTGCCCGCCGGAGCCGTCGCCGAAGGCGCCGCCCTCCCCCGTGGACGTCGAGCCGCCGTCACCGGTCGTCGAGGTGGAACCACCGGCTCCGGTCGACGTCGTCGCGGTCGCGGCCACGCTCGCGGAGACGATGGTCGAGCCGACCTGGGCGGTCGAGCCGCTCGACGCGGCCGCCGCGCCGCCCTCACCGTCCGACGGTCCGCCTCCGGTGCCGGACCCGGACGCGCCGGTGGTGGAGCCGGACGAGCCCGGGGCGCACGCGATCAAGAGTGAGGTGATCAAGGCGAGCGACGGGTGCAACGAACCGCAATACTCCATATGAGCCAGGATCCCGGCTTCGCCGGCAGGAAACAAGGGCGCCGTCGGCGGCCGGAGAATTCGGCACCGCCAGGTGCTGAACGAGGAGACAGCTCACTCGCGCCGGTCCGGCACCGCGAGCGCGGTCCACCCCGGCAAGGGTGCCCGCTCACCTGCCTTTCTGTCAGCCGTGGCCACCGCCTCCGCCGGTCGCGGCTTCTCATCGGGCCGCGGCGCCGTCGCGTCGGCGCAGCAGCGGAAGCCGGCGTCGGTGCGCGCCGCGGCGGACGACTCGCGCGCGTGGGCGCGGCACGGGCGTCCGCCGGCGGACGATCCTCCGGCGAGCACCCAGCGCAGCGGCGGGCGGACGTCGCCGCCGGTCTCGTCGAGGACCCACTCGTCGACGCCACCCATGGCGTCGATCAAGCCGAAGGGGCTGGCGCACGCGAGGCGGCGGCCGCCCGGCTCCAGGCCCGAGCGCGAGAAGCGCGCGCGATCGATGGCGCAGGCGCGCGGATCACGGCGCACCCCGGTCGGCAGCGGCCACAGCGCCGGCCCTTCGCAGGCGAGCTCCCACTCGCGCACCGTGCAGAGCCGCTTGTCCTCGGCGGCGCACGCGCGCTCCGCCTCCGCGAAGGAGACGTTGCTCACCGGTCGCACGCCGTCCTGATTGGGGTACTCGAGCCGGTCGACGCAGAACCGCATGCGGCGGCGATCGCCCTCGCACAGCACCTCGGGCACCCAGCGGTGGCAGGGCTCGCCCCGTGCGCCGCCGTCGGCGCAGCGGTGGGCGAGGAAGGGGCACTGCATCGCGTCGATCAGGAGCATGCCGGGCGTGCACGCCGCGGCGCTCTCCGGCGACTCGACCGCCCACTCCGGCAGGCGCGTCAGCTCGAGCGGGATCGGCTTCGGCGCGGCGAAGGTCGGCGTAGGGGCGGCGATGGGCGCGGGCGGAGCCGACGGGTCCGCCGCGCTGGGCGAGGCGTCGCGGCGCGAGGAGGCCGGGCGCGCGACGACCAGCGCCGTCGCCACGGCGACGGAGGCGATCCCGATCGCTGCGACGTCGCGGATGCGCACGGAGCCGGGATGATGGTACGGGAAAGGCCGTGAGCGACCGGAAAACGAGGCCCCGCGAGCTCGCCTTTGCCACCCGCGCCGTCCACGCCGGTCACGTTCGCGGCCCGGGCGCGGTGGAACCGCCCATCGTCACCAGCGTCGCCTTTGCCTTCGAGAGCGCGGAGGAGGCCGAGGGCGCCTTCCGCGGCGAGAACGACGCGCCCATCTACGGTCGCTGGGGCAACCCCACGGTGGCCGCGCTGGAGGCGCAGCTGGCGTCGCTGGAGGGCGGCGAGGCGGCCGTCTGTACCGCCAGCGGCATGGCGGCGGTGAGCGGCTCGCTTCTCGCCCTGCTGGAGACGGGTGATCACGTGGTCGCTCCGCGCGCCCTCTACGGGGAGACGGCGCGCCTCCTCCGCGAGCGGCTGCCCCGGCTGGGCATCGAGACCACCTTCGTCGACGACCTGGGCCCCGCGGCCTTCGCCGCCGCCATCGGGAAGGCGACCCGCATCGTCTACCTGGAGACGCCGCAGAACCCCACCCTGCGCCTCACGGATATCGCCGCGGTCGCGGCCCTTGCGCGGAGCCGGGGGCTCCTGACCATCGTCGACAACACCTTCGCGACGCCCTGGTGTCAGACCCCGCTGGCCCTCGGCGCCGACGTGGTCGTGCACTCGATGACCAAGGCCCTCTCCGGTCACGGCGACGCCATCGGCGGCGTCGCCGTCGCGCGCCGCGAGCTGCGCGATCGGATCGCCGACACGGTCGTGAAGGGCCTGGGGGCGGTGCTGGCGCCGCTCTCCGCGTATCTGATCGCCCGCGGCGTCCGCACGCTCGACGTGCGGATGGAGCGCGCGTGCCGCTCGGCGCGCACCATCGCCGAGTGGCTGAGCGGGCGGGCCGGCGTCGCCGGCGTCCACTACCCGACCCTCGCCTCGCACCCCGATCACGAACTGGCCATTCGACAGATGCGCGAGGGCGGCTCCCTGGTGTCCTTCGACCTGGCGGGCGGGCGCGAGGCCGGCCGCCGGCTGCTTGATCGCGTCGAGCTGTGCGTCCACGCGGTCAGCCTGGGGGACGCCCGGACCCTCATCACCCACCCCGCCTCGACCACCGCCTCCACCATGCCGGCGGAGGATCGCGCGCGGGTGGGCATCGGCGACGGGCTGGTGCGGCTCTCGGCCGGCCTCGAGGACGCCTCGGACATCATCGCGGACCTGGATGCCGCCATGGGCTAAGATGTCCCGCCCCGGAAGCGGCTTCATGGATCAGCTCGTCGTTCGCGGTGCGCGGCAGCACAACCTCAAGAACGTCGACGTCGCGCTCCCGCGCGACCGGCTCGTCGTCGTCACCGGACCCAGCGGCTCCGGCAAGTCGTCGCTGGCCTTCGACACCATCTACGCCGAGGGGCAGCGCCGCTACGTCGAGTCGCTCTCCGCCTACGCGCGCCAGTTCCTGGAGCAGCTGGCCAAGCCCAACGTCGACGCCATCGAGGGGCTGTCCCCGGCGATCGCCATCGAGCAGCGCGCCCTCTCCAAGAGCCCTCGCTCCACCGTCGGGACCGTCACCGAGATCGCGGACTACCTTCGCCTCCTCTTCGCGCGCGCCGGCACACCCCACTGCCCCAGCTGCGGCAAGCCGATCGAGGCGCAGACGGTGCCGCAGATCGTCGACCGGGTGATGGGCCTTCCCGAGTCCACCAAGGTGACGCTGCTGGCGCCGATCGCGCGGGCGCGGCGCGGCGAGCTGAAGCTGGAGCTGGAGCGCCTGCGGCGCGAGGGCTTCGTCCGCGTGCGGATCGACGGGGAGATCCTGGAGCTGGGCGACGACATCGTCCTCGATCGCACCCGCGCCCACGACCTCGACGTCGTGGTCGATCGCCTGGTCGTGCGCGACGGCATCAAGTCGCGCGCCACCGACTCGGTGGAGCTGGCCCTCAAGCTGGGCGAGGGTCGCCTGCTGGTGGCGCCCGACCACGGCGGCAAACCGCCGCCGGGGAGCGACGGCGGCCCCTTCTGGATGAGCGAGCGCTTCGCGTGCGTGGAGTGCGGCGTGTCGCTGCCGCCGATCGAACCGCGGATGTTCTCCTTCAACAGCCCGCACGGCGCCTGCCCGGCGTGCGACGGCATCGGCACGCGCACCCGCATCGACGAGGAGCGCATCGTCCCCGACGCCAAGAAGACGCTGCGCCAGGGCGCGGTCGCGGCGTGGGGGCGGCGCGGCACGCTCCGCCTCGCCACCGAGGTCGATCGCGCGGTGACGGCGCTGCGCGTCGACCCCGATACGCCGTGGTCGAAGCTCCCGGTGGAGGTGCGGCGTGCCCTGCTCCACGGCAACGCCCCGCCAGTGCCGGGCGACGCTGCCGCCGCCGAGCCGCCGCCGTCCGAGCCGCCAGCCTCGGCGCCTGCCGCCAGCGGTCGCGGCGCGCGCGCCCGGCGGCGCGGAGACTACGAGGGCGTGGTGCCGCGGCTGGAGCGCCTGCTGGAGAGCGGCGTCGATCTCGACCAGGAGGACGACGAGTCCGACGCCGACGGCGATCCCGATCTCGAGTCGGACGAGATCGGCCGCTTCGTCGTCGTGCGCACCTGCGACGTCTGCAGGGGTCGGCGCCTGCGCCCCGAGGCCCTCGCGGTGAAGCTCGGCGGCACCAACATGGCCGACCTGGGGCAGATGCCGCTCCTGCCGCTGCGGCGCCTGCTGTCCGGCCTGGCCGACGACGCCGAGCGCGTGTTCGCCTCACGGGAGCGGGCAGTGGCCCTCCCCCTCCTTCGCGCCGTGGTGGCGCGGCTCGGCTTCCTCATCGACGTCGGCCTCGACTACCTGAGCCTCGACCGCTCCGCGCAGACGCTCTCCGGCGGCGAGGGGCAGCGCATCCGCCTCGCCACGCAGATCGGCTCGGCGCTGGTCGGCGTCCTCTACGTGCTGGACGAGCCCAGCGTGGGCCTGCACGCCCGCGACAACGCGCGCCTGCTCGAAGCGCTGCGTCGGCTGGTCGACCTCGGCAACAGCGTCCTCGTCGTGGAGCACGATCGCGAGACGATCATGGCCGCCGACTGGGTCGTCGACATGGGCCCCGGCGCCGGGATCCACGGCGGGCGCATCGTGTCGCAGGGACTCCCCGCCCAGGTGCTCGCCGACCCCGAGAGCGTCAGCGGCCCCTGGCTCGCCGGCGTGCGCAAGCTGGAGCTGCCGGGCGTCCGCAAGGCCCCCTCCGGCGCCGCGATCGTCATCAGGAAAGCGACCGAGCACAACCTCCGCGGCGTCGACGTCTCCATCCCCACCGGCCTGCTGGTCGCGGTGACGGGGGTCTCCGGTTCCGGCAAGTCCAGCCTGGTGGTCGACACCCTGCTGCCGGCCGCGCGGCGAGAGCTCTACCGGGCGACCGGAGCGGTCGGCGCCTGCGATCGGATCGACGGCCTCTCGCACGTCGACAAGGTCGTCTCCATCGATCAGGCCCCGCTCGGCCGCACGCCACGCTCCAATCCCGCGACCTACACCGGGGTCTTCGCGCTGCTGCGCGACCTCTTCGCTGGCCTGCCGGAGGCGCGCGCCCGCGGCTACAAGGCGGGCCGCTTCTCCTTCAACGTGAAGGGCGGCCGCTGTGAGGCCTGCCAGGGCGACGGCGTCCTCCGGGTGGAGATGCACTTTCTCCCCGACGTGTTCGTCGGGTGCGAGGCCTGCGGCGGCAAGCGCTACGGGCGGGAGACGCTGGAGGTTCTCTACCGCGGGATGTCGATCGCCGACGCCCTCGACCTCACGGTCGACGAGGCGCTCCAGCAGTTCGAGGCGGTTCCGCGCATCCGCGAGCGGCTGACGGCCCTGGCGCGGGTGGGCCTCGGCTACCTGGCGCTGGGCCAGCCCGCGACCACGCTCTCCGGCGGCGAGGCGCAGCGGGTGAAGCTCGCTCGCGAGCTGGCTCGCCGCGCCACCGGGCGGACCCTCTACGTACTCGACGAGCCCACCACCGGCCTCCACTTCGCGGACGTCGAGCAGCTGCTGCTCGCGCTGGCGGCGCTGCGCGATCAGGGCAACTCGGTGGTCGTCATCGAGCACAACCTCGACCTGGTCGCCTGCTGCGACTGGGTGATCGATCTCGGGCCCGACGGCGGCGACAAGGGCGGCGAGCTGGTCGCCCACGGCACGCCGGAGCAGATAGCGGCCATCGAGGCGTCACACACCGGTCGGTTCCTCGCTCCCATCCTGGAGGCCCTGAAGGGCAAGGCGCGGGCGCCCCGGGCCGCACCCGCGGCGCGGGCGCCCCGGGCCGCGCCCGCCCGGGTCGCCCCACCCGCCGTCGAGAAGAAGGCGCCGCCCCCTGCGGCCGTGGCGAAGGCGCCCGGGGCCG
>JBKJLX010000720.1:0-18475 GCA_046596645.1 Polyangiaceae bacterium
GGAAGCCGCCAGGCACGCCCGCAAGGTGGGCACGCCCATCGCGCCCGAGGGCGGGGGCGACGCCGCGCACGCAAGCAAGGCGCAGGTCCGCGAGGCCGCGCACCAGCCGCCCGAAGAGGCGTCGTGAGCCTGCGCGCCATCCGGGTCGACGAGGACCTGTGGCGCAAGGCATCGCGCACCCGCCGCTCGGAGTGGACGACGCTCATCACCGATCTCCTGCGCGAGGACAGCCCGTGGCCCGCGCGCGCCGGCTCCACGCTCGTCCTCTCCGCCGACGACGATCACGTCATCTTCCGCTTCGAGGACGGCCCGAAGGACGACGAGGCGATGGTCCCGCGAACCGAGCTGCGGGCCGTCCTCGACGAGTACCTCGCCGTCATCGATCGCATGGGGGAGGACGACCTCCACCCGATGCGCATGGAGGCGCTCGACATGGCGAAGCGCGTCGTTCACGACGGCGGCGCGCGGCGCCTGGGCGAGCTGCTGCCCGAGCTGTCCGAGAGCCTCGACGCGAGGCGACGCCTCTTCTCCCTGGTGGTGTCTGTGGTGAGTGACACCACGCGCCGCCCCTGGGCGCACCGCCACGCCTGACCCGAGGTAGCGCAGGTCCTTGCCGCCGAGCCGCGACAGGCGCACGAGCGGTGCGTGACCCTCGAGAGCACCTTCGGCAACAAGGTTTCCCTGATCACCGGCGGCTCCAGCGGCATCGGCCTCGCCCTCGGGCGACGCATCGCCGAGCTGGGAGGCGAGGTCGTGCTGGTGGCGCGCCGCGAGCAGCCGCTCGCCGACGCCGCCGCGGAGCTCCGCGCCCGCGCCCCGCGCGCCCGGGTGGAGACGCTGTCTCTCGACGTCGCCGACGAGGACGCGGTCGCCGCGAAGATCGGCGCGCTCGCCGAGCGCCTTCCGGTCCACCACGTCTTCAACAACGCCGGCGTGGTGATGCCCGGCCGCTTCCTCGAGCTCGACACCAAGCACTTCCGCGAGATGATGCAGATCAACTACGAGGGCGCGGTGCATGTCTGCCGCGCCGCGCTGCCGTCGATGGTGAAGCGCGGCACCGGCCACGTGCTCAACGTGTCGTCGATGGCCGGGCTCATCGGCATCTACGGGTACACCGCCTACGCCGCGAGCAAGTTCGCCCTGGCCGGCTTCTCCCAGGCGCTGCGCGCCGAGATGTGGCCGCTCGGCATCCAGGTGAGCGTCTGCTTCCCGCCCGACACCGACACGCCGCAGCTCGCCTTCGAGAACAAGCACAAGCCGGCGGAGACCAAGGCCATCGCCGGCAACGTGAAGACGCTCTCGCCGGAGGAGGTGGCCGAGGCCATCCTGCGCGGCATGGATCAGGGCGCGTTCGAGATCGTCCCCGGCCTCGACGGGAAGATCTCCGCCATCGCCAACCGCGTCTCGCCCCGCCTGGTGCGCTGGGTCTGCGATCAGTCCCAGAAGAAGGCCGGCGGCGCCGCGCGCGCCTGAAGGCGGCGGGACCCGGTCGCGAAGCGGGACTTCGAGCCGCCGTGTCGCCCCATCGCGCGCAGCTGGCGTCGATCGCCACCGAGCTCGGCGACGTGCTGCGGTCGCGCGCCGACGCGGCGCCGCTGCCGCGCGCGGCCTTCGTCGATCCAGCGAGCCTCGCCCTCGACGAGCGCGCGCTCTTCCGCGGCCGCTGGGTCGCCGTCGCCAGCCGTGACGCCGAGGCAGGGCCGGGCTCGTGGGTCCGCGCGGCGTGGCCGGGGCGCGGCGACCTGGTGGTCGCGCGCACCGCCGACCTCGAGGATGCCCTGCTCTCCGCCACCTGCCGCCACCGCGGCGTGGCGCTCCTCGAGGGCGCGTCGGGCCGACTGCGCGATCTTCAGATCGCGTGTCCGTATCATGGGTGGGCCTACGATCTCGGCGGCGAGCTGCGGCGCGCACCGGGGCTGGAGCGGTCGGAGCAGATGCCGGGCCTCGGCCTGCGCGCCGGCCGCGTCGCGGCCCTGGGCGAGGTCGTCCTCGCGGCGCTCGATCCGGCCCCTCCGGGCGACGGTCCGCCGCTCCCACCCTGGCTGCAGACCGCGCCGCTGGGCGCCCTGCGCCGCGTGCACGAGAGCGCCGAGATGGCCCAGTGCAACTGGAAGCTGTGCGTCGCGAACTTCCAGGAGTCGCATCACTTCCAGCGCGTGCACCCCGCGCTGGAGGCGCTGACGCCCTTCGCTGCGTCCTCCAGCGTCATCCCGGAGACGGGGGAGTGGCTGGGCGGCGTGATGACGCTGCAGCCCGACCGCGAGACGGTCTCCGCCACCGGCCACCGCGACAGTCGGCCGTTCCTGGTGAGCGAGGAGGGTCGGGGTCGCGTCCACGATGCCTGGCTGCCGCCCAACCTGCTGACCAGCCTGCAGCCCGATTATCTCCTGACGTATCGCCTGGAGCCGCAGGCCGTCGACCGCACCCGCATCGTGTTCGCGATCGACGTGCACGCGAGCGCGCCCACCGCCGGCATCGCCGATGGCGTGGCGGAGCTGGCCCGCTTCTGGGCCACGGTGAACGCGGAGGACCGCGCGATCTGCGAGGCCCAGCAGCGCGGCCTCGCCGGCAGCGGTCCGGGCTTCCGCATGGGGCCCTACGCCGCCAGCGAGGATGGTCTCCACGCCTTCGAGCAGCACGTCGCGCGGGCCTACCTGGCGCTGACGGAGAGCGACGCGTGACGGCACCGGAGCTGTGGGGGATCTTCGGGCGCCCCTGGATCGATCTCTCCAGCCTGATCGACACCTCGGCCTTTCCCGCGCTGGACCGCGAGATCACGCGCGGCCTGTGCCAGGTGGAGACCACGGTGACTGGCGGCAGCCTGAAGTGGATGGGCGTGGTCGCCCCCTGGCAGATGGGGGACGGCCACCGCGACCTGATGGATGCGGTGCAGGCGATGACGCCCGACGAGCTGGAGGATCTCGTCGCGCTCGCCGACGACCCCTCCGCAGTCCCCGAGGATCGCGCAGGGGTCTCCTTCGGCGACGAGACCGACCACCCGCTCAACCGGGCCCAGGCGCGCCTGCTCGAGGTGCGGCACGGGGTCTATTTCCCCTGGAAGACCTGCTTCCACTTCGTGGAGAACCACCGCTGGGAGGACAAGCACGCCGGCGAAGGCAAGCGCTTCGCGGAGGGCGCCGAGCGCGTCTTCCCGGAGACGGTCGCGTTCATCCGCCGGCTGCCATTCCGCGAGATCGGGCGGGCCGTGCTCTTCGGGCTGGAGGCCCACGACCACGCGCCGCTGCACCGCGACACCGAGCCGGGGAGCGATCTCCGCGTGGCGCAGTCGGTCAGCTTCGCTCCGCGGCCCGGCAAGCGCTTCTACCTCCAGAACCGGGAGGACGACCCGCCCACGGTGGTCTCTGCGCCGGTCTACTGGTTCAACGACATGGACCGCCACGGAGTCCTCGCCGACCCGGCGTTCCGCTACTCGATCCGCGTGGACGGCGTGCTGGAGCCGCGCTTCCTGGCCGAGGTCGAGCGGCTGGCGCGTCGCCGCTGACCAACCTGCAAGAGAGGCCTATCCTCCGGCGCCGTGACCGCGCCCACGGACCCGCAGCGCCCGTTCGAGCGCGACGCGTTCTTCGACGACCCTGGCATCGTCGGCGCGCGCTGGTGGAACCGCGCCTACGACGCGGAGATCGCCGCCACCCGCAGGCAAGCGCTCAAGGCGGTCGGCTGCTTCCTCGCGGCGGGGGCCGGCGTGATGGCCCTCGGGGTCGGCGGCGTGGTGGTCGCCGTCGTCAATGCCCCCGTCCCGAAGCTGCGCAAGGCGGTCGACGTCCAGCGCACGCTCGGCTGGAGCGCGGGGGCGTTCGATCTGCTGCTGCCCGACCGCGGTCTCGACCCGATCCCGCCAGGCACGCTGGAGCGACTGGCCACCAGCATCAGGCCCCGGCGCTACGCGCCCTTCTACGTGGGCACGCAGCTCGAGGCGCCGTTCGCGACGCCGAAGACGAAGATCTCCGGCTCCTATGTGGTGAAGGACCTGCGCACCGAGCTGCGCAGCGGGCGGACGGGCGCCCATGAGGCGGATCTTCGCGCCGGCGCCCACCTCGCCGAGGTCTTCGCCGGCAAGGCCTTGCAGTGCCTGGTCGTGATCGACGCACCGGGCAACCGCTCGGTCGCGTTTGCCGCCGGCGCTTGCACCACCTTCGAGCCGGTCCTCATCCTGGACAACTGGCCGCACCCCGCGGGCATCGTCCCCGCCCACCGGACGCTGGGGGCGCTCGCCGCGTTCGAGCCGGAGCTCTCTGCCGGCGCAGCTCACCGGCCGGCGGCGCCGCCACCCCTCTTCGTCCTGGAGAGCGAGCGAATCCAGCCCCTCTACGATCCCGTGCAGAGCTTCGACAATCGCTACTTCGCCACGCTGCCGCCGGCCAAGGTGATGCGCGACTGGGGCTTCACCCGCGCGCTCCTCATCGTCACCGGGGAGGGCTGGCTGCCCGAGTCGCCCGACGTCGGCGTGACCTTCGCCGAGTACGCCGCCGCCGGGATGGCGACGCGGGTGATCGGCCTCGACCACTTCGGCTGGGACGGCAAGTACGCGAAGGGCCGCGCGTCCTTCTTCCACCATCACCCGTGGGCCCCCGTCCCTGCCGGCAACTGGCGCGACCCCGGCCTCCCCGACAAGTACCGAACCTGGCAGCCAGGGCGCAATCCGTCTCCCATCTCCGCAAAGGCGAGGCCGAAGGGCTTCGGCGAGGTCCTGGTGGACGTGAACGAGGACGGCAAGATCGTCGGCATCGACGTCTACGGCGGCACCCGCGATCGCGCGAGCGGCGGCTGGGGAGGCTGAGCCCCTTCGTCTAGGTTTCGCCGACCAGGATCGGCGCGCTCAGCGCGGTCGCATCGTGGATGCCCTCCGCGAGCCGGAGGTAGAGACCCGCGGCCTGCCCCGCGATCAGATACACGCCGTAGTTGGGCACGCGGCCGCGCGCGTCGCGATCGGCCTCGAAGTACTGCTGCGCGACCCAGCGGCCGGGTCGGGCGAGCCGGAGCGCGCTCTCCCAGGCCTCGGGGGTGACCAGCCGACCGATCACCACCTCGGCGCCCTCCGCGCCGAAGTCGCTCTTCAGGACCCACTGCTCCCTGGCGGCGCGCAGGTGCTCGGGGTGGACGGTCTCCAGCCGCGCCGTCCGCGGGACGAGCCGCTCGATCGCGACCTGCGCGCGGCGCCCGAAGCGGTGGATGTGCTCCCACAGGAAGGCCATCGCTCGCTTGTTCTGCGGCACCACCGCGGCGAAGGGGTTGATGATCGCGGTCTTGCCGGCGATCTCCGCGCGGACGGCGGCGGCGAGCGGCGCCCCCAGCGGCGCGGTGTCGACGAGCTGCTCGTCGGTCCACGCGCTCGCGCGCTCGCCCCACCAGTCGGTCTTGTAGTGGCGCAGCAGGACGCCGATGGGCTCGTCGAACAGCGTCGCCCGATCGTCCTCCCCCTGGCCCAGGTTGTAGGGCGAGCCGAGGACCACGCGCCAGCCCGCCTCCCCCAGCCAGCGCCGGTAGAGGCGGACCAGGGACAGGTCCTCACAGAACTCGGTGGGGTAGACGATGCCGACGGTGCGCGGCGCGTCGCCCGCGAGCCGCTGGAAGACATGCTCCAGCATGGCGACGAAGCGCCTCCCCAGGCCGCGGTTGGGATCACGCGCGCCGTCGTCGCGCGACGCCGCGGCGAGGGCGCCCAGCACCACCGCCTCCGCCTCGCCGGTCGGGGTGTCGGCGTTGAGCTCGCTCGCGACCAGGCCATCGGCGGTCACGAACAGATCGGCCCGCGCGATGCCGTGCCAGCGCGGCGCCGAGGCCTGAAACATCGCCTTCTGCGCGGGCGACAGGCCGAAGTAGTCGTCCAGCACCCCCTCGTCGTCGAGCGCCAGCTGGACCAGCTCGTCGAACACCTCGCCCAGCTCCTCGGCGGCGATCGCCAGCGAGCGAGCGAGCGCGCGGTCGATCACCATCGCCTCCTCCTCGAAGCGCGGCGCCCCGTCGATCCACGGATCGCACAGCGTGCCCTCGGCGACGACCCGCGCGGCAAAGGCGCGGTAGCGCTCGTCGGTGGCGTCGACGGGCGCGCCGCGGGTCACGCCAGCCTCGAGATGGCGAGCGCGGCGGCGATGTAGGTCCCGGCCTCCATGGCGGCCGTCCCCACGTCCCGCTCCGCGGCGATGCGATCGTCGATCGCCCCGCCGCGGAGGCGCGGGCGCTGCCCGAGCAGCAGCGTCTGCACGACGATCTGCCGGACGGGAAACAGCACCAGCACCCACGCCGCCAGGAGACCGTAGCCGCGCAGGCTGGGGACCCAAGCCTCGAAATCGCCCTCCAGCGCGCGCGCGATCACGATGGCGACGGCCAGGGTGACCCCGGCGTAGGAGATCGCCGCCGCCAGGTTCTCCCCCTCGATCTGCTCCTCGTCGTCGTAGGTGGTCAGCGCACGGAACAGGCCCAGCGCGGCGAGGTGCGTCGCGATGCCGATCCCGAAGAAGATGACGGAGAGCGACAGATCGCGGGCGTTGCTGCCGGCGATCGCCTTGGACGCGAGCAGCGCCACCGCGATGTCGTGCGACGCGGCGGCGAGGCCGGCGGCGGCGTTGCCACGGTCGAGCTCCGCGCGCAGCTTGCCGCGCAGGAGCAGGCGCGCTGCGGCGTGCCCCAGCCCCTGCACCAGCACGAAGCCCGCGACGCCGAAGGCCGCCACGACGCCGAGATCGCGGAGCACGCCGTGCCCGGTCAGGCAGTTCTGCACCACCGCCGACGCCACGAGAAACACCGCCACCGTCTCGCCGACCTGCTCGAGGCGCCACGCCGCGTTGCCGCTGGCGAGGTCACGGGAGACGGTGTGGCCCGGCCTCGCGATGCGCTGCCACAGGCGGAGGAGGAGCAGCAGCGCGATCGATGTGCCGACCCCGAACGCTGCGACGTACCCGGTGCGGAGCGGCTCCATGCGGGCGGAGGATACCCCTATCCTCCGTCCGGTGACCGCCGGCACGACCGAGGAGGACACGGCCGACCGCGGCGCGCGCGGCTGGGCGCGGGGCGTGCCCGGCACCGGCCTCCGCGGCCTGCTGGGGCGGCCCTGGCTCTCGCTGGAGCGGCACGTCGCGCTGGGGGCGCTCGACGAGGTGCACGAGGAGATCTGCGTCGCGCTCGCCCAGGTCCCCACCGGCTACACCGGGGGGAGCCACCGCTCGATGCGCATCATGCCCGCGGGCCGCCAGGGGGAGGCGCTGGTCGACTACGGCGAGGTGATCCGCGGGCTCGACGCCGCGCAGCGCCGGCTCCTCGCCTCGCTGGCCGACGACGCGGAGGACTTCGCGCGCCACCTCGAGCGTGGGTGCGAGGTGGGGGAGGAGCGCGATCTGCCCCTAGGCCACCGGCAGATGCTGTGGCTGGAGCGGCGCCACCGCGTCTACTTTCCGTGGAAGACGTACGTCGAGCTGATGCCGAGCGGCCGCTGGAGCGAGAAGGCGGCGCCCGAAGGCAAGCGCTTCACGCGCTCTGCGGAGGCGTTCTTCCCCCGCACGCTGGCCTTCGTCCGCTCGCTGCCGTTCCGCGCGGTCGGGCGCTGCAACGTGATGGGGCTGGCGCCGCACGACCACGGCACCGTCCACCGCGACGTCGAGCCGGAGGAGCAGGTGGAACCGGACCACTTCGTCACCTTCTGCCCCGGCGGCGACAAGCGGCTCCTCCTCTTCGACCGCACCACCGGCCGCAAGATCGCGGTGGAGGACCGGGTCTACTGGTTCAACGACGCCGACGACCACGAGGTGGAAGCAGCGCCCTGGTTCCGCTACTCGGTGCGGGTGGACGGCGTCTTCCGCCCCGAGTTCCTCGAGCGCCTGCGCCGCGACGCGGACCGCGAGGCGGCGGCGTGAGCGGCCCATGCTCGCTCGTCGCCGTCGAGCTGTGCCTGCTCCTCGCGCCGGGGTCGCCGGCGCGGACGCGCCTCCACCAGATCGTCGCGCAGCACCCCGCGGCCTCCACCCCTGGCGCCAAGTGGCAGATGCTGACCGAGGCCAGCAACATCCTGATGGGGAACCTTCATCTCGCCGTGCGCGGCTGCTGGGATTTCTTCGACGATCACGAGCGGGCGATGCGCGACTTCGACATGTGGTCGAAGGGGATGATGACCCGGGAGGGCTGCCGCCCTGGCCCCAGCGCGGAGAGCGCGTACCGCGGCGGCGAGCCGCTCCACTTCACGTTCACCATCGCGGTGCTCATGCGACGCGGCGTGGCCTCCGAGCGCACCCTCGCGGCCCGGCTCTCCGTCGGCGAGCCGCTGCTCTGGCATCGGACGACGTTCGCGCGCGTGCTCGGCTCGCTGAGCGGCATCAGCTACGCGAGCGTGCGCGGTGACGTGATGTACCTCATCCCCGGCGACGAGGCGTGGGGGCTCACCGCGAGCGATCTGCAGCAGCCCAAGTTCCACTACCTGCGCCCGATCGTGGGATGACGCGTCGGCCGCGCTGGGCGGACGGAGAGCGCTGGCGAGCCGGAGGGCAGCCACCGCTGATCCACCAGCTCGAGGAGTCGCCCGCGCTGGGCTTGCGCCGGGCGGTGGAGCCGGATCGGGCCGCGCGCTGGGGCGCCGCGGTGCTCGCGGCGGCGGACGCGTGGACCGCCGACTTCGGCGGCGAGCAGTTCGCGCTCGGGCGCGCCTTCTACACCCACCTGGAAACTGGCCAGAGCGCGGCCTACTTCGGCGACGCCGCCGCCAGCGACGCGCGCGTCGAGAGGACCGTCCCTGGCCTCCAGGAGAACATGCGCGAGCTGATGGGCGCGCTGGTCGGCGCGGCGGTGCGGCCTCGCCCCGGCTTCTGCTCCGCCGGCGTCCACGTATTTCCTGCCCGTGAGGCGGTCGCGCGCGACGGGGGCGTGATCCACTTCGATCTGGAGGGGCTGACGCCGTGGCAGCTCTCGCGCCGCGCCCGTGCGGTGACGCTGGTGCTGATGCTGAGCCCGCCGAGGACGGGCGGTGGCCTGCGGGTGTGGGACGCTCTCTGGAACGACAGCCCCGCCCCCGATCCGAGATCCCTGGGCGCACCGCACACGATCCGGTCACGCACCGGCGACGCCGTGCTGCTCCACGCCTACCGGCTTCACCAGATCGAGGGATTCACCGGCGACGCGCCGCGGCTCAGCGCGACCCTCCACGCCGCGGAGACCGACCGCGGCGCATGGGAGTCGTGGTTCTGACGGACGCTCCTCACGACTTCACCGCTTCACCGCGACTTCGAAGCGATGGTGAAGGAGGCTGCGGTCGCGCTCGGCGAAGCGTCGGCCCGTCGTCTCGTCGAACCAGAACCCCTTCTCGAGGAACGGGCGGATCGAGCGGCGGCTGCCGAGCTGGCGAATGAAGACGGCGGCGCCCGGGCGCAGCGCGGCAGAGAGGATGGCGACGATCTCCGTCACCTGCTCGTCGGTGGCGAGATCGAGGGAGCTGGAGAGGCTCACCAGATCGTAGCCATCGAGCGCGGGGACGTCGGCCAGTCCGCCGTGCACGAGGGTGAGCGACACCGGGCCGCCGTTGCGCACGTAGTAGGGCTCGCGCTCGGCGCCGTACATGCCGCGCAGGATCATGGAGAGGAAGGGGTTCTCGGGCGCGGCGTCGCGGCGCAGCCCGCGCTCGAGGGACTTCTGGACGTGCTCGGCCCAGGTGCCGTCGAGGTGTCGGTCGCCCTCGGCGCCCAGCACCGCCCGCAGATCGTCGCCGAACGAGGCGCGGCAGGCGGCGGTCCACCTCGGGTCGCCGATCCAGCGGCGGACCAGGGCGTCGAGCTCCATCAGCGGTCGCTCCCGGGCGAAGAACGCCACCAGCTCCTCGCGGGGGGCGACGTCGGCCTCGAACCGCGCGCGGAAGGCGCGGAACACGCCCTCCAGCGCGCCGAGCGCGTTGAGCCCCTCGGGCGAGGCGTCCTCCACGTTGAGGTGCGCCACGTCGCGCTTCTCCGCCGCCTCGATCTTGACGCGCACGTGCTCGATCTGCGCCGCGTCGGGGTCGAAGGCGGTGAAGGCGAGGTCTGGGTAGCGCCGCGCGAGCGAGAGCGCCGCGCAGCCGCCCCCCGCGAACAGAAGCGCCCGCTTCGACATCGCACGGGGGAGGAGGTCCGCTTCGAGGCGCGGATCATCGAGGGAGGTCGCGAAACGAGGGCGATGCGCCATGGAAGGCGAACGGTAGCGCGCCTCTCGGCGCGCACGCGAGCGGCGCGACGCCGGGGTATGCTGCGGGGGGCCATGAAAGCGTACCTAGGGGCAGCTTGAGCGACCTCCCGCGACCCCCGTTCACCCCCCCGGGCTCGATGCAGGTCGCCCAGTGGGCGATGTCGCGCCGCCTCGCCTACGTGGCGCGCCCCGACGAGACCTGGTTCCGCCGGTGGGAGCCCTACGACACCATGGCGCCGCCGCAGCACTACTTCGCCTCGGTGACCTGGAATGTGCAGGGCGGCTCGGTCGTCGTCGTCGAGCCGTGGACGACCAGCGAGGACATGGATCCGCTCGAGCGCACGATCATGGCCTTCGCCACGCACCCCGGGCTCATGCGCCGCGCCGCCATGCGCGTGGGCGAGCCGTTCATGACCCGCGTCGCCTTCATCGAGAGCCCGCCGCCGCCCAGGGTCACCGTGGGCGACAAGCTGTGGGACGAGAACGTCACGACGTTCGCGGCGTCGGGCTCGGAGGCAGCGGCGGCCTTCGGCCCGCACCTACGCAAGCTCCTGGCCGGGTGGGGCTTCCAGGGGCACCTCGAGATCCGCCCGGGCGGGCTGGTGGTCCACTGGCAGGGGCTCTCCCCCACCCCGGACGGCTACGACCGCCTGCTCGCTGCGGTGCCGCAGATCGCCTCTGCCGCCATCGCGCGTTGAGCCGGAGAGAGGGGCGTCGATGACCCGCATCCTTGTGGTCGAGGACGAGCCGGCGATCGCCGAGTCGCTCGCCTACGCGCTCCGCCGCGACGGCTTCACGGTGCAGATCGCAGGGACGCTCGCCGACGCCCGCCCCGCGATCGACGACGTCGATCTGATGGTGCTCGACCTCATGCTCCCCGACGGGAGCGGCTTCGAGCTGGTCGGCGCCGCCCGGCGCGCCGCGCGCTCGCCGGCGATCATCGTGCTGTCGAGCCGCGACGGGGAGGCCGACCGGGTGGCCGCGCTGGAGACCGGCGCCGACGACTACGTCACCAAGCCCTTCAGTCCGCGGGAGGTCGTCGCCCGGGTGCGCGCCGTGCTCCGGCGGTCGCGCGGCGGTGGCGAGCCCGGGCCGGCGCGGCCCCCGGCGTTCACGCCCCCGGTCACGGTGGACGAGGCGACCCGTCGCGCGTTCGTGTCGGGGAGGAGCGTCGACCTCACCCGCGTGGAGTTCGATCTCCTCGCCTGCCTCGTCGCCACGCCGGGCCGCGTCTACACCCGGGCCCAGCTGATCGATCGGGTGTGGGGCGACGGGTTCGCCATCACCGACCGGACCATCGACAGCCACGTCAAGGCGCTGCGCCGGAAGGTCGAGGCCTCGGGGGGCGATCCCAACCTGATCGAGACCGTGCGCGGCGTCGGCTACCGCGTGAGCGACCGCCCGGCGGGCGGGGACGGCGGCGGGTGATGCTCTCGGGGGTTCACGGGGGCGGAGCCCCCGTGTGGAGGGTCCTCCTGGTCGGGGCCGCCGCGGTCGGCCTCATCCTCTTCGTCGCCTTCATCGCCTCGCGCCTGGTCCGCTGGCGCACCGCTGGCGTCAGCATCCGCATGCAGGTGTTCCTGGCGCTCGCCGGGGTGGTCGGCGCGTTCGCGTTCGGGCTCGGCGTGCTGGTCATCGATCGCGTCGAGGCGCGCGCGACCCTGCTCGCGGAGGAGAGCGCGCGCGGCGAGGCGATCGTGGTGGCGGCGCTGATCGCCAGCGACATCGAGCAGCGCGGGCGAACCTTCGATCAGGTGGCGACCGAGATCGGCCGCGCCCAGGGCCCGCTCAACCTCGTGCTCACCGCGGTCGGCGGCCGCGTCGTTCTCCGCAGCGGCAGCGCGCCCGGGACGACGGGCACCGTCGAGGTGGTGGCGCCGATCGTCGCCGGCGGCGTCCGCGTGGGCGAGGTGCGTGTGGTCAAGCCGACCATCGTCATCGAGCGCATGCTGGCGGATTTCTCGCCCATCGTGCTGATCACCAGCGTGGTCCTCGGCGCCGCGGCGGCCGCGGCGGCCGCGATGATCGGGCGAACCATCGCGACGCCCATCGAGACGCTCACCGACTACGCGGTGCGGGTCAGCGAGGGCGAGCGGCGGCGGCCGCCTCCCCCCGGCCACGGACGCGAGGTGCAGCGGCTCGCGCACGCCTTCGAGTCGATGCGACGCGAGCTCGAGGGGCGCCCCTTCGTCGAGACCTTCGCCGCCGATCTGTCGCACGAGCTGAAGAACCCGGTGGCCGCCATCCGCGCCAGCGCCGAGGTGCTCGCCGACGGTGCGCTGGAGGAGCCGGAGGAGGCCAAGCGCTTCGTCGGGCGCATCCTCGAGGCGACGACGCGCATCCAGTCGCTGCTCGACGACCTGCTGAGCCTGGCGCGCATGGAGGCGCGCGGGGTCGAGGACGCGCGCGCGCTCGACCTGGGGGACGTCGCTCGCGCCGCGGCCGAGCGCGCGTCGAGCGCCGAGCGCCCGGTGGAATCCGGGGGGGTCGCGCGCGTCCGCGGTGACGCCTCCTGGATCGCCCGCGCCATCGACAACCTCGTCCACAACGCGCTCATCCACGGCACCGGGCCGGTGCGGGTCGCGGTGCGCACCGAGGGCGACGAGGCGCTGGTGGAGGTCGCCAGCGAGGGTGAGGTGTCGAGGCACGTCCGCGCGCGCCTCTTCCGTCGCTTCGTGACCACCCGCGCCGACCGCGGAGGCACCGGGCTCGGCCTCGCCATCGTCCGTGCGGTCGCCGAGGCGCACGGCGGGACGGCCGAGTGCGGCAGCCTCGGGCCGCCCGACGTCGTCTTCCGGCTGCGATTTCCCGCGGCCTGAGGCGCCGGAATCTTGCCTGGTCGGCGCGCCTGGGGACGGCTAGAAGCGTGGGGTCATGAGCGAGCGCCTCGCCCCGAGCGTCCCGGCCGCGTTCGTCGAGGACGGCGCGCTGGAGTCGATCTCCGAGCATATTCTCGCCCACGCGGTGGTGGAGCGCCTGGCGGACACGGTGATGGTGTTCGATCGCAGCTGGCGCTTCGTCTACGTCAACCGCCGCGCCGAGCAGCTGCTGCGCTGCGAGCGGAGCGCCCTCGTCGGGCGCGTGGTGAGCGACGTGATCCCCGAGCTCGACGGCTCGCCCTTCGCCCAGGCCTACGAGCGGGCGATGGCGCGCGGGGAAGAGGTCGCCCTCACCGCGTGGTGGGGCCCGCACCACGCCTGGTACGAGGTGCGCGCGCTGCCGACCCCCGCGGCGCTGGTGGTGCTCGCGCGCGACGTGACGGCGGAGAAGACGGCGGAGGCGGAGCGCGACGCCGCGTTCGCGCGGGAGAAGGAGCAGCGCGCGCGCGCCGAGGAGGCGAGCCGCATGAAGGACGAGTTCCTCGCCACCCTGTCCCACGAGCTGCGGACGCCGCTCAACGCCATCGTCGGCTGGGCGCACATGCTCCAGGCCGGTGAACTGAGCGCGGTGGAGCAAGGCCGTGCGGTGGAGACGGTGCTGCGCAACGCGCGTCTTCAGGCGACGCTCATCGAGGACCTGCTCGACGTCTCGCGGATCGTCACCGGCAAGCTGGCCCTGATCCAGGAGCCGATCGCGATCGGCCGCGCGGTCGTCTCCGCGGTGGAGAGCGCGCGCCCCACCGCCTCGGCGCGCGGCGTCGCGCTGACGGTGCGGGTGACCGAGGACTGTGGCGAGGTGCTGGGCGACCCCGCGCGGCTCCAGCAGGTCCTGTGGAACCTGCTCTCCAACGCCCTCAAGTTCACGCCCCACGGCGGCCACGTCGAGGTGCGCGCCGCGCGCGAGGAGGGCGAGGTCGTGTTCGAGGTGGCCGACGACGGCGAGGGCATCGACCCCGCGTTCTTGCCGCACCTCTTCGAGCGCTTCCGGCAGGGCGACACGTCGGCGAGCCGCATCCACGGCGGCCTCGGCCTGGGCCTCGCCATCACGCGGCACGTGGTCGAGGCGCACGGCGGCACCGTGCACGCCGCCAGCGAGGGCGCCGGCCGCGGCACGACGTTCCGCGTCCGCCTGCCTGCTGCGGCAGGCATCGGCCTCAGCTCCTTTGACGAGGAGCCGCCGCCCGTCTCCGGCACACGCGGCGCCCTCACCGGCGCTCGCGTGCTGGTGGTCGACGACGAGGAGGACTCGCGCGATCTCCTCGCCGCGCTCCTCGAGCACGAGGGGGCGGAAGTGCGGACGGCTGCGTCGGCGGCCGATGCGTTCGTCGCCCTCGCTGCGCGCCCGCCGCACGTCCTGGTCTGCGACATCGGCATGCCGGTTCAGGACGGCTACTCGTTCCTGCGGCAGCTGCGCGCCGCCGGCGAGGCCAGCGGCGGCTGGGTCCCCGCCATCGCGCTGACCGGCTACGCCCGGCCGGAGGACAGCCACGCCGCCCTCCTCGCAGGGTTCCAGATGCACGTGACCAAGCCGGTGGAGCCGTCGAAGCTCGTCTCGAGCATCGTCCGACTCTGGCGGCGACGCCGCGACGGAGCGACATCGAGATGACGGCCGAGACGTCCCAGCCCCACGACCGACCCATCACCCTGGAGCGACTGCCCACCGGCATCCGCGGTCTCGACGTGGCGCTCGGGGGTGGCTTCGCGCGCGGTGCGACCTACCTGGTGATGGGGCGCCCCGGCACCGGGAAGACGACCCTGAGCAACCAGCTCGCCTTTTCCCACGTGAAGAGCGGCGGGCGCGCCGTCTACCTCACGCTGCTCGCCGAGTCGCACGCCAGCATGCTGCGCAACCTGCAGACCCTGAGCTTCTTCGACGCCGACGTGATCAACCGCGACCTGATGTACGTCGGCGCCTACCGCACCCTGCGCGACGAGAAGCTGAAGGGGCTCCTGGCGCTGGTGCGGCGCGTGATCCGCGACGAGAAGGCCTCGGTCCTCATCCTCGACGGTATCTCCCCGGCGCGCGCCTACGCCGAGACCGACGTGGCGCTGAAGGAGTTCATCCTCGAGCTGCAAGTGCTGGGGGCGATGACCAACTGCACCACCATCCTCCTCGCCAACATGACGGCGGACGACGTCAACGGCGCCGAGCACACCATGGTCGACGGGCTGGTCGAGCTGTCGTTCGAGCGCTCGAGCCGGCGCACCCACCGCACGCTGGAGGTGATCAAGATGCGCGGCTCGCACCACCTGCTCGGCCGCCACGAGATGTCGATCACCGCCGACGGCATGGTCGTCCACCCGCGCATCGAGGACGTGCTCGACGGCCAACGCCACCCGCCCCAGCAGAGCCGCGGGCGGATGAGCACCGGCATCGCGCAGCTCGACGAGATGCTGAGCGGCGGCATCCCCACCGGCACCACCTCGGTCGTGCTCGGCTTCACCGGCAGCGGCAAGACGACGCTGGCCACACACTTCCTGCACGCCGGTCTGCTCGCAGGAGAGCCGGGCCTCTACTTCGGATTCTACGAGTCGCCCGCGCGCGTGCTCGCCGCTGCGGAGACCATCGGGCTGTCCCTGCGCGAGCACACTGCCTCCGGACTTTTCTCGCAGATCTGGCAGCCCCCCTACGCGTACGGGCTCGATGCGCTGGCCGACTTCATCTTCACCGATGTGGCGAAACGCCACGTTCGTCGCATCGTCATCGACGGGCTCGACGGCTTCCGTCAGGCTGCCGTCCACCAGGAGCGAACGATCCGCTTCCTGACCGCGCTCTCCAACGAGCTGCGGGCTCTCGACGTGACCACGCTCATCACCGAGGAGACGGTGAAGATGAACGGCCCCGACATCGACATGCGCGTGGAGGGCGCCTCGGCGCTCGTCGACGGCATCCTGATGCTCGAGTACCTCACCGTCGGCAGCGAGCAGCGCCGGCTGCTGTCCGTCATCAAGTCGCGCGGCGCCCCTCACGCCTCGCGGATGCGGGAGATGACGCTGACCGACAAGGGCATCGCGGTCGCGCTGGACTCGTCGAGCGCGGAGCAGATCCTCCGCGGCGAGAGCGGCGCGCTGAGCACGCGCGGGCGCGTCCGCTCCTGGATGGGCGCCTGACCACGCCATGCGTGAGGGCTCGCCGATCATCCTCGTGGCGGAGGACGAGTTCGCCTCCCTCGAGGTGCTCACCCTCCTGCTCGAGGCCGAGGGGTATCGCGTCATCGCCGTCGACGACGGCGAGCAGGCCCTCGCGCGGCTGCGCAGCGAGCACGTCGACCTCGTCGTCACCGACTACATGATGCCCAAGCTCGACGGCCTGGCCCTGTGCGACGCGATGCGCTCCGATCCCGCGCTGGCGGGCATCCCCGTCATCCTGATGACCGCCGCGGTTCGCGTGGTCCCACCCTCGGGGCCGCCCATCGTGGCGTGGATGGAGAAGCCGCTGCTGTTCGACCGGCTGCTCGAGCGCATCGCCGAGCAGCTGCCGAAGCGTTGACGCGCGTCAGACCGACGCGGAAACGCGCGCCGGCTCGACGCGAGTCTGCTCGCCGACCACCTGATCGCCGGTCTTGCCGAATCGGCGCTGACGGCGGGCAAATGCGGAGAACGCCTCGTCGAGGGTGGCGTCTGTGAAGTCGGGCCACAGCGTCTCCGTGAAGAAGAGCTCGGCGTAAGCGCACTCGAAGAGGAGGAAGTCGCTCAGCCGTCGCTCGCCCCCGGTGCGCACGATGAGGTCGGGATCGGAGAGGTCGCTGGTCGACAGGAAGCGGCGGATCTGACGCTCGTCCACCTCCTCCGGGATGATGAGCCCGGCGCGGGCGCGGATGGCGATCTGCTTGATCGCGCTCACCACGTCGCGGCGGCCGCCGTAGGAGAGCGCGAGGGCCAGCGTCATCCGGGTGCCGCCCTCGGTCGCCTCCAGCAGGGCCTCGGTGGAGCGGCGGGTCGCGGTGGGCAGCTCCTCCAGGTCGCCGATGACGCGGACACGGACTCCGCGCTCGACCAGCTCCGCGCGCTCGCGCTCGGCGAACTCCGCACAGAGCCGCATCAGGGTGTCGACCTCGTCCGCGGGGCGCGACCAGTTGGCTGCGCTGAAGGCGTAGAGGGTCAGGGTCGGGATGTGCCGCTCGTGGCAGCCCCGGATGGCCGCGCGCACCGCCTCTGCGCCCTTCTCGTGGCCGGCGCTGCGCGGGAGACCGCGCTGGGACGCCCAGCGCCCGTTGCCGTCGAGGATGATCCCGACGTGCTGGGGACGCGTCGGCCCGGAGAGAGCTTCGATCATGCGAGGACGATAGTCCCCGCATGCGCGGCTGCGATGGGCGGTGTGTGGAGGTTTCGTGGAGACGCCCGCCGCACCGCCCGGTGGCGCGGTCAGGGCTTGGGCGGCGCTGTGGGCGAGGGCCTGGAGGGCGGCGGCGGCGCGGGCGGCGGCGGTGCAACCGGCTTGGGCTGGGCCGCGGGGGGGGGCGCAGCGGGCGGGGGCGCAGCGGGCGGGGGCGGCGCGGCCGGGGTAGCCGCGGCGCCGGCCGCGGCGTCCTTCTCCAGGATGACGAACTGGACCCGGCGGTTGCGGGTCTTCCCGGCGTCGGTCGCGTTGTCGCCGATCGGCGATTCCTGACCGTAGCCCTTGGTGGTCAGCTTGGCGCCGTCGACCCCGCGGGTCACCAGGGCCGCCTTGACCGCCTCGGCGCGCCGCTGCGAGAGCTGCTGGTTGTGGGCCTTGGCGCCGGTGCTGTCGGTGTGGCCCTGGACCTCGAGCTTCTTGATCTGCGGCGTCGTCTTGATGGCGGCGGCGACGTCGTCGAGGAGACCGTTGCTCTCCGGGCGGATGACGGCCTTGTTGGTCTCGAACTGCACCTGCTCGTTGATGACGATCTCCTTGTCCGTCACCACGACCCGCGGGCAGCCGTTCTTGGTCGGATCCGGATCCGCCTTGCCCGGCTGGGTCGGGCAGGCGTCGGTCGCGTCGAGGATGCCGTCGCCGTCCTGATCGAGGACCGCCGGGCAGCCGTTCTTCGCCGGGTCCGCGCTGGCCACGCCCGGCACGTCGGGGCAAGCGTCCGTCGCGTCGAGGATTCCGTCGGAGTCCTTGTCGGAGGGGCAACCGTTCTTGGCCGGGTCGGCGCTGGCGACGCCGGGCACCGTCGGGCAGGCGTCGGCCTGATCCACGATACCGTCGCCGTCGCCGTCGCCCGGCAGCGGGCAGCCGTTCTTCGCCGGGTCGGCGCTGGCGATGCCGGGCACGTCGGGGCACGCGTCGACCGGGTCGAGGATCAGGTCGCGATCGCGGTCCGCCGCAGGGCAGCCGTGCTTGGTCTTGTCGGCGCTGGGCAGACCGCGCTCGGTCGGGCAGGCGTCCACGTCGTCGAGGATGCCGTCGCCGTCGGCGTCGCCGATGGGCCGCTTGCGGCCGGTCGAGATGGCGAAGCCGACCCGACCCGCGAAGT
>JBKJLX010000194.1:0-4082 GCA_046596645.1 Polyangiaceae bacterium
GCCGTCATCGCGGCGAGGCGCGCCTTCTCCTCGGCCTCGATGCGCGCGCGCTCGACGGCGGCGTCGCGCATCGCCGAAAGGCGGGCCGCCTCCTCCCGCGACGCGCGTGCCTCGACCTCTCGGCGCGCACGCTCCGCCTCCAGCCGCATCGTCTGCTCCTGCGCGACCCGCGCCTCGGCATCGATGCGCGCGCGCTCGGCGGCCATGCGCCTCGCGTCGCGGTCCTGGTGCTCCTCCACGACGCGCTGCTCCTCGATCTTCATCAGCTCGCCGAGCGAGAACAGCACCGAGCTCGACTCCCCGTCCCCTCGCGTCGCCTTCCGCATCGTCCCCATGGGCCGTCGGACACCACCCTCCGAGAAAGTTTGGGTGACCTTGCAAGCTGCCCGGTTGCCGCGCATCCTCCGACCGCCCGAGGACCGGAGCGGGGGGCGCGCCGGGGCCACGGAAAAGGAGGCGAACAGTTCGATGGAGCTCCGTCAGCTCGGCCGGTCCGGCCTCGTGGTCCGCGACGCGCGTGGGGTCGCGTGGTGAACCGCCCTCTCGTGCGTTCACTCCGCGCGGCGTCGACGAAGCGACCGCGAAGGGCTAGAACCCCGACCATGATCCAGAGCCAGCGCTTCGAGGTCGCCGGTCAGGCGGCGGGCCTCCTCGAGGAGATGGGGTTCGTCGCCGTCGCGCGAAAGCGCAACGAGGTCGTCGCCCTGGAGTTCTGGCGGGTGGTCCGCGGCCAGCAGCGGGCGATGCGCCACGTCGTCGACGAGGAGCCGCCCAGCGCCACCGCCCTCGCCCAGATCTGCGCGGCCGAGTTCCGCGCCGCGCTTCCCCAGAAGGAGGCGTAGGCTCCCGATCGTCCCCCCGGGGACGAGGCGCCCGATGGCTGAGCCGACGATCGAGACCGTCGCGGCGATCACCGCCGCCGTCGACGCCGGTGTGCCCCTCGAGGAGGCGTGCGCCGAGCACGAGGTCGCGCCCGACCTCTTCACGCGCGCGAAGGAACGGGTGCTCGCCGACATCGAGGCCGCCTCCGCCAAGCAGGACCTGAGGCTGTCGCGGCGCTGGTCGCGCGCGCTCGCCGCGGGGGAGCGGCGGGCCAAGCAGGCGGCGCGGCGCGGCAAGAAGGGGGGCGAGGCCGACCCGCCCCCCGTCGACGTCGACGCCCCGCGGGCCGCGGCCGCGGCCGCTCCCTCCCCCCCCGCGGCGACGCCGTCGGCCGCCGCACCGCCCGCGCCTGCCGCTGCGCCCGCCCCCGTCGCCGCGCGTCCTCTCTACACGCCGTCGTACATGGTGGCGCACTCCCCCGGCGGGTCGCCGGCCGTCACACCGGCGCCCGTCGTCGCACCTCCGTCCCAGGTCTTCGCGCCACCTCCGCAGGTCTTCGCGCCGCCGGCGATGGTCGCGCCGCCGGCGATGGTCTCTCCGATGGCGGGCGTCGCGCCGCTGGGCGTGCCCTCGGCGCCGCTCAGCGCGCCGCTCGCGTCGGCCGCGCCGGCGTCGCTCTTCGATCCGGCGTTCCTCGCCAGCGCGCCGCCGAGGGGCTCCAGGCTGGAGACCACCGCCCCGCGCGTCGTCACCGATGCGGGGTCGGCCTTGCCCTTCCGCACCCCGGCCATGGCGCGCGCCCCCGGCGGCATGGCAGCCTCCGCGGCGGGGTCGGGGCGGTCGGGCACGACCGTCTCTCCCGACAGCAAGGCCCCGCGGAAGGACGCGCTGCCCTTCGGCGCGCACCCGGCGAGCGAGCCGCCGCCGCAGGCACCGACCGAGGCCTTCCCCGGCGCATCGGCGGCGCGATCCCCGAGCGCTCCGCGGACGATGGCGCTGCGCGCCGAGGACTTCGCGGCGCACGGCGTCGTCCTCCCCTTCCCCGCGGGGGAATCGCCGATCGAGGACACGCAGCCGCACCAGCCGCTGCAGCCGGCGCCCGCCCTGCCCTTCGGCGGCGGCGCGTCGCGGGCCGCGCCACCGGTGATCGACGCGGCCGGGGCGCGGCAGCGAGCGCAGTCCTTCACCCTCGCGCAGTACGCCCGCCTCTGCGCCGAGCTGCGCGCCAACCCGGACGAGGCTGCCCGTCTACGCGTCAGCTACGGCGTCGACGGGCAGGCGTGGCTGGAGCTGCACTCCCTCTGGCAGGAGCGCTTCCGCGGCGACGCGACGCTGAAGTTCCGCTGGGAGAAGCAGGTCGAGCAGATCCTCGCGAGGATTAGGGGAATCACCACGCTGAGGTAGTCTCCGCCGTCATGTCCTCGCCGCTCTTCCCCGAGCCCCCGCCGGCGGTCCCCGCCACCCCGATCGCCGCAGTCGACGCCCTGCTGGGTAGGCTGGCCACGCGGAAGGACGCGTGGGTGAAGACCGGGCTCGATCGCCGCATCGAGCTGCTCCGCCAGTGCATCGACACGACGGTCGCCGGGGCCCCGGCGTGGGTCGAGGCAGCGTGCCGCGCCAAGGGCATCCCCGCGGGCTCGCCCACCGCCGGTGAGGAGTGGCTGGGCGGCCCGGTGACGACCGTCCGCAACATCCGCCTGCTGGTCGAGGCGCTCGAGCACGGGGGCGCCCCGGTGCCGCCGTCGATCCGGACCCGGCCCGACGGGCAGGCCATCGCGCGCGTCTTCCCCGCGTCCACCCTGGACAAGCTGATGCTGGGCGGCGTCACCGGCGAGGTGTGGATCGAGCCGGGCAGCGCGCCGTCGCAGGGGCGCATCTACCGCGAGAAGAAGGAGGGGAAGTTCCCCCCCGGCAAGGTGGCCCTGGTGCTCGGCGCGGGCAACGTGGCCTCGATCGGGCCGATGGACGCGCTCTACAAGCTGTTCGTCGAGGACGAGGTGGTCATCCTCAAGTCGAACCCCGTCAACGCCTACCTGGGCGAGCACTGGGTGCGTGCGCTCCAGCCGCTCGTCGACGAGGGCGTCCTCGGCGTGGTGCACGGCGGCGCCGAGGTGGGCTCGCACCTCGCCTCGCACGGCCAGGTCGACACCATCCACATGACCGGCTCCAACCGCACCCACGACGCGATCGTCTATGGCGCCGACCCCGCGGAGCAGGCCCGCCGCAAGGCCGCGAAGGATCCCTCGATCACCAAGCCGATCTCCAGCGAGCTCGGCGCCGTGACGCCGGTGCTGGTCGTCCCCGGCCCGTGGACGGATGAGGACATCGCCTTCCAGGCGCGGCACGTGGCGGCCATGGTCGCCAACAACCCGAGCTTCAACTGCAACGCCGCCAAGGTGCTGGTGGTGGCGAAGGACTGGCCGCAGAAGCGCGCCTTCATCACCGCCGTGCGCGACGCCCTGCGGAGGACGCCCGCCCGCAAGGCCTACTACCCCGGCGCCCTCGGCCGCTTCCAGGGCTTCCTCGACCGCTACCCCCAGGCCGAGAAGCTGGGCGCGGGGAGCGACGACGTCGTCCCCTGGACGCTGCTCCCCGACGTGAAGCCCGACGCGTCCGAGTATGCGCTGAGCAACGAGGCCTTCTGCGGCGTCCTCGCCATCGTCGAGCTCGACGCGGCGGACGCGCCCGGATTCATCGCCAGGGCGACCCCGTTCGCGAACGACACCGTGTGGGGGTCGCTCTCCTGCATGGTCCTCGTCCACCCGGAGACCGAGCGCGACCACGCCGGCGAGGTCGAGGGCATGATCGGCGGGCTCCGCTACGGCGGCATCGGCGTGAACGTGTGGGCCGGCGTGATCTACGGGCTGGTGGTCACCACCTGGGGCGCCTTCCCCGGGCATCCGCTGGAGGACATCCGCAGCGGCCGCGGCGTCGTGCACAACGCCTACCTCTTCGATCACCCGCAGAAGTCGGTGGTCCGCGCGCCCTTCCGCATGAAGCCCACGCCGGCCTGGTTCACCGATCACAAGACCCAGGATCGGCTCGGCGAGGCCCTGCTGGGCATGGAGGCAAAGCCGGGATGGCTCCGCTTGCCCAAGCTCGTCGCGGCGGCTGTCCGGGGGTAGCCTCGCCGGATGGCGCTCACCTCCCTGCGTCTGGTCGGTGACACGATCCCGCTGGACGCCGTCACCCTCGCCTTCGACGCGCGCGAGGCGCTGAGCGAGCCCTACGAGGTGGTCGTCCGCTTCACCACGCGCAAC
>JBKJLX010000246.1:0-14677 GCA_046596645.1 Polyangiaceae bacterium
GGTTGGGTAACCGTGGGTGCAACCCGCGGGGCTACTTGTGGAGAACCTGGGTGCAGTGTCTGGACGTTCAGGCAACCCGGCGCTTTCGCTGGCTTTTCGCCTGATCACATTCGGAGCCAAAACGCAAGATGTGGTGCAATTTGTTCTTGGCCACCCCAACATCTTGGGTGTAGTCACTCTGTCACCCCTGAACATCAGAGCGGGGGAACGATTGGCGGGCCCTACGTCGGGGGCCCGCTGAGACACCGGGGGGCCTGGACGGCGCCGCTGCCGCTGGGACACAAGTCGAGGGGCCGAGGCTCGTGGATCACGCCACGGAGCCAAGGCCGCGCTGCGTTCGAAACCACAAAACCAACAAGCCCCGCGTCGTCCTTCCCGGCCAAGGTACCGGACGACATCGGGGCTCGCTGAGGTGCTGCTCATGTTCCTACAAGACGCGATTGTCATCGTCAACCGTTCAGCGAGGCCCGCCCATGAGCGCGCCTGACCTCTTCTCCGCCATGGCCGCCGCCGCGAAGGCTGGCACGCTGGACGCGCTCCGCGAGGCGGGGCTCATCGGCGCGACCGCCGGGGAGGACTACCACCGGGCTAACCCGCCGCCCGGGCTCGGCTGGTCCGTCGGCGGCCCCGATGAGGACCGCGTACGCGCCTGGCGCAACGCGCAGGACGTCTACCGCGCCGGCCGCGTCGTAGGGTCGAAGGTCGGACGACGGCTCGTCATCAGGCGCCAGGCGTGGGCGGACTACGTCGCGTCCTGCGAGAAGGCGCCGCGCTCGAAGCCGAAGCCCGGCGACGACCCGCTCGATCGCATCAGCGCCAAGCGCGCCGCCTAGCGTCGCCGACGCAGCGGCAGCCCGCGACATCGACGCCGCCCCGATCAAGGGCGTGCGCCGGGTGACGCGCGCCGACTAGCGCGGCGCGCTGTCGAACAACACGAGCAGTACCCCGCCGGCGCGCGTTGCGACCGGAGGGCCGAGTCACGTCCAGAGAACGAGGAGAACGACCATGAAGAAGACCACCGACACCGCTGCGGCGCTCCTGATGGAAGACTTTCACACCACGGGAGTCGTGTACGAGAGCGCGCTGCACGAACTGCGCTGGCGCGTCGAGGACCTGACCCGCTCCGCCATCGCGGGGCCGGCCCTGGACCTCTCGCCGCTCGCGAACAGCGACGAGGCGGTCGCCATTGCCAAGAGCGTCGTCGACCACGTCGAGCGGGTGCTCGAGCGCATGGGCACCGGGCCCGCGTGCGTCGAGCTCATGCGTTCCCGCGGCGAGGCGCTCTCTGCGGTCGACGACGTCCACGCCCTGTGGATGGCGTACACCGCGCACCCCGACTGGAGCGCGCGCGAGGACGGGCGCGGTCCGTCGAAGTACCAGCGCAACCGGTACGTCCCGCTGGCGAAGGAGGTCATCGTCGCCGGCGTCGCGCGGGTGCGGCAGCAGCTCGTCTGCGAGGCGGCCGCCGGCGGCGCGGCGGACCACGACTCGCAGGACCAGGCGGCGGTGCTTCAGTGACCGCCCCGAAGTCGATGCTTGTGATGCTCGACAACGAGACGACGGCGGACGAGCTGCGGAGCCTCATGCGTCGATTCGGCGACCTCGTCACCGGTGGCGAAGTGGATCCCATCCGCATCCTCGTCGGTGGCTACGACGACGAGACCACGAAGGAGGTGTGGTTCGAGCCGGCCGCGCTCGCTCTGTTCCAGCGCATCGTCGACACGGGGTTCCTGTCGCTCATGGTGTGCGACCACGAGCCGCACCCCGAGAAGTTCTCCTATGGCATCGACGCCATCGCGCTCCTCGCGTGCCTACGCGGGTGCATGCACCGACCGTTGCCCGGCGGTCGCGGCGCCGTGTTCGTGTGGAACGAGGCGGAGCACCTCCCGTCGATGATGGAGATCATCGGCACCGCGAACGCCGTGTGCGACACCTACCTGGACGAGGTGGCGGCGTGACGCCCGCCTTCAACCGCGGCCCCGTCGTCGACGCTCTCCGGGAGCGACTGCGCATCATCGGAGCGGACGCGCTCGCTCGCGAGGATGACGAGACGCTAGGCGCGTGCATCGGCGCGCTGTCGTCGCCGGTGCACGAGGTGCAGCTCGTCGACGCGGTCGTGCGCGCGGCGCGGGTGGAGGTGGCGTCGTGAGCGCCCTCGACTGGTCAGAGATGCAGCGCGAGGACCCGGCGATCGTTCTCGCTGCGTGCGAAGAGATCGAGGCGTCGCTCTGCCGGAACGGCATCCTCACCACCATCGCGATGATGGGCGAGGCGCACCTGGGGCGACCTGTCACGATGCGCGAGGCCGCCGCCGACATGATGCAGGCCGCGGCGCGCGAGCTCATGCGGTCGCACGGGTACGACGGGATCGACGGCGACGAGAAGACTCTCTACTGCGCCCGCGACGTGCTCATGGATCGGGACGGCGTGGCCGCGGTGCGGCTGTCGATCACCGGGCCGGAGGTGCTGCGAGAGGTGGCGAGCCTCGCCACGACGCACCTGCGGCGGTCGATGGTGGAGATGCGGGCGGCGGTGTCGTCGTGAGCGAGCGTGGACACCTTCGTCTGACTGCGGAACGACCGGAGCCGCGCGACCAGGCGCCGCCGGTGATCGTGGTGGACCGCGCGTCGCGTCTGGAGCGACTTCGCGCCAAGCTCACGGGATGCGACGTGCCACCAGCCGGTGGACCGGACCGCAGCCGACTCCACCTCGCACTCCACGCCGCCGCCAGCGGTGACCACGACTGGAAGGCAGACGTGGCCATGCGCGCGCTCGACGCCTTCACCGAGTCCGGCGAGGTCGTGCCAGCCGATGACGCCAAGCTCGCCGACCTCGCGCGCGAGCTCACCGAGACGGCAGCGGAGACCGAGAAGCGGACCCGACGCCGACGCGGCGACGCTCTCCGTCGCACCAGGGACGTTTTCGACAAGAAGGGCATCCTGGTGGAGGTTGACGAATACGCGCAGGCGGACGGCGCCGCGCTCGACACCGACGACACCCACCGTGAGCCCACGTCGGCCATCCCCACGGGCTACCAGCAACACGCCGCCAGAGCGTCGTCGCCGCTGATCGTTCGCTCGTCGTCGCACCGAGAACACGGTGGCGGGCGGGAGTACGTCGCGCCCGACGCGCTCGACGCGCATGCCGCGAGGGAGCTCTACCGCCTGCTGGAGGTGGTGGCCCCGGCCTTCGGGGTGCGCGTGGTCGCGACGCCTGGGGAGACGTGGACGCCGGACGCGACGGCGCAGATCCCGACGTCGATCTCGGCTGCCTTGCGGGACGCCTTCCACGCCATGGCTGGCCACCGCGTCGAGGACGCCGAGCTGGTGCAGGAGGCCCGCGACATCGCCCACGCGATCGAGATGTCGCTCCGCTGGCGTGGCGCGACGCCGCTTCGTGGCGAGGAGTTGGTGCGGCTCAACCGACGGCGGAGCCTCGAGATGCTGGTGAGGCTGCCGAAGTGGATCACCGTCCACGCCCTCAACACTGCGATCGGCGGTGCATGCCTGCTCGGCGGGCGGACGGGCGCTGGTCGTGCGGCGCGTGGGAAGGCCTCGCCGTGGAACGCCGCGCTCTCACTGATGCGCGAGCACTACGGCGAAACGCCTTCGATTCAGCGGGTTTCGAAACTCCCAGCGCCCTAGTCGGAGAGTTCGCCTCGCGGCGTGTCCTTAGTGGTGGAGGGGGTAGCGGCTGACTCGCTACGCGACCCACCCCGACGAGGACCGCCATGCCTGGACCCGCTGCTGTTCACCCCACGTCGCTCTTGCTGCCGCCCGCGCTACTCGCTGCCGCCGATGCGCTGGTGACGAGTGGCAGGGCGCGGAGCCGCTCCGAGGCGATGCGCCTGCTCATGACCCAGGGCGCCGCCGCGCTCGGAATCCCACTCGCCGCCTGAACATGACCGACCCGATCATCATCAGCGCCGCCGAGCGCGCGAGCATCGACGCCCACAAGGCGTGGGACGCCGAACGCTACCGGCGCAAGTACCCCGACCGGCGGCGCGTCGAGGCCTCGCGTCCGGTGCAGCCGGTGCCGTCGACGCTGGCCGATCGACTGGCGAGACGGGCGGCGGGGAAGTGATCGATCGCGAGGTGTTCCGGTTTCTGCCGCTTGCGCCGACGCTGGCGCTGCTCGGCTACCAGGTGGCGCCCGGTGCTCGCGCGGACCGCTGCCGCTTCTGCCATCATGGCGAGAAGCACGCCAGCGCCGACGCCACCGTGCGCGACGGCTGGATCCTGTGGGTGTGCAGGTCATGCGGCGGCGACGTCGGCGGCGACCTCTTCTCGCTGGCCGGTGACGCGTGGGGCATGGATGCCCGCCGCCAGTTCCGCGAGGTCGCCACGCGTCTCGGTGACGTGCTCGGCGTCACCGCCGAGGCTGCTAGCGCCAGAACGGCGCCACCCCGCCCGCGACGCGATCCTGCGATCAGCGTGGCGCTCACGCTCGACGCGATGGCGGACGACTGGATCGCCGGGCGCGGCTTCCGCGACCACGACGTCGCCGCCATCGAGGCCGCTGGCTTCGAGGCCGGGTGCGAGGCGCTGGCCGTGCTCGCCGACGACGACACCGCGCAGCGCGCGCGACAGGAAGCCATCGACGCCGAGCTGGACCGACTCGCGGCCGCGCACGAGCGCCAGCACGTCGGCTGCGAATGCCAGGGCGGCACGCGCCCACACACGGGGGCCGAGTGACGTTCAAGTATGAGCCGGAGGCGCCGCAGGGTGAGCGCCTGGCCGCTGGGTTTCAGGCTCGACGCCCGGCGAACGACGCCACCGTGGAGGATGAGGAGCGCGAGGCCATCCAGGACGAGGCGCCGTTGCCGTTGCGCTTCCTGTCGGTGGAGGAACTGATCGCGCCGGCTAAGCCCCGCGTCGTCCTGGTGGGTGACCTCGACTGGTCCCCCGGGCGCGTCGCGATGCTCGCGGCCGAGGGGTACAGCGGCAAGAGCCTCGCCGCCTTGTCGGCCTGCATCAGCATCACCGCCGAGCTTCCGATCTGGGGCTGGTTCCGCGCCGCTCGCTCCGGCCCAGTGGCGTTCGTGGACTACGAGATCGGCGACGAGCTCTCCCGCCTTCGAGCGAAGCGGCTGGCCCTCGGCATGGGCGCCGACTGGGAGCGCGTCGTGGCGCCGCGCCTGCGCCTGGCCTCGATGCCTAAGCTCTACCTGACGAGCGCCGACGGCGAGGGCCAGTGGTGTAGGGCGCTCGACGGTTGCACCTTCGCCGTCGTCGACTCGCTGCGCCGAGCCTCCCCCGGCGTCGATGAGAACGACTCGAGGATCACCGAGTACCTCGACCGCCTGACGCGCGTGTCACTGACCACCGGCTGCGCGATCGTGGTCATCCACCACGCGTCCACCAAGGGCGACGGCACCGGCCGCAGGAAGGCCGCCCCGCGCGGCTCTAGCGCCATCTTCGACGCTTGCGGCTCCGTGCTCGTCATGAGCGCCGAGAAGGGTGCGCCGGCGCTCGTGAGCCATGAGAAGGCGCCCACCCGTGGCACGACCACCGACGACTTCTACCTAGCGATTCGCGACGTCCCACTCGACGGCGACCCGATGGCGGGACTGGCGGTGGACTACCGGACGCCAGAGCAAGTGGAGCCGCCGAGAAAGGTCGCCGCCGCCTTCGACGGAGTGAGGGCCAGGGTTCTCGCCGCCGTGCGGGAGAAGGGCGGCATCACCTCGAAGAACAAGATCGCCGCCATCGTCGGCGGCACCAAGTCGGTGGTGTTGGAGGCGGTCGACGATCTGGTGGAGGACAGCGCCTTGTCCTTCGTGGGGGGTCTCTACCGTGTGGTCTGAGAACCGGTCCGAGGTGGTTCGGCGGTTCGGGTCTAAAGACCCCCGAACCGCGAACCGGTGCGGAACTGGTTCGAACTGGTTCGGTACCGGTGAGTGGATGAGTCGCCACGGTGAGCCCACCGCGCCCGCATCCACTGCCCCGGAAAACGACCCCCCCGCCGACCTCGCTTTCGAGGTGTCCAAGGACATCGAAAACCACCCTGTCGGCGTCCTCGCCGGCCGCCTGGCGAGCCCCCGACTGCCAGTCACGCGCGCGTGCGCACGCGAGTCCCGGACGATTGCAACGGTTCCGCGAACCGTCGCGACGAGCGGACTTTGCCGACGATTCTCGCGATTTGGACGCTACTCCGCCGCCATGCCGGCGAGCCGCCGACGTGCTTTCGCGCACTTGGCTCACCCGCCGCCCTCCGCGGCACCCACTCAGGCCCGCGACGATTCAGCCCGTCGCCCTCGTCGACAGTCGGCGACGAGACGTCACCCCCGCTGGCGAGCGCGGGGTGACGTGGCCGAGCCGCGACCTCTCCCGGCGGCGCAAGGCCGCCCAGTAACCGAAGGAACGACACCATGAGCAAGCCCCGCACCGCGAACCCCTCCACCGGCGCACCCGCGCCCCGTACCGCCGCCCAGGCCCGCGCTCTTCAGCAGGCCGCGCCCCAGCGCCGTGAGCCCGGGGCCGAGGCTGCCGCAGATGCCGAGGCGACCCGCGTCCTCGGTGGCCTCGACCCGAAGGTCGCCGGCTGACGCCTTCCCTCGACGCTCGCCGGGCTGGTCCTGGCGGGCGTCGGGGCCATTTCCCCCGAGCAACGTGACGCAATGACCGACACCCATTCCAAACACACGATTCCTGCCCCGCAGGGGCCCCTTCCTGACGTCGACGCGTTCGCCGACGAGGACCATGGGCTCGACAGCCTCGACGCTGCCCCGTGGCGCCCTCGCCCCATCGAGATCCGTACCCTCGACGGCCGCCTGGTCGTGGTCGCGGACGTCGACCGCATCGAGGCCGGCAGGCTAGCGAGGCTCCTCCCCGAGGAGCTGGCGCGCGAGTTGGCCGCCTGGCGACCGAGGGCAGCGTGAGCAGCCCCAGGCGCACGTTCCTCCGCGTCGGACATGGCGCCGGCAAGGGCACGCCACATGTCGAGGTGGGCAAGGTGCAGGACCTGCCCGCGGGGATTCCCGCGTCCGCCCGCCCGGTGGCCAGCCGCAACGAGGCGGGCCAGTTCATCGCATCCGACGGGACCAAAGCCCTCGCCCGTGAGGGTGGGAGGGCCCGCGCCGAGAGCGTCCACCTCGGTCGCCTGATGGGCCTCGCCACCTTCGACCCCGACCATCCTTGGGCCCCGTACGCGCGGCTCGCCCGGGAGCTCAGGGATGAGCACATGGCGACGCTGGCGGCGACTGTCGGCGACGGCATCGTCGGCCCCGGTGCCGCCTCGATCGTCAGCAGCGCGGCCCTTCAGCTGGCCGCGTCACGATGGCTCGCCGACCGCGGTGCCGAGGCGGGCGACGCCAAGCTACTCGGTCAGGCGTCCACCCTGGCGAACGATAGCCGTCAGAACCTGCTGGCCGCTCACTCACTCGTCGCCCTCGAGGCCGCCGCCCGGCCCAAGGTGAGCCGCATCGACGAGCTGCGGGCCCAGTGGGCGCGGCCCATCCCTGAGGGTGACAAGTGAGCGCCACCGGCAAGGCGATCTACGAGGCGCTCCTCCGCATCGACGCGACGCTGGCCGCGTCCGGCATCCCGCCGATCAGCGACCGCTGGCGGGCAGAGCTGCGCGCCTACTACCTCAGCGGCGCCACCGTCCACGCCGGCCGCATGGGCCGCGGCGCCGCCAAGTCGACGAACGCCGCCAAGTGCCTCGTGGCAGAGGTGCTCGCCGGCGACTGGCGGGTGCCCAACGGTGAGCGCCACTGGGCGATCGCCATCTCCGAGAACATCTCCGAGGCCAGCGCGCGCCTGGGACAGATCGAGGCGTACCTACGGGCCCTCGGTGTCGCCCACGAGCGGAGCGGAGACCAGATCGTCCTGACCGGGATCCCGCTCGGCTTCTGGGTGCGCGCCGCCCGCATCGGCGCCCTCTCGGGCCCGCGCGTCGTCGCATGGTCGGTGGACGAGGCCGCGAAGCTCAACGTCGAGGGCCACAACCCCGCCGCCGAGCTGATCGCGTCCCTGAAGGCCGCCAGCATCACGCACCCCGGTGCGCGCGGTCGCGTCTACTCCTCGCCCTTCGGCAGCGTCGGCTACCACTACGAGCTGATCGAGCGCGGCCCCGACGCGTCGACGTACGTGTCGGTCGGCGCGACCTGGGAATACAACCCCTCGATCTCCGAGGCGCGCACTCGCGAGTTGGAGCCGGACGAGCGGATCTGGGCGCGGGAGTACCTTGCGGTTCCCGGCTCCGCCGACGAGGCGCTGCTCGACAGCGGCGCCCTCGAGCGCGCGCGACGTCCCACGGCCGCCAACGTCCCGCCGCCTCCGTCGGGCGTGCCGACCTTCGCATCGGCCGATCTGGCGACGCGCGGCAACGCCTCGACGCTCGCCATCGTGTGGCTGGAGAAGCTCGGAGACGGTGGCGTGCCCCGGCTCGTGGTGGGCGTGACGCACCAGTGGATCGGCAGCCGCGCCGCCCCGCTCGCGCTCTCCTCGGTGTTCGCCGACATGGCCACGATCTGCCGGCGGTACCGCGCGCGACACGTCCTCTGTGATCAGTGGAGCTTTGACGCCTCACGCGAGCTCGCTCGCCAGCGTGGCCTGACGCTGAAGGAGATGACAACCGAGGACCGCCACGACATGTACCAGCGACTCGCGAAGTACACGCGCGAGGAGCGCCTGTCGCTGCCGGGCGATCCCGTCGTCCACCGCGACCTGGTCTCCCTCCGGCTGCGCGCGACGTCGACGGGCTACCGCGTCGAGCTGCCGAGCACGAGCGACGGCCGCCATTGCGACTACGCCCCCGCCATCGCGCTCGGCGCACTGCAAGCGGACCGACGCGGCCCGGTGTCCCAGCTCGACGACTACGAGCGCGGCATCGCAGAACGCCTCGCAGGCCGCGGCATCGGCGCGTTCGGTGGCTCCTGCAACCTCGGTCCGCGCCCATTCGATGGGAACGACCATTCCCAATACGACGCATTCAACGCTGGCCTTTTTGGCAGCAAATAAGGATAGACCATGGCCCCCGATCCCAAATTCCTCTCCACCGTCGCATTCATCGCTCGGCAGTACCCCGCTCTCCCCTCGACCGCTCACGCGTACTGGGCCACGACGCTTCTCAAGCGCGGCGCCATCGACGTCGCCGACAACGGCGTGCCTTTCGTCCTCGACGCAGACAAGGCCGGCGGCCTCGCCAGCGTGGTGCAGACGATCGCGACCTACGGCGCAGCACCGGCGACTCCGCCGACGCTGTCCAACGATCCTGCGACGCGCACGATCCAGCAGCTCCAAGCGCTCGGCTTCTCGGGCTTCATCGACGGCGGCGACGCGAACGGAAGCGATGACAGCTTCTCCGTCGAGGACGTCCACGCGCACGCCGCGCACCGCGCCGCGCAGCCGCAGATCAACCGCGACGCCGTCGACGCGTTCATCGCTGGTGACCGCTCGTGAAGACCCGCACTGCGCCGCCGACCCTCGCCGCCTTCCTCGAAGCTCGCGCCGCCGCCCGTCGCCTCGCCGATCTCGAGATGCGCGCACGCACCCGACTTGCCGAGCTGTCGACCGAAGAGCACGACGCGAGCGACACCCTGGAGGAGGCGCACCGCGCGCACCGCGCCGCGCTCGAGCGCGACGTCCTCGGCGACGCGTCACCCGCCGAGCTGGCATCGGCCGAGGCCTCGATCAGGGCCGCTGAGGCCGCCGTGCTCCGCGTCGAGGAGCGCATCGCGGCCGCGCAGGCCGTCGTCGCTCGCTCGGAGGGCCAGCGGTCGAAGGCTCAGGGCGAGGTCGTGCACGGCGGCGGACGCCTGGGCCGCGACGTGCTCGCCGCTCTGGTGGAGGAGGACCGCGCCCTCATCGCGGCCGCGTACGCGCACCACGGCCGACTGCTGCGCCTACTCGACGCGCTCGGTGCTGCGGCGACGGGCGAGGCGGCGACGCTCGGCTCAGACGGCACACCCGGATCGATCGACGCGCTCGCCGCGGCCGCTGGCCTGCGCTCCACGTGGTCCCTCCGAGGCGGCGAGCGGCTGACGACTGACCAGGTGACGGACGAGCTCGCGCGCATCTTCGGCGCTGCAGCGAAGGGCCCGGTGGCGGCGTGAGCGACGACGGCGTGGCCTACGCGCGACGCATCGCAGATCAGAGTCTGCGAGCGTGGCTGATCCAGGTCGGAATCCTGACTCCGGCTGCTGACGTCCTCGCCCGCGCACTGAACGATGACGGGCGAGCGGCGCTGCCGATCGGGCCGATCGTCCTGCAAGGCCAGCGGCTGGCCATCGCTCCGGAGCACGATGACAGGCGGCCGTGGACGAGGGCCGCGCGTGAGGCTGGCAACGGCCCGACGCGCAGCGGTAGCGGGGTGCCGCGATGAGCGCGGAGCAAACCGAGGCGCAGGCGTTCGCCCTACTGGAAGATCCGCGGCTGCGGCCGATAGTGCAGGCGTTCGACGACTTCGCCAGCCTCGCCGCCCAGGTCATGGTGATCGACGCGCACCGCAGGACGCCCGACCTCGCCCGCGCGCTGGTCGACGTCGAGATCGGCATCATGACGATGCAACGCGCGATGCGCCGCGCGCAGGCCGAAGGGTCGGCCGTCGTCGTCGCTCGCCTACGCGCGATCGTCTCGCCCGTGCGCGCATCGATCGATCGACTGCGCCCGATCGTCGAGCGCGCCATCGGCAAACAGATCGCCGACGAGGCTGTGCGGAAGGCCGCAGCAAAGAGGATGTCGAAGTGACGGAATACAATCTCCGCTACAAGTTCAGCGCCAACGGCCAAGCCGACGTCGCGCGCGCGTTCCAGTCGATCGCTACGGCCGCGGCCAAGTCGGCGACGGCGGAGCAGCGCGCATCATCCCGGGCCGAGGCATCGGCGTCGAAGGCCGCTGCCGCGAAGACGCAAGCCGCGGCGAAGGCGAGCCACGCCGTGGCCAAGGAGGTCGCCAGCGCCTCTCGCGCTGAGCAGAAGCACACGGCGATCGTCGAGCGCGAGGCGAAGAAGCGCGCCGACGTCACCATCCGCGAAGCGAAGCGCGCAGCGCAGATGCAGGTGCGCGAGCAGCGGCAAGCGCAGCGCATGCAGGAGCGTGGCGCGTACCGGCGCAGTCAGACGATCGGGCAGGTCGGCGGCGTCGTGCGAGACGGCCTCATGATGGCCGGCGGCGCTGGCCTCGCCCTCGTCGGTGCATCGGCGCGCAAGGAGTTTGCGGTCAAGAGCAAGGCCCGCGACATCGGCATCAGCACCCGAGGCTCCGGGCAGAAGATGCTCGACACCGACGCGCTGGTGAAGGAGGCGCACGCGACGGCGCGCAAGAACCCAGGCGTCGACGCCGAATCCGTGCTCGACGGCATCAAGGCCTACACGACCAAGACGGGCGATGCGGACACCGCGCGCAAGATGTCCGACACGTTCGCGACGCTCTCCAGCGCGAGTGGCACCAGCACCAAGGATATCGGAGGGGCCGCCGCGGACCTTGCCCAGAAGTTCGGCATCAAGGATCCGGCGGAGATGCAGGACGCGCTGGGCAAGCTCTACATGCAGGGCAAGAACGGCTCTTTCGAGCTCTCCGACGCTGCCGAGAAGTTCCCTGGCATGGCCGCCGCTGGCGCACGCTTCGGACTCGACAAGGGTGTGAAGGGCGTTGCGACGCTCGGTGGTCTCTCGCAGATCGCGCGCGAGTCCACCGGCAGCGCCGACCAGGCCGGGACCGCCGTCGAGGCGATGTTTCGTCAGCTCACTTCAAGGTCGGGCGACCTCGAGAAGGCGGGCGTGAAGGTCTTCGACAAGAAGGGCAACGCGAACGACATCCAGGACGTGCTGGTCGACACGATCAGCAAGGTCGGTGGCAACGACATGGCAAAGAAGAAGGTCGGCCTTCAGCAGATCTTCGGCGACGAAGGTATCCGCGCCATCTCGCCGCTGATCGACGCCTTCGCCACTGCCGTCAAGGAGGGGAAGGATCCGATGGTCGCGCTGCGATCGAAGCTCGGCAACGCGATCAACGTGACCGGGGCTTGGTCGGACGTCGTCGAGGACGCGACGATCGCACAGCAGTCGGATTCCGCGAAGATGACGGCGGCATGGGATGCCCTTGGCGCAAAGGTCGGCGAGTCGGTGCTGCCGGAGCTGAGCAAATTGGCCGACGCGTTCGGGAAGAACGATGCCGCGCTGGGCGCCCTCGCGGGCAGCGCTGGCATCCTTCTCCAGGCGTTCAATTCGCTGGCCAAAGTCCTTGGGATCAGCCCCGACGCGAAGAACGCTGATCAGGACGTCATCGACAAGACCACGGCGCTCGAGCGCTTCGACGACAAGGTACAGGGCCGCGCCGGCAAGGAAGGCGGCCCCGTCGCCCTCACGAAGGAGGAGCAGGCCGAGCGCGCAAGGCTCGAGGCCGAGCTGGGCGGCGCCACCAGCCGCCGCGACGCGCTCTCCGCGGCCGCCGGCGGCACGCTGAGCAAGGAGGACTACAAGGCGGAGTATGAGCGCCTAGGCAAGAAGGGCAATGGTCCGACCGAGACGGACCGCGTGTTCAACGCGATCAAGGCGTCGGCGACTGGCGTTGCGACCGGACAGGGCTTGGTGGGCGTCGTCAACGGCATCGGCGGCTACAACGCCGCGCAGGAGACGCCGGAGCAGAGGGCGCTGCGGGAGCGACAGAACGGCCCCACGAAAACGATCGCAGGGGTCGCGTCCACCGCCGTCAACGCGGCCGCTGACGAGGGCATCCTGGGCGCGCTGCGTCTCGTCGCGCCCGAGCTGTCCAAGGCGGCGGCCGACCTGACGCGGGCGGCGAGCGCGCTCCCGAGGCCGAACCCGCTGGGGGGGTGAGATGCAGGCAGATCGCGCGGCGAGTCGCATCGTCCCACCGCTTCCCCACCCCTCGCAATCGGTTCCGTCCTTGTCCAGTACGGAACCGATCGCCGGCCGGGTCGCACCACCGCGCCGCTTCCCCAGCCCTCGCAACCTGGAGGGCGTGGGCGCCTCCCACGCCCCCTTCCGATGGCGCACCGCCTCACCGCCTCCCCACCCCTCGCAACCCCACCCGCCGGACCCCAGCGATTCCGAGGACGTGGCGGGCGGTTTGCGAGCGGTCGGAGGAGAGCAGGATTCCGACGCGGTGGAGGTGAGGGAGGGGCTTGCGCGTACCGGAAAACATCCGTACAACGTCCGGAGTGGCTCCCGAGGACCGATCGCGACGTTTCGAACTGAGGGTCTCCGACCGCGAGATGACGATGCTGGAGGCGCTGGCGGATGACGCCGGCCTCTCTGCCGCCGACATCGTCCGCAGCTTCATCCGCGACGCCTATCGCGCGAAGTTCGGCGACAAGCCGCCACGCCCGAAGAAGTGACGTTCGCGCCACGGTGGCGCGCACGGAAAAGCCCCCGCGCGTGGTGGAACACGCCGGAGGCCATGACCCACGAGAGAGGTACCTCCCATGAGCACGACGAAGATCGCACACGACGAGACGACGTCCAAGGCCGACGTCAACGAGGACTCGACCGCGACGTTCTGGACGGAGGACAAGTTGCGCCTGCAGCGCGTGGCCGAGTGCCGCATCCTCCGCGCGCAGTCATTTCTGATGAACGCGCTGGCAACGGCGCGCTGGCATGACTCGTTCGAGACGAGCGTGGAGCTGTGCCGCACGATCGACGCGCTCCTGGACCTGGATGCCGCCCGCGACATGCTCGGGCAGCTCGCCGGCAGGACCGTCCTCGCCGACGCCGACGACATCGATCACATGGGCGAGGTGGCGACGTGAAGGCGCCCGACATGTGCAACATGCGCGACGAGATCTGCGAGGCCTACCGCAACGTCGGCGACCTCGCGCACGCCTACAGCGCATGCGCCCCGCCCGACAACGCGGAGGACGTCGAGCGGCGCATCGTGCGGGTGCTCGCCAGCGTCCGCGGCTTCGAGATCCAGGCGGACACACTGGCGCGCGAGATCCACGGTGTGGACGCGAAGACGGGCGGGGGCTGAGACGATGGGACGTCCGCGCGAGGGGACCGTTTGGAGGCCGAAGGGCGCGAACGAGAAGCCCGACGCGAAGGCGCCGTGGATGGCGCGGATCGTTCTCGCCGACGGGACGCGCTCCAACGCCTTCGAGATCCCCGACTCGCGCGGCATGACCTACGAGCGCGCGAAGGACTACGCCAAGGCAAAAACTGAGCAGGCGCAGCGGGAGAACCGGGGCGCTCTGCCGAAGGGCGGCGCAGCGACCAAGACGCCGAGCAAGCCCACCACGATCGACGCGATGCTGACCGCGTGGCTCCGCGACGTTGTGGAGCCGAGCGAGCTGGCGCCGGCGACGAAGGCGGGCCACCGGACGAACGCGACGCGCATCCGTGACGCGTTCGGCGACATGACGCCGGCCGCTCTCACGGTCCCGGTGCTGCGCGCGTGGCTCCGCTCGACGCGGGTGGAGTTGTCACCGAGCAGGACGAGGAACGTCTTCAACAGTCTGGGGAAGTTCTTGGACGACGCCGAGGCCGAGGGCTGGCACGACGCGCCGAACGCCTGCCGGTCGTCCAAGGTCCGCGACGAGCTCCCGGCCATGGGCGAGCGCGACGACGAGGAGAAGGCTCGCCACACCGAGGCCGAGGCGTCCAAGCTCCTCGCCTCGGTGCGCGCCCGGTCACCCGAGCGCTTCGTGCGGTACCTGCTGGCGTTCACGACGGGCATGCGAGACGGCGAGCTGTCCGGGCTGCGCTGGTCCTCGGTGG
>JBKJLX010000261.1:0-15201 GCA_046596645.1 Polyangiaceae bacterium
CTCGCGGATCAGGTAGTCGCGTACCGCGCCCGCGGTGACGGTGACGGCGCGCGAGGTCGCGGGCGTCCAGCTGGCGCCGGCCATGGACATCTTCACGTGCACGATGGCGACGCGGCCGCGGAGGGTGGACGCCGCGCCACGCCCGACGGTCGCGGTGAGGTAGCTGGTCTTGGAGCGCTCCAGGTTGTTCTGACGGCAGCTCCCGCCCTGGAGGGCGCTGGCCACCTCGCGGTCGGGCGCGGTCGGCAGGGGCGCCGGCAGCACCACGGTGGGCGCCGCCGCGCCGCTGGGGCCGACGGGCGAGGCGCTCGCGGCGGCCAATTCTCGCGGGCTGTCGACCCCGCGCGAGGCCACCGCGTAGATGAGGACGCCGACAACGCCCAGCACTCCCGCACAGGCCAGGACGACCAGGGCGACGATGATCGCGGTGACGCACCCCGACCGCTTCTTCGCCGGCAGGGGGGCCGCGGGACCCGCGTTCATGCCGGCCACGATAGTGCGGCTTCCGGGGGAGGAGGACTGCCACCGTCATCGGCCACAGCCGCCTCGCCATGATGTCGACCCCTGATCGGCGCCGCAAACTGGAGGTGCGGCGGTGGGGCTGCCTACGATGATGCATGGCCAAGCCCCCCGCACCGCCCCGCCGCTCGGCGGATGCGAACCGGGCGAAGCTCGCCAGCCTGAGCGAGAAGGAGCGAGCGTCGGTCCAGCAGCTGGCGCAGGTGGAGGAGGCGATCGCCTCCCTCGAGGGGCGCGACGTCGGCGTGGCGCTCGACACGGCGCTGGCGCGGCGCGACCACGAGCGCGTCCGCAAGGAGCTGGAGACGGTCGCGGGCGCCGCCACCCAGCAGGCCGAGTCGGCGGCGCGCCGTCGCCTCGCGATGCGGGCGGGCATCGGCCTGCTCGCGCTCTCGGTCCTCGGCGGTCTCGTCTACGGCGGTCTCGCGGTCCGCGACTGGATCGCCGGCTCCAACGCGTCGCGCGACGCGGCGCGCCGCGCCGGGGCGCCGTTCGCCGAGGCCGGCCTCTCGAGGGAGAAGGTGACCATCGACGAGCCGATCACGCTCGAGGGGCAGCGCGGCCGCTGCTGGGTTGCGGTGGCGGCGTCGGCCTCGGGCCCGCAGCGCGTGCGCGTCGTCCGCGGTAGCAGCACGACCGAGGGCGCCTCCATCGGCTTCTGCAGCTGCGGTCCCCTGACGACGGTGGTGCACCCGGTGGGCCCGAAGGGCACCGGCCTGGCCGTGCTCGGCGTCCCCGCCGGGACGGTGGGTGGAGCCGATCTGCTGGGGACGCTTGGCACGCCGCCGGCAGTGACGCTGCCCGAGACCGAGGACCGCGCCTGCGCCGAGGAGGCGATCGATGAGCTGGTCAAGGGGCGCACGGCGGCGCCGGCGTCCAGCGCGCTGCCCCACACCGCGACCCGCCTGGCCTCGCTCGGGTTCACTGCGGTCGCCGGCTCGGCGGTCGACGCGCCCTTCATGCCGCTGCCGTCAGACGCCGCGACCTGCTTCGTCGCGGTGGCGGCGAGCGGCGACGCGAAGCTCTCGCTGCGCCTCCCGGGCGGCGAGCGGACGGTGGGCCAGAAGGGCGTGGTCGGCCTCTGCCAGGCCGAGGCGGTGGGGGCGAGCGTGTGGCCGTCGAAGCCCACACCGATCACGGTGGTCGCGGCCCCGCTCGCCGGCGTCGGCGGGACGGTGGGCCTCCGCGAGGCGCTCGGCTACGCCGGTCACCCTGACGCGCCCGTCGTGCGCACCGCGGCGACGCTGGCCGACGACGCCAAGGCCATCGTGCTGTCGAGCGGCGCCTCCGAGGCGCACCTGCTCGTCGGGCCGTCCTCGCTGCTCGGGCTCGACCAGCCGCCGTTCCTGTTCGGCTTCAGCGTCGCCGACGTCAGGTCGCTTCCCGTCTTTCCGAAGACCGGGGGTGTGGTGTGCTCGCCCATCCTCGACAGCGCGCCGACGTCGGCGCTCTGCCTCGGCGGCTCCGGCGCCTTCGACGGCCAGGAGGGCGTCCGCGCGCAGCGGCCGGAGTGGCTCCACATCGGCGCCGATCCGGTGTCGCTCGAGAGGGCGCTGGCCCTGATGCGGCTCACGCGCCGGCTGGCGCTGTCCGAGTTCGAGCTGACCACCGTCGGGAGCTTCACCGAGACCCGGACCGGCGCCGACGTCGTCGGCCGCGCGGGCGAGGCAGAGCTGGTCGGCGTCGTGCTGGGGGGGCAGCCGCCGACCATCCACACGCTCTCGGACGAGGCGCCGTGGGACCTGTCTGGCGAGCCGCGCGTGATCCCGCTCGCGCCTGGCGTACACGCCACGCTCACCGCGACACCGCCCCTCCAGCCCTTGCCGCCCACGCTGCCCGGCGCGCCGAAGCCGCGACGGATCATCGTGCTGTTTCGCCGCTGAAAACAGGCCCGCGAAGCGTCAGGAGGCCTTCTGCACCGACATGTGCGGCGAAGGCCTCGATCTTGGCCCGGCGGCACGGGCCATGCTGAGTGGGGGATATGCAAGGTCCCGCGATCGCTCTCCTTGCCGCGCTCGTCCTCCCCACCGCCATCTCCGGTCCGCGCCAGGTCCGCGTCGCGTCCTGCGAGAGACACGTCGCCGCGGCGCGCATGGCGACCGTCGATCCGGCGAGCGTGCTGCGCCGCGATCTCGAGGGCGCCATCGACGCCATCGACTGGAAGCGCGAGGGGGTTCACCGACCGGTCGAGGTGATGGCCGTCCTCGCCGAGGCGGACTCGAGCGCCGGGCGAGGCATGTCGCACGCTTCGGTCACCGTGCGAGCGGTGGTGCGCGAGCCCAACGGCAAGCTGCTGGCCGTGGTGAGCGGCGTCGCGCGCGGTGAGGACCGTGCGGACGCGCGCGCCAACCTCGAGCGCGACGTGCTCTCCGCGGCAGCGAAGCAGGCGTCGTCCTCGCTGCCCGAGGCCATCCGCCGCGCGCGGGGCGACGCGAAGCGTTAGGAGCTCAGCGGACCGGGACGCGATCCATCTCCTCCCGGACCTCCTCGAGCGAGGGCCGGTCGGGGAGCGACTCGGGGGGAAGCTCCTCGACCACCCCCTCGTCCAGATCACGATCGTGGTCCGCCTCCTCGTGGGTCTGCGTGCGGATCTGATGGGCCAGCGCGACGCCGGCGGCCGCGCCGAGCGCCGCGCCCGCGGCGACACCCACCGGACCGGCGAAGAGCCCGGCGGCCGCGCCGGCCACTGCGCCGACGGCGGCCTCGAGGACCTCGCCCTCGCCCTTCGCGATGCGCTCGCCGCGCTCGACGATCTCCTCGGGTGTCTTCACCCGGCCGCCGTTCTTGTCAGTCATGCACGCGCAGGGTTGCATCGCGCGTGCCTGCGGTGCGCGTGCACTCAGGAGCAGGGAACGGTCGCTCAGCGCCACGGTGAGGCGGCGCGCCACCCCGTTTCATGGTGGGGTCACTCCGGATCGCAAGCCCCGGCGCAGGTGTGCGTGATCTCCCCGGTGTGCAGGAAGACGTCCGACTGCTCGATCTGCCAGGGCAGCGAGCGCGGCCAGCCGTGCGGATCTTCGCGGTCGCTCTCGGTCGGCACGTTGCCGTCGGGGACCGGGTCGACGGCGTCGCCGAAGTCGATCTCGACCATCGCCGAGCCTTCGAAGGGGGCGGTCTGCTCCGCCAGCCCGAAGAGGTCGCGCGTCGCCGGGGCGACCAGCGGCGCGCCGATGGTGCGCGCCATGTAGTGGGCACCGAGCGGGTGCACCTGGTGGTCGCCGATCGCGACGTGGAGGAGCACCTCGTGAGCTGGCGTGCCCGGCAGCATGTCCTCGCGGATGTACGGCAGGTAGCCGTTCGGCTCCACGCGGTCCCACAGCATCTGCACGAGGCCGAGGACGATCTGCGCGTCGCGGCTCTTCGGGTAGCTCAGCTCGAGGACGGTGCGGAAGGGGGAGAAGTCGACGCTGCGATCGAGCAGCAGGTTGTAGGGCGCGCCGGGCACGTCGAGCACGCCACGCGTGACGTCGGTCGACAGGGCCATGTACGTGCCGCCGAAGATCCCGCCCTGGCTGGAGCCCCGGTAGTACGCCTGGGTGGTGTCGATCGCGCTGCCCTGGCCGAAGTCGACGGCCTCGTCGTCGGCGAACCCACCCTTGAGCATGCGCATGAAGACCAGCTGGTTGGTCATGCCCTGCAGCTGGCGATCGAAGAACGCGCGGAAGATCATGGGGTCGTCGCTCAGCGCGCGGACGGCGGTGATCTGGTCGACCTCGGCCATGCCGACCATGTCGACCGCGCCGTGGACGAAGTTTCCCTCCGAGGCGATCACCGCGTAGTAGCCGCCCAGCCCCTGATCCCACGACCCGAGGAGGCCGTGGCCGGTCTGCAGGATGGCGCCCGGCGTGCCGGTGGTCGCGGCGACCGGGATCTGCACGACGAAGGTGTACTCCGCGGTGCCCTGCACCTCGGGCATGCCGTCCTCGTCGAAGACCAGCGCGCCGCCGGGGTCGGCGGAGTCGAGGAACAGCGGCACCGCGAAGCGACCGATGAGGCGCCGCGCGATCCCCTCGGCGGGGGCCTCGATCTGCTCGTCGATGATGTAGCTGGGGCCGGCGGCGCCGACCTCTTCCAGCGCGGTGTCGCGCATGTGGAGCAGCCAGGCGGTGTTGTTGGTCCTCGACGCCGTGGAGAAGTCCCAGGCGATCTGGAGGTCCTCGCGATCGACGCCCGCCTCGCCCAGGGCAGCGAAGATGTCCTGGTAGAGCGCTCGGCGTCCCTCGATGCGATCGTCGTCGGTGGCGATCTCGTCGCGCAGGGCGCGGAAGGCGTCCGACGGCGGCACCTCGACGCCGCCCTCGTCGATGATGCGGCGGATGGCGACCACGTAGCGAGCACCGTCGCGCAGGCGGACCACCGGGCGGATCATGAGCGAGCGATCGCCGCTGTCGTCCTCGTGCAGGTCGAGCTCGGAGAAGTGCGGCACCAGCTCGCCGGTCTCGACGTCGAGGAGGATGGTGGGGCTGACGCCCACGTCGAGGCTGGTCTCGATGTCGAACTGGGTGGGCAGCCCGGCGATCGTCGCGCCCGGGAGGTGCGTCAGCAGCGCCTGCCCGGTGGAGAAGCCGTCGCTGTCACCCACCAGCGCGGGATCGATGGGCCCGACATCGGGGTGCACCGGCAGGGTCTCGGCGCCGAAGGCGACGCGCTTGCCGGTGGCGGTCGTGCCGTCGTCGACCAGCCAGTGGTTGGAGGGGAAGGGGTACCCGCACTGCGTCGGGACCAGCGGATCGCAGTCGGGCGGGATGCTGCCGAAGCCCCCGATGCCCTCGCTGCCGCCCGCGGCCTCGCCGCCGGTGCCGGTGGTCCCCGCGGTAGTTGTCCCGCTCGATGCGACGGTGGCCGTGGTGGTGGTGGCGCTGCCGCTCCCTCCGCCGCCACCGGCGCCGCTGGTGTCGTCGCCGCACGCCGTCACGCCGCCGGCCACCAGGGCGACCCAGCCACACCAAGCAAGCCCACGCGCCCTCGGGCGAATGTTCCCCACCGACATGGGATGATCCGTCGCGTGGCGAGCGCGCGGCGACAAGCGCGAACGCGCGCAGATCGGGCGACCCACCCTCGATTCAGCGGAGCGAAGCGGAGCACGCGCAGGCGACAGAACCGGATGCGGATCAGTGCAAGGTCGCCAGTCTCGGCGCCCCGTGTCAGCCGCATCCGGGACTCTCGCCGCAGCGAGCGCAGGGGGTGGGGACCCGCGCGGAGCGTGGGGAGGGGGACCGAAGGGCCCCCTAGAAACTCAGCCGGCCGGCTTGGTGACCGGGAAGAACGTGCCGCCGCGGGCGACGCGCTCCTCGCCCGCCGGCAGCTCGCCCGGCCACACCTGGAGCGTCGCGTCGCCGACGATCTGCCCGCGATCGGCCACCCACTCGTCGCGCTCACGCACCCAGGCCAGGACGGCCTCCTTCGCGAGGTCGCTCACGGGGCGGTCGTCGTCCACGTTGGAGAAGCCGGCGTCGTAGGACCAGCGCACCTTCATCGGGCGCTTGGGGTCGGCGGTCTTCATCTCGGCGGCGAGCTGCTGCTGGGCGAGCAGCTTCTCCGCGACGGCCGCGGCGCGGCGCTGCTCGCGCTCGGCCTCGACCTTGGCGTCCAGCGCGGCGGAGGCGGCCTTCTCCTCGTCGTCGAGCGGGCGGCAGAGCCGCTTGAGCTCCTGGTTCACCTCGTTGGGTACGCCCTCGGTGGGGACGCCGAGGACCTCCTCGAAGCGAGGCCGCTTCTCCAGCCATGCGCGAGCCAAGTCGATCGACGCAAACTCCTGGTCGTCCAGGATCCCCGTCTTGAGGTCCCGGATCCGCAGCATCACCTTCAAGGCGCCCTCCTCGTGGACATCGAGACCGTGAGGCTCGCCCGGGTCGGCGCGCCGGGCAAGGCCCCGCAGAGGCCGACGTTTTTGACAGCGCGGTCGGCATCGCGGAGCCTCGCGCGCGTGAAGACCCGCCACGCGACCATCGGCCTGCCGCTGTTCCTGCTCGCTCCGCTCCTCGCCGCCCTCTCCGCGGGCTGCGGCGGCGGCAACCCCCCTGCCGACGCGCCCGCCGACGGCGCGCCGGCCGACGCCGACACGCCCTCCGATCCTGCCGCGGCCGACGCGCCCCCCGCCGACGCGCCCACCGCTGCCGCGGGCGGCGACGCTGCGCCGGCTGGCTCTGCGGCGCCCGCGCCCAGCGGCTCGGCCCCCGGCGGAGGCGCGCCCGGGCCCGCACCCAAGGCCTCGGCCATGGACCTGGGCGGCACGCTGTCGCCGGCACAGGTCGCGAAGTTCGTCGAGGACCACCAGTCCTTCTTCGACCCCTGCATCCAGATCGCCGAGAAGGCGAGCAAGGTCTACAAGGTCTCGATCACCACCAGGGTGTGGGTCGGCCCTCGCGGCGTGGTCAACAAGACCGAGGTCGTGAAGACGACGTCGAAGGACAAGTCGTTCGGCACCTGCGTCACCGGCGCCTTCGAGAAGATCCCCTTCGGCAAGCCCAGGGAGGGCGCGACGGCGACGCTCACCTTCCCGATGACGTTCTCGGGCGAGGTCCAGTAGCCCGCGTCAGTCCGCGGGGTTGGCCTCGGCCTCGAGCCGCGCGCGCAGGCGCTGAGAAGCTTGCTCGACCGAGTGCGCCCTCTTGAAGCACGCCTTGGCGACCTGCAGGGCGACCAGGGCGCGCTCGTCGCCCTCCTTCACGGCGCGGTCGAGGAGGCCGATCTTCTGCGAGCACGGTGCATCGCGGAGGGCAAAGGCGACGCGGACCTGGGGCGACGCGCGCTCCTGCACGTCCTCGTCGCGGAGCAGGGTGCGGGCGCGGAGCGCCGCCGACGACTTCCCGCCGGTCTCGGTGAAGCGGTAGACGAGATCGGCGCCGCCCTCGGAGAGCGCGATCGCGCGCCACACCTCCTCGGTGCGGGCGTGGCGCGCTCGCTCCAGCGCCTGCATCAGCTCGCTCAGCGTCCGCCCCTCCGCGGGCCGCGTCGGTGCCGCGCGATCGGCGCGCAGCAGCGCGAGCGCGGCGTCCGCCGCCGCGTCCCAGGTGCCGTCGCGGGTCGCACGGAGCAGATCGCCGCGGAGCCGCCGGACCTCGGTCGTCGCCGGCGCAGCGCTCGCTGCAGGTGCGGCGCTGTCGGCGGGTGACGCCACGCCTCCGGGGGCGGGGGCGGCCGACGCGCTGGAAGACGGCGCGGCGGGTGCGATGGACGGCGCGACCGAGCTCGCCGCGGCGGACACCGAGGGACCAGGAGAGACCGAAGGGCCCGGCGGCGCCGGGTCGTCGCCCTGCGCGGCCCACAGGATCGCGATCGCCGCCAGGCCAGCGCCGAGCGCGAGCCACGCGCGCGGGGTCGCGGGCTGCACGGGCGTCGGCGCGGGCACCGCCGCGAGCACGCTGGCGCTGGTGGTCGCCGCGTCGGAGGGGGGCGGGGCCACCGATCGCGGCGCGCTCGACGGCGGCGGCAGCGAGCGCATCAGATCGCGCGGCTCGACCGGGACCAAACTGCCGCCCGGCTCCGCCTCGTCGAGCGCCTCGACGAAGGCGGCGGCGGTCTGCCAGCGATCCTCGAAGTCCTTCTCCAGCAGCTTGCGCAGCACCGCCTCGAGTCGGGCCGGCACGTCGACCGCCGGGTTTCGCACCGCGACGCGAGGGATGGGCTCGTTGCGGATCTTGGTCCACACCTCGAGGTTGGTGTCGCCGTCGTAGGGGTGCTTGCCGGCGAGCATCTCGTAGAAGATGACGCCCAGCGCGAAGAGGTCGGCGCGGGCGTCGATCAGCTCCATCCCGAAGGCCGCCTCGGGCGCCATGTAGTCGACGGTGCCGAAGACCACCCCGGTGCCGGTGATGCGCGGCGACTCGTCTCCGCTCGGGCTGATCTCGTGCTCGGAGTCGCGGCGGTCGGCCAGCTTGGAGAGGCCGAAGTCGACCACCTTCACGAAGTCCTCGCCGCTCAGCATGATGTTCCGCGGCTTGAGATCGCGGTGGATGATGCCGCGCGCGTGGATCTCGTCCAGCGCCACCGCGATCTGGCGGGCGATGCGCGCGGCGCGCACCGGCGCCAGGGGCGCCTGCGCATCGAGCACGGCGCGCAGCGTGGTGCCGCGCACGTACTCCATGACCAGGTACTTGGTGCCGTCCTCGAGCTCGCCGAAGTCGGTCGCGGCGGCCACGTTGGGGTGGGCGACACGGGCGCCGGCCTCGGCCTCGCGCTCGAAGCGCATGACGAGATCGGGGTGCCCCTCGACGTCGGGGTGGAGCACCTTGAGCGCGACCCGCTTCTTCAGCTTGAGGTGGCGCGCCAGGTAGACGGTGCCCATCGCCCCCATGGCGAGCACCTCGTCGACGCGATATCGCCCGTCGAGCGTCTGGCCCACCAGGCCCTCCGCCCGTTGCTTCGCTTCTTCATTCGCCGTCGGAGGGGCTGCCATGCGCTCGGCGGGAGCGGGGTCCGCCGAGCCTGGGTGGTCCGTCGGTGCCGCCGCGTCCGGCAGAACCATGGTAGCGCGGGCTCTCCGCCGACCAGGAGTTCTCGGCCGCGCGAGCCCGGGGCCCGCTCAGCGCCGCGCGGCCGGCCGCGCCCCCGGGGGCGCCGCCACGGTCGCCGGGCCGGCGCCGCACGTGCCGGCGATGAGCAGCCCCACGAGGACCAGGAGGAGAAGCGCCAGCAGCATGCCGGTCCGGCGCGGGGCCGGTGCCGGCTCCGGCGCCCGCGGTCGGAGGAGCGGCGTGGGAGCCTGGGAGGGGAATGCAGTCGGAGGGGGCGCCCTGGCAGGCACGATGGCGGACGGTGCAGTCTCCGCGCGCGGGCGCAGCATCGAGCGCGACGCGGTGTCCGCCAGCGGCCCCCACATCTTGCGGACTGCGTCGACGACCTCGTCCGGCGGGCCCGGGCGGTTCGACAGCACCAGCGACTCGGGGGGCGGCAGCGGCACCTGGCTCGCCGAGGGCTCGGCCGCGTCGATCGCCGCCATCAGATCGGCCGCGCTCTGGAACCGGTCGCCCGGATCTCGCTCCAGGAGCCGCAGGGCCACCCGCTCCAGCGCCTCCGGCACCACCACGCCCGGCGCCCGCTCGGCGATCGGCGGCGCGCGCCGCGTCCTCTGCCGTGCGAAGAGCTCGAGATCCGTCTTCGCCTCGAACGGGTGCTTGCCGGCGAGCATCTCGTAGAGCATCACCCCCAGCGCGTAGAGGTCGGAGCGCGCGTCGACCGACGCCATCCCCAGCGCCGCCTCCGGCGCCAGGTGCCCGAAGGTCCCGAAGACGACCCCGGCCGTGGTGAGTCGCGCGTCGTCCGCCTCCTCCTCGGCGGTCACCGTCGACATGCGACCCGCCTCGACCTTGGCCAGGCCGAAGTCGACGATCTTCACGAAGTCGTCCTCGGTCAGCATCACGTTCCGCGGCTTGAGATCGCGGTGCACGATCCCGCGGCCGTGGATCTCGCCGAGGGCGACCGCGATCTGCCGGGCGATGCGCGCGGCGCGCTCGGCGGGCAGGGCGCCCTCTCGCTCCACCAGCGAGCGGAGGGTGATCCCCTTGACGTACTCCATGACCAGGAACCGCGTCCCGTCGGCGAGCTCGCCGAAGTCGGTCGCGGCGGCGACGTGCGGGTGGCTGACGTGGCCGCCGGCCAGCGCCTCGCGCTCGAAGCGCGACACCAGCTCGGGGTCGTCCTCCGCCGCCGGGTGCAGCACCTTCAGCGCGACCCGCTTCTTCAGCTTGAGGTGGCGGCCGACGTAGACGGCGCCCATGCCGCCCATCGCGAGGACGCCGTCTATCCGGTAGCGGCCGTCGATCGTGCGACCGACCAGATGCTCGGCGCGATCGCGTGCACGCGCGTCGCCGTCGTCGGAGGGCACGTCGGGCGGAGCCATGGGCGCGCATCCTAGCCTCGCCCCCTGCGCGGTGCCCGATGCGGCGCTACGCTCGCCGACCTTCATGGCCCCGCGGCCTCCCGCACCCGACACCCCGCCGCCGCCGCTGCGCCAGCGGCTCCGCGCCAGCGTCGCGCAGACCCGCGCTGCGCTGCGCCTGGTGTGGCGCTCCTCGCCGCGCGGCACCGTCGCCCTCGCCGTCCTCACCGTCGCCGCGGCCATGCTGCCGCCCGCGGTCGCCTACGTCGGCAAGTGGATCGTCGACGCGGTGGTCGCGGCGCTGGCTGCCGCCCCGGGCCCCGCGCGGGACGCCGCCACGCGCCTCGCGCTGGAGTACGTGGCCCTCGAGCTAGGCCTCGTCGCGCTCGCCGCGGCGGTCGAGCGATCGCTGGGGCTCACCCGCAACCTGGTGGGCTCGCGCCTCGCCGCCGACGTCAACGTCGCCATCCTCGACAAGTCGCTGTCGCTCGACCTCACGCACTTCGAGGACCCCGAGATCTACGACAGCCTGACCCGAGCCCGGCAGGGCGCCTCCACGCGGCCGCTGGCGCTGGTGGTCGCGCACTTCGACGTGGCCAAGGGCCTGCTGGCGCTCGCCGGCTACCTCTCGTTCCTCATCGCCTTTTCGCCGTGGATGGTGCTGGCCGTCCTGGTCGCGTCGATCCCGGCCTTCGTGTCGGAGGCGAAGTTCTCGCAGGCAGCCTACCGCATGCGCTCCTGGCGCTCACCGGAGACGCGCAAGCTGGTCTACCTCGAGCGCGTCCTCGCCAGCGACGAGCACGCCAAGGAGATCAAGCTGCTCGACGTCGGGCAGCACCTCCTCGCGCGCTACCGCGGCGTCGCCGAGGGGTTCGTGCGCGACGATCGCAGCCTCGCGGTCCGCCGCGCCGCCTGGGGCTTCGGCCTGACCCAGCTCAGCTCGATCACCTTCTACGGCTGCTACGCGCTGGTGCTGATGGCGACGGTGTCGGGGCGCCTGACGCTCGGTGACATGACGCTCTACCTGGTCGCGTTCCGCCAGGCGCAGCAGAGCTTCGCCATGGTGCTCTCGGCGATCGGGGGCATGTACGAGGACTCGCTCTACGTCTCCAACCTCTTCGAGTTCCTCGCCATCGCGACGGAGATGCCGCCGCCTCCGGAGGAACAGGAGCCGCGGCCGGGCGAGCGCGGCGTCCGCTTCGAGGGCGTGGGCTTCCGCTACCCGGGGACCGATCGCTGGGCGGTGCGCGGCATCGACCTCTTCGTCCCCGCGGGTGGCAGCCTGGCCCTGGTCGGCGAGAACGGCGCCGGCAAGACCACGCTGGTGAAGCTCCTCACTCGCCTTTACCAGCCCACCGAGGGCCGGGTCCTCCTCGACGGGAAGGACCTGCGCGCCTGGGACGTGCACGAGCTCCGCCGGCGCATCGGCGTGCTCTTCCAGGACTTCGGCCGCTACCAGTTCCAGCTGCGCGAGAACGTCGGCTTCGGCGATCTCGCGCGCATCGAGGACGATGCGGCGCTCGACCGCGCCGCCCAGGCCGGGGGGGCCGGCGAGATCCTGGCGCGCTCACCCGCCGGCTGGAGCACGCAGCTCGGCCGGTGGTTCAAGGGCGGCGTCGAGCTCTCCGGCGGCGAGTGGCAGCGCGTGGCGCTCTCGCGCGCGCTCCTGCGCGAGGAGGCGACGGTGGTGGTGCTCGACGAGCCGACCTCCGCGCTCGACGCAGAGGCCGAGCACCGGGTCTTCGAGCGGCTGCGCGAGCTCGCCGCGGGCCGCACCGCCATCTTCGTCTCCCACCGCTACTCCACGGTGCGCCGCGCCGATCGGATCCTCGTGCTCGACAAGGGGCAGGTCGTCGAGGAGGGCACCCACGAGGCGCTGCTCGCGAAGAACGGCCGCTACGCGCGGAACTTCGCCCTGCAGGCCGAGGGCTATCGGTAGCGACGACCCGGGGGATAGGCTGCGCGGAAATGCGCGCCATCACCATCACGAAGCACGGCGGACCCGGTGTGCTTCAGGTCCGCGAGTCCCCTGATCCCACCCCGGGCGAGGGCGAGGTGCGGATCGCCGCCAGGGCCTGCGGCCTCAACTTCGCCGAGGTGATGGCGCGGCAGGGTCTGTACCCCGACGCGCCGAAGCCGCCCTGCGTGGTCGGCTACGAGGGCGCGGGCGTGGTCGACGCCGTGGGGCCCGGCGTGAAGGGGATGAAGGAGGGCGATCGCGTCCTCTACCTGAGCCGCTTCGGCGGCCACGCCTCGCACGTCGTCGTCCCCGTCGCCCAGGCGGTGCCCATGCCGGACGCGATGACCTTCGAGCAGGGCGCGGCGATCCCGGTCGTCTACCTGACCGCGTACCACATGCTCTTCCGCATCGCGCGCGTGCGCCCGCGGGAGCGGGTGCTGGTGCACATGGCCGCCGGCGGCGTCGGCATCGCGGTGCTCCAGCTCGCCAGGACGGTCGAGGGGCTGGAGCTGTTCGGCACCGCGTCCGCCTCCAAGCACGACAAGCTGCGCGAGCTGGGGTGCACCCACCCCATCGACTACCGCTCGCTCGACTACGTGGCAGAGGTCCGCCGCCTGACGAACGGGCAGGGGGTCGACGTGGTGCTCGACGCGCTGGGCGGGCCCGACTGGACCAAGGGCTTCGAGCTCCTGCGCGAGGGCGGCATGCTGGTCGCCTTCGGCCTCGCCAACGCCAACACCGGCAAGACGCGCAACCTGTTCAAGGTCCTCGGGCAGATCATCCGCGTCCCCCGCTTCTCGCCGATGAAGCTGATGGACGTGAACAAGGCGGTCGCCGGCGTGAACATCGGCCACATGTGGTCGCGAGTCGACCTGCTGCGCGAGGAGATCGACGAGGTGATGAAGCTCTTCGAGGCTGGCGTCGTCGCTCCCGTGATCGACGGCACCTACCCCTTCGACCGGGCGGGGGAGGCCCACGAGCGGCTCGGGCAGGGCAAGAACGTGGGCAAGGTGCTGCTGATCCCCTGACAAAGGGGAAGGTCGTCGGTCCGACCGCGCGCCGCGGGAACCTTGACGGGCACGCCGCGCGCCCTCGACGATCCACCGATGACGACCCGACGCCTCGCGGTGTTGCTGCTCGCGTTCACCGCCGTCGCCTGCGGAGACGACACCGGGGACGGATCCGGCGGCGGCGGGGACGGCTCGGGCTCGGGCAACGGCTCTGGCAGCGGCTCGGGCAACGGCTCCGGCTCCACCGGCGCGGCCACCACCACCAGCACGACCGGAGGCGGCGAGGGCGGCGGTCTGCGCGCCTTCGGCGAGCCCTGCTCCGAGGACGCCGGGTGCGAGAGCGACCTCTGCTTCGCCTTCGGCATGGGCAGCAAGTGCACCGTTCCGTGCCCGGCCGACCCCGCCGACTGCCCCGGGACGACGAAGGAGTGCAACAACCAGGAGCCCCCGGTCTGCAAGACGCCGTAGCGGCTCAGCGCCTCCGGCGAACGCGAACCGCGACCAGGTCGACCTCGTCGCCGACCACGCCGCCCATCGCCACCGGGCGACCGCGGCCCGCGGGGGCGATGTCGATCACGTCGGCGCTGTCCTCGCTGACCTGCTGGTGGGTGCAGAGGAGGCGTGAGGTGCAGCGGTACCAGGTGGCCCGGCCCTCCGCGCGGGTGAAGCCCCAGCCCAGCTCGTCCACGATCACCACCTGAGGCGGCACATCGGGCCCGCCGCCGACGGTGGCGGCGCCGACCGTCCCCACGATCGCCAGCCCGGTGAGGACCGCGAGTGTGCCGCCCACCACGATGCCGGCGCCGGCCTTCTCGCCTTCGGTCGCGCCGTCTCGGCCCAGCGTCTCGACGGCCTTCACGTTGGCCTCGACGATCTGACCGCAGCCGGTGAGCGCCGTCGCACAGGCGAGCGCCCAGAGGACGCCCAGCGGCGCCCGCGCCGACGCGATCTGACTCGCTGCGCGCGTCCTCACGTCCGCCTCCTACGCCCGGCCGCCGGGGAATCCTCCCTCGTCACGATCGAGCATCGTCGCACGACGAACCGGCATGCTCACCGCGCTTCGTCGTCGCGCCGCCGCCCTCGTCGCCTCGGCCGCCGTCGCCGCCTCGATCACCGCCGCGATCCTCGCGATCGCCCCGCCGGCGGCCTCCGCCGACGCGGTGCGCGGCCCCACCGCGTGGTACGCCGACCTCGCCTGGTCGGGTAAGGAGCGGGTCGCCCACGCCACCCGGGCGCGCAAGGCCACGGTGGAGCGCCTCTTCGCCTCGGCGGGGGTCGCCTGGCCGGCCAAGGAGGTGCTGCTCCGTGTCTACAAGGACGAGGGCGAGGTGGAGGTGTGGGCCGGCGACGGGGCCGCGCCGCTCCGCCGCGTCGCCACCTACGGCATCTGCGCGGCGAGCGGCGAGCTCGGCCCCAAGCGGGCGGAGGGTGACCTCCAGGTGCCGGAGGGCTTCTACGCCTTCGGATACTTCCACCCCGAGAGCGCCTATTACCTGTCGGCGCTGGTCGACTACCCCAACCGCTCCGACCGCATCCGCGGGGCCGCCGCGCCGGGCGGGCAGATCATGATGCACGGCCGCTGCGCCTCGATCGGCTGCCTCGCGATGACCGACGAGCGCATCGAGGAGATCTACCTGACGGCGTGGTCGAGCTGGCTCGCCTCGGGGAAGAAGCCGCAGGTGCACATCTTTCCCGGGCGCGACTTCGACGCGCTGCTCGGCGACTCCGCGCGCGCCGCACACCACGCGTTCTGGCGCGAGATCCGCGCCGGGCACGACGCCTTCGAGGCGACGAGACGCATCCCGGCCGTCGCCATCGCCGACGACGGCCGCTACGTGATCACGCACGTGCGCTGAACAGCAAGGGTGATCAGCGAGGGTGATCAGCGAGGG
>JBKJLX010000325.1:0-4041 GCA_046596645.1 Polyangiaceae bacterium
CTCCGAGGGGCGTGCCTACCTCTACTTCTTCCCCGGCGGCCTGACCGAGACCGCGGCGGTGCAGGTCCGCGGTGGCGACGGCGAGGACGAGAGCGACTTCATGACGGTGCTCGTCGCGCCGCTCACCGGTCGCGCCACCATCGGCAGGGGCCGCATCGACATGCCCGAGCCGCGCGACGAGACCGAGGCCTCCGAGCGGAGGGACGACCTGTGATCGCCCCCTCGCGGTCGAGGCGGCGTCGCGGCGCGTCGCGCGGGTTCACGCTGCTCGAGGTTATGGTCGCGGTGGCCATCCTCGGGCTGGGGCTGACCACGATCTTCGCCGCGCAGGCGGGTGCGTTCGCCAGCGCCGGGCACGCGCGCAACCTGAGCCTCTCCACCGGTCTCCTCCGCTGTCGCATGAGCGAGCTGGAGCAGACCCTGCGCAAGGAGGGGTTCCAGGAGCTCGACGTCGTCGACCAGTCGGGCCCCTGCTGCGACGGCGAGGAGCACCCCCGCTTCAGCTGCGCCTGGCGCATCGAGAAGCTGGAGCTGCCGGAGGAGCAGCTGGGCCAGCTCGATCTGAACGCCGGCCTCGACCTCGGCGGCAGCTCCGACGCCGACGGTCAAGGGTCGCCCGCCGGCGGGCTCGATGCGCTGGAGCTCGCCGCTTCAGCCCCCAGCGGCGCGGTGGGGCTGATGAGCCTCCTCGGCAAGAGCCAGGCGGGCAGCCAGTCCGACATCTCCGAGGTGGCGACGACGATGGCGGGCGACGACGCCGACGGCGCCATGGGCGGCATCGCCGAGTTCGTCATGGGCATGGTCTACCCCGATCTCCGCACCGCCTTCGTCGAGGGCACGCGCCGCGTGACCGTCACCATCGCCTGGACCGAGGGCAAGAGGGAGCACGCGGTCGAGATCTCGCAGTGGATCGTCGACGCCCGCGCGGCGGGCCTGCGCGTCGCAGCCGAGGGCGAGCTGGAGGTGGTCGACGAGGAGGCCACCGGCGGCGAGCCGAGCACCGGCGCGGGCGCCAACCCGACCGGGGCGGCGAAGTGAGGGGCAAAGTGAGGGGCAAAGTGAGGGGCAAAGTGAGGCCGGCGCGCGCGCTCCACCGCCGTGCTCCTACGCGCCGCGGCCAGCGCGGGCTGACCCTGCTCGAGGTCATGGTCTCGATCGGGATCCTGGCCGTGATCGGCTCGCTCATCTACGGCGCCTTCGACGGCATGCGCCGCTCCCGCGAGGGGATCACCCGCACCGGGGATCGCTTCCACGAGGGGCGCAGCGCGCTGGCGCGCATGTCGCGCGAGCTGCAGAGCGCCTTCATCTCCCTCCACCGACCGGAAAATTTGGGTCAGATCAACCGGCAGACGCTCTTCGTCGGCACCACCCGCGGCCCGGTGGACCGCGTGGACTTCACCTCGTTCTCGCACCTGCGCACCGGCAAGGGGGTGCACGAATCGGATCAGAACGAGCTGTCGTACTTCGGCTCGCGCGATCCGGAGTCCGGCGCCATCGATCTGGTGCGCCGCGTCTCGCCGAACATCGACGAGGACGCGCGCCGCGGGGGCGTGGTGCAGGTGCTCGCCCACGACGTCGACGCGGTGGACTTCTCCTACCTCGACGGCACCACCGACACCTGGTCCGAGGACTGGGACTCGACGCAGGCCGCCGGCCAGTCGGAGCGCCTCCCCACCCAGGTGCGCATCTCCATCGCGCTGAACCGCGGCGTGGGCGAGGAGCCGCTGGTCTTCACCACCAAGGTCTCGCTCGGCATGCAGTACCCCATCGGCCTCGCCAGGGCCGCCGCGGCGCAAGGGCTGAACCCCCTCGGCGGCCCCGCCGCCGGTGGAGCCGCCGATCCCGGCCTCAACCCCTTCGCGGCCGGGCCCGGTGGCGGCCGGCGCACTCCCACGCAGACCAGCCCGCTCGGGGGAGGGAGATGAGCGCGCCCACCCGACCGGCCTACCGCCCCTCGGCGCGCCTCGTGCGCCTGCGCGAGGCGCGCCGGCGCGCCTCGAAGAACCGCGGCATCGCGCTCATCATGGTGCTGGGCGCGATCACCGTGCTCACCGTGTTCCTGGTCGAGCTGCAGGAGGACACCAGCGCCAGCCTGGCGGCCGCGCTCTCCGAGCGCGACCAGATCCGGGCGGAGTACGCGGCCAAGAGCGCGGTCAGCATCTCGCGCCTGCTGGTCGCCAGCGAGCCCGCGGTGCGCGCGCGCATCGCGCCGCTCTTCCAGCTGATGGGCCGCAACCCGCCGCAGATCCCGGTGTGGGCGTTCGCCGATCAGGTCCTGGGCGCCTTCAACGGCGGCGAGGGCGCGCAGTCGTTCGCGGCCCTGGCCGGCATCGACGCGACGGCGTCGAAGAACACCGGCCTGGGCGACGTCGTCTTCGAGGTGCGCATCGTCGACGAGGACTCGAAGCTGAACCTCAACGGCGGCGCCGAGGGCACCCCTCTGACGCAGGACCGGTTCGGGGCGGGCTTTCTCGGGCTCACCTCGCCGGCCCAGTACAACACCCTCTTCGAGGAGGCGGACGACGACGGGCAGTTCTCCGATCGGCCCACCGTCTGCGCGGCCATCGCCGACTGGACCGACGCCGACGAGAGCCAGTACGGGTGCAACCCGCTGGCCGACGGCCCCGTCGGCGGCGGCAGCGAGGACGGCTACTACGAGTCGCGCGGGCTGCCCTACCGCCGCAAGAACGCCCCCTACGACTCGCTGGAGGAGCTGCGGCTGGTGCGCGGCGTGGGCGACGACTTCTGGACGACGTTCGTGGAGCCCGATCCGACCGAGCCCGACTCGCGGATCATGACGGTGTGGGGCCAGTCGAAGGTCAACGTGAACACGGCGAACGCGCTCGTGCTGGTCGCCGTCATCTGCGCCAACGCCCCCGAGGCGACGCTGTGCGCGGACCCGGTACAGCTGGAGAGCTTCGTCATGGTGGTGACGCTGCTGCGCAACGCGGCGCCGGGCGTCCCCCTCTTCACGTCGCCCAAGGGCTTCGTCACCGCGCTGGAGGGCAAGGGCCCCATGGGGCCCCTCCTCACCTCGCTCGGGATCGAGCCGGTGGTCTTCAAGTCCAAGCGCGAGATGCGCCGGCAGATCTCGACCGACAGCAAGGTCTTCAGCGTCTACGCCGACGGCGTGGTCAAGGGCTACAAGCGGGAGACGCGGGTGCGTGTCCACGCGGTGGTCGACTTCCGGTCCGCCGGTGAGCTCGGCGCCGCGCTCCCCGGGGCCGAGGGGGCGACGGTCAACGGCGAGCCGGTGGAGGAGGAGTCGAGCGGCCCCCCCTCCGACGAGGAGATGGCGGCGGCGCTCGCCGCGGACCCTGCGGGAAACGTCGTGTATTACCGGCTGGATTAGGCCGGCTGGATCAGCGCGGATCAGGGTAAGAGGAACGGATCGTGGCGAAGCTCCTGGGGATCGACGTGAGTGGTCGGATGGCGAGGGCGATCCTCGTCCGGACCGGCTATCGCCGCGTCGTGCTCGAGGGCCTGGGCGAGGCTTCGCTGGACCCGGGCATGACCGAGGCCGACGCGGTGCGCGCCGCGGTCGCCAACCTGGGCGAGGTCATGAAGGCGCCCATGAGCCTGCGCGGTGGTCTGATGACGGGTCCGGTGAGCACGCCGCCGGGCGGGCCCGGCGCACCCGGCCGCGCCGGCGCGCGCGCCGACGCCGTCGCCATCGGACTGGCGGGCGACCGCTGCTTCTATCGCCGACTGGAGCTGCCGCGTGCAGCCCAGCGCGAGCTTGAGAACGTCCTCGCCTTCGAGCTGGAGTCGACGGTTCCATTCGAGATGGACGGCGCGGTCCACGACCACCGCGTGCTCAAGCGCGGTCCGACGCCGGAGATGGTGTCGATCATCGCCGCCATCGCCCGGGTGGAGGACGTGGTGGAGCGCGTGGCGGTCGTCCGTGAGGCGATCGGTCGCGAGCCCGACGTCGTCGGCCCCGGCGCCCTGCCGCTGACCCAGCTGGTGCCGCTGATCCTCGACCTGGATCCCGCAGCCAGGGCCCGCGCCGCGCTCAAGCTCCGTCCCGCGGTCAAGAAG
>JBKJLX010000494.1:0-4101 GCA_046596645.1 Polyangiaceae bacterium
GATACCGTTCGAGCACAAGTCGCCGGACGAGGGCGCCAATCTCAGTGTCGAGGACGTTGCCTCATCCGCTATGCGGCGACCCTCTCCCGGCGGGGGTTGATCCGGACCAGTTAGCCCTGAACGACCCTGGTGGGGTAGATACAATCCGCATCCGGGCCTGGCGCCTGCGCGTGCTCGCTGCGCTCGCGGAATGGGGCGGCCTCGCTGAGCCGGGTGCTCTTGCACGGCGCGTCGCTTGGTGCAGCGACGCCTCGGGGGCGAGCGCGGTCTCGCTCCGCGGTCTCGTCACCGCACGGTGGACGGGCGCGACGACGCCGCACCCTCGCGTGGACCCAAAACCCCACCAGAGCCCGGCGGGGGGACGGCGCTCGAGCGCAGCCGCGCATCCGCCCGCAGGGTCAGGGTGCGCAAGAACAGGTCACCAGCCCGGAAGCGCAGCCACCCGCCCCCGCGAAGCCGCCCCGATCAAGCAGCACCCTGGCCCGAAGCGGCGGCAGCGGCGAGCACGTGCGCCGTCCCCCCGCCGGGCGACCTCTCACCCTCCCCACTTCGCGATGAAGGGGACGATGCGGTCGACGAAGGCCTGCTTGTGGTGGCGGTCGAACTCGGCCCACGTGCACAGGGTCTTCGTGTCGACGACGCGGTCGACGAAGAGCAGGCCGTCGAGGTGGTCGACCTCGTGCTGGAAGGTGCCGGAGCCCAGGCCACGCATGATGCGGGTGGTCTCGTGGCCCTCGCGGTCCCACGCCGTCACCTCGACCTGGGTCGCGCGCGGCACCACGCCGCGCAGGTTGGGGACGCTGAGGCAGCCCTCGTAGTTGTCGAACGTCTCCTCCCCGATCGGGCCCTCGCCGAAGAAACGCAGCACCGGGTTCACCAGGACGGTGAGGGGGATGTTCGGCTTGTAGGGGTAGCGCGGGTTGTCCTTCACCTCGATCACGCAGACGCGCACCGGGCGACCCACCTGCGGCGCGGCGATGCCGGCGCCGTTCGCGGCGCGCATGGTCGCGATCAGGTCGTCGATGAAGGCCTGGGTCTCGGGTGCGAGAAGCTCATCGCGCGTCAGCTCGCGTGAGCGCTGACGGAGGATCGGGTCGCCGAGGTGGAGGATGTCGAGGGCGGGCACGTCGCCGAAAACTCTAGCACTCGTCCTGCGGGTCGCCCTCGGCGTCCCCGTCGGCATCGCCATCGACGTCCATGCGGGTATCCCCGGGGGCCTCTCCGTCGACCTCTCCGTCGACCCCTCCGTCGTCATCGCCGTCCCAGCCGCCGGCCTCGATCGCGCCGAGGTCGCTCGGCCGCTGCAGGCTGATCGGGCCGAGGATGCCCGTGCGCAGCTCGTGGATCAGGATGTCGGCCGCCTTGTGCACGTCGATCACGCCGCCGGCGCGGATGCACCCGCGCCGACGACCGATGGCGTCGAGCAGCGCCGTCGCGTCTGCGGGTAGCGGGGCCAGCTTGTAGCGAGCGACGAGCCGCTCGGGATAGCGCGCGAGGAGGAGCCCCGCGCCGAACAGGGCGATCGACTGGTAGTCGAGCGCGCGATCGGGGATGGCGCCGCCCAGCGCGAGGAGCAAGCCAGTCTCCCCCTCGCCGAGGTTGTGCCAGAGGATCCCCGGGTTGTCCTTGAGGATGATCCCGTCGGGGAGGATCACCTGCTGCTGGGCCTTGGTCACCGCCGGCTCGTCCCCGACCTTGGCGACGGTGCGTCCCATCAGCGTGTTGATGAGCGTCGACTTGCCGACGTTGGGGATCCCCACGATCAGCGCGCGGATCGGCTTGATGCCACCTTCGACGCGATGGGGGGCGAGCCGCCGGCAGAGCTCGCGAACACGCGCGCGGACATCGCCCTTGCGATCGGTGCGTGTGGCGAGGGCCAGCGTGGGCGCGCCGCCCGGGCGGATCTTGTGCTCGAAGTGATCCAGCCAGGCCGCGGTCACCGCCGGATCGGCCAGGTCGCTCTTCGCCAGCACCTTGAGCGACGGCTTCGCTTGTCCGAGCTCGGCGAGCACGGGGTTGGCGCTGGCAGCCGGCATGCGGGCGTCGAGGACCTCGATCACGAGATCCTGCGACGGGATCGACTCGGCGATCACGCGCCGAGCCTTCGTCATGTGGCCGGGGTACCACTGGATGGCCATGACCCTCCGCGTACCACGCCACCTCGTGCTCGTCGCGCTCGCCGCTCATTCCCTGGGCTCCGCGGCGTGCGGCGCGCGGACCGCCCTGCCCGGCGACGGACCCGGTGAAGGGGGCGGCGCGGGCGGCGGGCTGACCACCTCGTCGTTCGTCGGTCCGGCGAGCGTATCGGCGTCGACGGGCGCGCCGGCGTGCGCGCTGGTCGAGGGGTGCAACGGCCTCGACGACGACTGCGACGGCGCGGTGGACGAGGACTGCATCGACGTCGGCTGCTCCGACGGTCAGCGCGAGGGGTTCGTCGACGTCGTCGCCTTTCCCGACATCGCCGCGTGCTCGGGTGGCTTCGGCGTCGCCGGCATCACCGCAGCGGTGCCCGCGTGCGGGAACGCCACCGGCGACGACGCGGCCGACCCGAGCGGCGCAGGCTGCTCGGCGGCCGACCTCTGTGCACCTGGATGGACGGTCTGCCCGGGGGAGGGAGAGGTCGCGCGTCTCGCCGGCAGCTGCGCCGGAGCCTCCGAGTTCTCCAGCCTCTTCTTCGCGACGGCGCAGAGCGGGCCGGGGTGCGGCATCTGCGCGCTCGGCACCGACGACGATCCCGCCTCCTGCGACTGCGTCTGCACCGAGGGCTGCGCGCCACGTCCTTGGACCACCAACGACCTGTTCGGCTGCGGCTCCATCGGCGACGTCACCACCCGTTGCGGCGTCCTCGATCGGTTCTCCAACAACCTGTGCGACCTGCTGGACGGTCCCTGGGAGTGCAACGGCACCCCGGCCGACGGGGCCCCAGCCACCTGCCGCGAGGCCACGCTCGTCCGCAAGACGGGGCCCGAGCTGGGCGGCGTCCTCTGCTGTCGCGCGATCCGTGAAGAGGGCTGAATTGGATGGCTGAATTGGAGGGCTGAAGTCAGGTCCCGCGCGAGGCGACCGCGCGCGGGCGAGGCGCCCGCGTGTGGGCGGGGAGACACCGCACGTCGGTCGCGGCCACCTGGGTCGGGCCGGGCGTGTCCACCCGACGGTGGAGCTCGAGGGTGCGCGCCTCTCCCGGGGCGAGCAGCGCGCGCGGGTGCAGGCCGAGGACGATCAGCGCGGCGGCGAGGGGGAGCGTGCCCAGCACCTCGCGCGCCCGCAGATCGGGGAAGCGCCCTCCGAAAGGCTCGAGCTCCTTGCTGGCGGCCCACGCGGCCGGCTGCGCGCCGCGGAAGATGCGCGCGTGGGCGCGCGCCAGCGCGGCCGCCTGCGCCAGGACCAGCAGCGACGCGGCCAGCGCCACCAGCGGCGCGCGCGCCACCAGCCCGGTCACCGCCAGCGACGGGCCCCAGAAACCGGCCAGGCCCGGCAGGCCGCCGGCGGCCAGGCACGCCAGGCCGGCGAGCGCCGAGGCGCGCGGCATGTCCACGCCGAGCCCGCCCAGCCGCGCGCCGTCGCTGGTGCCGACGCGGTCTCGCAGCGAGGCGGCAACCAGCACCAGCAGCGCCGCAGCGAGGCCGTGCCACGCGAGGATCGCGAGCGCGCCCTCGATCCCCTGCGGCGTGCGCGAGGCGAGCGCCGCGATCGCGAGCCCCACCTGCATCATCACCGTCGAGCCCGCGATGTGGACGAGATCGGTCGCCCGCAGCGCGTCGACCACGGCGGCGGCCGCGACCAGCAGGCCGACGGCGAGCAGCGGCGCCGCGACCAGGGCACCTGCGCTGGCGCCCGGGCCGTGGCCGAGCCGGACCAGGAGCAGCCCCGCCGGTGCCAGCGCCGTCCCCACCAGCGCGGTGATGGCGGCGGAGGGCGCGACGCGCAGCGCGCCGCGCGTGAGCGGCGACAGCGCCCCGGCGCGCAGGAGGAGCCCCGCCACCCCCAGCGCCCAGGCCGCCGTCGCGATGGGCAGCCCGAGCAGGCGCGCACCCGCGGGGAAGCTGGCGCGCCCGAGCTCGGCGAGCTGCCAGGTCGCGTCCACCCGGCCCCGAGCGAGGT
>JBKJLX010000850.1:0-6106 GCA_046596645.1 Polyangiaceae bacterium
CCCGAGAGCGCCCAGCCGCCGCCGGCCACGGGCTGAAAACCAGCGTGGAGGTCACGCTCGGCGAGTCGTTCTCCGGGAGCCTGGCGCCGCCCGGTCGTCCGCTCGACGCGCAGCCGCTCGCGCTCGATCTGCTCCTCCACGGCCGCGGCGTCGTCGAGGTGGTGCTGGGCTCGCCCTTCGCTGTGCGCGGCACCTTCGCGGCCGGCCCGCGCGGCGTCGGCGCGCGGGCCTCCGAGACCGTTAACCTGCCGGCGGAGGGCGTGGTGTGGGGCACGGCGCGCCTCCTCGTCCCGCGCGGCATCTTCTACGACCTGCGCCTCGCCCCGCGCGACGACGCGGCGCCGGCCGAGGTGCTCACGCTGGAGGCGGCGCGCCGCTTCGTCCGCGGTGACCTCTACGTCTCGTCGACGACGCTGGAGGGGGATCTGCGCCTCGCGAGCCGCTTGGTCGCCTGCGCGCGTCTCCGCTTCGACGCGCGAGACGACCTGGGGGCGCTGTTCCGGTCGTTGCAGCTGGGCAGGTCCGGTATCCTCTCCCGCGGGAGGCGGGGGTGACGAGGCTGGAAGCGGGGCCGCCGGGCAGCGCGGCGTTCCCTGCCGAGTGCGCGGGCTTCGCCGTCGGGCGGGGCTTCCGGCTGGAGGGGATGCTGGGCGGATACGCGTTCCGCTCCCCGACCGATCTTCGCGTGGTCGACGCCGACGGGACCGGCGCCACCGTCGTCACTCTGGGGACGGACCTGACGGTCTGGGACGCGCTTCACGGCGGCCGCCTCGTCTCCCACGGCTGGGCCGGCGACGCGCTCGCCCTCTCGCGCGACGGGCTCACCGCCGCGGTCGGTCAGGGCACCGGCGCCGTCGCCCTGGTCGACCTCGCGACTGGCCGCGCAGTGTGGTCGGCGTCGCTGGTCCAGGGCGACGAGGGCTCCCTCGCGCGGGGGATCGTACCGCCCGTGCAGTTCGTCGCCATGGCCGGCGACGTGGTGGCCGCCCGGCTGGAGACGGGGAGCGACGTCCACATCCTCCGCGGCGGTCGCGCGGTGGGCCGCTTCCCGGGCGAGGGACCTCTCACGCTCTCGCCCGACGGGACGCTGCTGGTCGCCGGTCCCAACCTGCACGACCTCGCCACCGGCGAGGTGATCCATGCCTTCGACGCGGGGCCTCCCTCCGCGCAGATGAGCGCGCGCCATCGCGCGAGCTTCTCCCGCGACGGCGATCGGCTCGCCCACACCAGCCCCGGCGGCGGGGTCGAGCTGTGCAACGTCCCCTCGCTGCGCGCCCTACACGGCGCCAGCGCCCGCGTCTTCGGCGCGACGATGCCGGTCGCCCCCTGGGATCGCCAGGCCCGATCGGAGCCCGCGGGCGCCGTGTTCATCCTCGACGACGGCACGGTGGTGACCAGCACCGGCTCCGAGCTCCAGGTCTGGCACGCGGGCGCCATCGCGAGGACCGTCCCCTTCCACGAGGACACGCTGTGCCTCGGTGTCGGCGCTCGCATGTGGGGCGTGCGGCGCAAGCGCAGCATCGTCACCGTCGACGTCGCGACCGGCGCGTCGGCGGGGCAGGCGGGCCACCTGGCCGAGGTCAAGGCGATCGCGCACTCGCCGCGCGCACCGCTCGCGCTCACGGGCGGCGGCGATGCGCGCGTCCTCCTCTGGCACCTGCCGACCTGCACCGTGCTGCGCGAGCTGCCCGACGCGTGGGGATCGATCGAGGGCGCCATCTTCTTCCCCGACGGCCGGCGGGTCGCTGCCATCGACCGCGAGCGCATGTTCGTGTGGGATGCAGCCACTCGCGAGCTGGTCACCAAGCTCGATCGCGTGAGCCCGCGCGAGAGCGGCCTGCGCGAGAACCTCGACCTCGATGCCTCGCCCGACGGCAAGCACGCCCTGGTCTGCACCTACAGCGATCACGTCCTCTTGTGGGACGTCGAGGCCGGGCGCACCGTGTACTGCCGCGAGGTCGAGGGGGTGCGCTCGGCGGCCTTCGGCTCCGCGCCCACCATCGCCGTGCTCGGCTCGTGGCGGGAGCTGGTGGTGTTCGACCTGGCGCGCGGCGAGTCGCAGCGGCGCATCGAGGTCGAGCATGACTCGGCGGGGCACCGGGCCCACCTGGTCTTCGACGGTGGCCGCCGCGCGCTGCGGCCGTGCAGCGGACGAGGGCTCTTCGTCTACGATCTGGAGACGTCGCAGCGCAGCCTGATCGCCGTCACCGACGATGTGCACCACCTCCTCGCGCTGTCGCCGGACGGCGCCGTGGCCGTGGTCTCGACGTCCGACGATCCGACCGCCAGCACGCCCATCCTGCGCAGCGAGGTCGCGCTGGTGCGACTGAATGGCACCGAGCGCACCACCATCCCGCTGGCGACGGCGGAGGACCGACCGGCCTGCGCGTCCTTCTCCGGCGACGGCGCGACCCTGCTGGTGGGCACCGAGCGCGGCGTGGTGCTGCGCTTCGCGCTGAGCAACGAGGTGGCGCCGGTCGCTCCGTCCTCTGCCCACCAGCCCGCGGGAGAAGAGGTTGCGACCCGCGTCATGTCGGCCTTCCCCGACATGCGGGCGTCACCTGCCTCGGGGACGCCGTCGGTCGCCCCGTTGACGCCGTCTCCTCCGTCGATGGGCTTGCCCCCGGCCTCGCCCTCGCCCCAGGGCCGCGTGGTGGTCGCGCCGCCGCAGGTGCCCAGCAGCGAGGACGCGCCCATGTCCTCGTTCCACGCGCTCGGCATCACCTCGCCGCGCGCCGGCGTGGGGCCGTCGTCGGCCAAGCCGGGCACGATGGAGGCGAAGCGCGAGGAGGCGATCGCCATCCTCCGCCGCGTCGGCGCGCTGTACGCGCGCGGCGCCTACAACGAGGCGCTGGCCTTTGCGGCGCCGCTGCGCCGTCACCTGTTCGACTCCTTCCCCCCGGGCGACCCGCTGGTGGCGGCGGCGGTGGCGAACCTGGCCGAGCTCCACACCAAGGTCGGCGAGCTGCCCGAGGCGGAGGCCCTGCACGAGGAGGCGCTGGAGCGCATCCCGCGCACCGCCGGCGAGTCGAGCGAGGCCTTCGCGACCACCCTGTCGAACGCCGGCAACTTCGCGCTCGAGGTGCGCGACCTCGCGCGGGCGGAGCAGCTGCACCGGCGCGCGCTCGACATCCGCCGCGTCCTGCACGGCGATCGCCACGCGCTGACGGCGCAGAGCACCAGCTCGCTCGGCTTCGTGCTCGCCCGCCTCGGCCGCAGCGATCTCGCCGAGCCCCTCTACCGCGCCGCGATCGACGCCTTCCGCGCGACCGTGGGGCCCTCCCACCCCGAGCATGCCAAGACGCTGCACAACCTCGGCGTGCTGGTCGGCCAGGCGGGTCGCTTCGAGGAGAGCGAGGCCATGCTGGTCGAGTCGCTCGCCACGCGGCGCGCGGTGCTCGCCGAGGGGCACCTCGACATCGCGCAGGGCCTGGCGAGCCTGGGCACGCTCTACCTCGTGTCGAAGCGGCCCGCGCAAGCGGAGCCGCTCTACCGCGAGGCGCTCGAGCTCTCGCGCCGCTCGCTGGGCGATGCCGCGGTGGAGACGTCGACGCGCGCCGTCGACCTCGCCGTCGCGCTGCGCGCGCTGGGGCGACCCGCCGAGGCGATCCCGCTCCTCTCCCGGGCGCTGGAGGTGAGGATGAAGAAGCTGCCGCCGGACGACGCGCGTGTCGCCAACGTGCGTCGCATGCTGTCCGAGCTCGCTTGAGCTCGCCCGGCGGGGCGGCCTCGCTGGGGACTCTCGGTCACGCGGCTCCCCGGGCAGGCGCGGACAGCGCTCACCGTCACGTCGTTGTCATACATGATGGAGGTACCGTCCGCCGAGCCGGCCTGCATCGTCCCCGCGTAGCGGAGGGCTCAGACCGCGCTGAGCATCGGCCGCGACATCGAAGCTGCAGTCACCCGGGCTCGGGCGAGGTGCGCGGCCGAGCGTCCACTTCGCAGCAGCCGGGGCACGTCGTGACGCAGCTTCATCTGGATGGCACCGCTGGCGACGCGCTCGCTGAGGACCCGGCAGATGGCGTGCACCAGCGCATCCTCCAGATGGGCCTTTGGCGCAGGCTGCCCGGCGTCGCGACGCCGTAGCAGCAGGAGGGTGAGCTCGAGCGGCAGCGCTTCCGCCAGGAAGCTCAACTCCGACGCCGACAAGACCTCGCCGATGTGATCCGCGACCTGCAGGACCGCGAGTCTCACCTCGTTGCGGTCGAGTGTGAGATCGGTCTCGCTGCGAAGTAGCGCGTGGACGCTGGCGACGAGGCGGTGCACGAAGGACGGTTTCGCAAGAGGCGGTCCATCCCCCGCCGGCCCTGCTCCGCCGTCGACGCTGGCGTTTCTCGGTCCGACCGCGGCGCCAGAACCCCCGGGAGATGCCAGGTCGGGATGTGCGTCTCGACCTGCGACGCTTCAGGAGGCCGCCGCGCCCGACGACCGCCCCCAACCGACGGCCTCACTGGAAAGTGCCGCGCAGGACCAGCGCCTCGCTCCCGGAGATCTCCACCGTCTCGCCGGCGGCACGGGTGTGGGTGGCGAGGATGGCGCCGGTCATCGGGTCGATGACGTCGAAGACCATCGCCCGTCGCGGCTCGAGCACGACCTTGCCCAGGATCGCGATCGGAAAGACGAAGAAGTCGGCACCGCGGACCGCGCCGAACGCGCGGAGCGCACCGTTCTCGGGAGCCGCGAGATCGGTCCACATCGCGTCCGGGTAGAGGACGCCGCCTTCCTGCGCGTACACCCGGAACGGCGAGTCGGGCGACGTGGCGTCCTGACGCGTCCACGAAGCAACGTCGCCGGGAACGATCTGGGCGAGGTGGACGAAGTCGCCCGCCCCCGGCTCGTCGAAGATCTCCTCGTCCCCCCGCACGCCGGCGTGGGAGTGAAAGACGTGGAGCGGCAGCCCCGAGAGGTGCGTCACGATCGCGCCTGCGACCAGGCGAACCGGATCGTCCTCGGCGGCCACCGAGGCGCCTGGGCCGATGGGCTCGTTGTTGCTGCCGACCGGCATGTTGCAGGCGGCGTGGTCCCACGGCATCCGGACCGGGCGCCAGTGGCCCTCGACCGTGCCGACCTCGCGGTCGAAGTGGACGGTGGCGATGTCGGCAACGCCGCCATCGTAGATGGCCGCGACCTCGTCGCAGGCGGCGGTCGGAGGCGCGGAGGCAGCGACCAGGATGTCGGTGCGCTCGTTCATGTAGAGGGTGAGCGCCCGCAGCTGCTCGAGGCCCTCGTCGCCGGCGAACCCGTTCTGCCAGGCCTCGTTCGCGATCTCGAAGTGCATGATCTTCTCGGCGCGCGGACCGGCCATCTCGAGAAAGGTGTCGACCAGCGCCTGGCGGTCGGCGCTCTCCGGGATGTTGATCTGGCCGTCACCGATCAACGTCCACTCGATGCGCAGGCCGTACGTGTCGAACGCCAGATCGGTCAGCCCCGCGATGACCTCGGGGTAGTCTTCCCACCGCCAGTCGATCTCGCGACCATCCCAGTAGTCAGGCTCGTCGTAATCGCCGACGACGCCCAGCGCACGGATGTAATGAAACCCGTGGCGCGCGAGGTAGTCCAGGTTCGCCTCGAGCTTCGGCCGATCGAACTTGTAGGCCCACGCCGCCCACATCATCGTCGCCCCCAGCGCATTGAACCGGCCCTGGTCGTCGATGAGCGAGCTTCCGTCGAGAGCGACCGGGCCGGTGCGCTTCTCGATCGGGCCGCAGGCGACGGTGACGTCCGCCTCCGCGATCTCGCCGAACCACCCGACGTTCTCGTGGACCATCTGCCAGTCCGTCAGGTAGGAGCCGACCTCGCCGGGAGCGGTCAAGGCCACCCGGAAGGTGTGGGTGTCGCCCGGCGCGACCGTGACGCCCTCGTCGAGCCAGATCCGGGCCTCCCCGGGGTGGAGCGGATCGGAGTCGTCGACGCCCCCGAGCTTGTCGCCGTCGGCGCGCGTCCAGCGGCGCGTGCCGGTGTTCCGCATCACCACCGTCGCCTCGAGCACCTCCCCGCACGACATCGCGTCGGGCAGGGAGGAGGAGACGACCTCGGCCGCGTCCTCCGCCGGGTCGCCCCCGACCGTCCCGCTGCCGGTGGTCGTACCCCCGCCCTCGCCCGGGCC
>JBKJLX010000102.1:0-5964 GCA_046596645.1 Polyangiaceae bacterium
CGAAGGCGTACCGGACCTCGCACCCTGCCGCGCAGTCGACGTGGAACGGCTCGCCGCGACCGGGAGCGGCGCTGCGCTGCGGAGGATCGAGGCCGCCGACGAAGGGCTCGGCGCCCCGTTCAACGAAGAGCCGGGGCGAGGTGCCCACGGGGAAGCGCGCCACGACCGAGAGCACGCCGTTCTCGGAGGAGGTCACCTCGTAGCGCACCCCCTCGTGGCTCCCTGCGGCGAGGGCGCCCGGTCGCGGTGACGGGTCGGGGGCCGGTGCGGCGCCGCAACCCGCGAGGATGCCGTGACCCGCGAGGATCACGGGCGACAGTGCCCAGCGTCCCCTCATCGCGCCGCCAGTGATCACGGGTCCCGGAGAAGGGTGACGGCCGAGGTCGATACGGTCCAGCGCCCCGTCGTATGCTCCGCCGCAATGGCCACCACCACGCTCGTGCATCGCCTGTTCGCGCAGGCGACGGACCGACCGGGTCACCCCGCCCTCTACGAGAAGGTCCTCGGTGGGTGGAAGGCGACGACCTACGGCGAGTACGCAGCCGCGGTGCGGCGCGCTGCCCGATCACTGATCGCCCTCGGCGTGGAGCCCGGCGGCACGACCTGCATCCTCGGCAAGAACCGCACGGAGTGGGTCATCCTCGCCGTCGCCACCATGGCGGTGGGCGGCGCGGCGGCCGGCATCTACACCACGTCGTCGCCCAGCGAGGTCCGCTACATCGTCGACCACGCCGAGTCGAAGGTGGTGCTGGTCGAGAACGCCGAGCAGTTCGCCAAGATCGAGAAGGAGCTCGAGCGTATGCCGAAGCTCGAGACGATCGTGGTCATGCGCGGCGCCAGGGTCGACCACCCGAAGGCCATGGGCTGGGACGACTTCCTGGAGAAAGGGCGCGACGTCTCCGACGACCTGGTCCAGCAGCGGCTGGACGCCCTGGAGCCCGAGGGCCTGGCGGTCCTCATCTACACCTCGGGGACGACGGGTCCGCCCAAGGGTGTGATGCTGCCCCACCGCGCGCTGGTCTTCGTGGCCGACCTGGCGCAGCGCCAGTCGGGTGGCGGACCGGACGACTGCAGCCTCTCCTACCTGCCGCTGTCGCACATCGCGGAGCAGGTCTTCACCATCCACGCGCCCATCACGATGGGCATGCGCGTCTACTTCGCGGAGTCGATCGACAAGCTCGCCGACAACCTGAAGGAGGTGCAGCCGACGGTGTTCTTCGGCGTGCCGCGGGTGTGGGAGAAGTTCCACGCCGGCATCACCGGCAAGCTGCGCGAGGCCAAGGGCGCGAAGAAGGCTATCGCCGACTGGGCCATGGGCGTGGGGCGGCAGGTCACGGAGCACCGCTGCCGCGGTGAGCAGCCGGGGCCGCTCCTCGCGCTGCAGCACAAGCTCGCCACCAAGCTGGTGTTCTCCAAGCTGAAGCCCGCCATAGGCCTCGGACGGGCTCGCTTCTGCGTGAGCGGCGCGGCGCCCATCGCCAAGGAGGTCCTCGAGCTCTTCGCGTCGCTCGACATTCTGGTCCTCGAGGTCTACGGCCAGTCCGAGGACTGCGGCCCCACCAGCTTCAACCTGCCCGGCCGGACGCGCTTCGGCACCGTCGGCCCGGCGTGCGAGGGGGTGGACGTGAAGATCGCGGAGGACGGCGAGATCCTCGTTCGCGGGCCCAACCTGTTTCTCGGCTACGCCAAGGAGCCGGAGGCGACCGCGGAGACGCTGGTGGACGGGTGGCTCCACTCGGGCGACCTGGGGTCCTTCGACAAGGAGGGCTTCCTCACCATCACCGGGCGGAAGAAGGAGATCCTCATCACCGCCGGCGGCAAGAACATTGCCCCGAAGAACATCGAGGCGGCGCTGAAGAACCACCGGCTGGTGGGCGAAGCGGTGGTGATCGGCGACCGAAGGAAGTTCCTCTCCGCCGTAATCACGCTCGACCCCGAAGCCGCGGCGGCGTTCGCGAAGGAGCACGGCGTGCCGCCGGAGGGCCTGCACGAGAGCGCGGCGCTGCGGGAAGAGCTGCAGAAGGCGTTCGACGCCGTCAACGTCGAGCTGGCGCGCGTCGAGCAGGTCAAGAAGTTCGTCGTGCTGGCGCGGCCGCTGTCGATCGAGGGCGGCGAGCTGACGCCGACCTTGAAGGTGAAGCGCAAGGTGGTGAACGAGAAGTACGCGCGAGAAATCGAGTCGATGTACGCGGACGCGTCGGGGGCGTGAGGGCGCCGCGCGCCTCAGCGCGCCTCGGACCGCCGGTGCTGCTCCTCGATGAGCTGCTCCTCGATGGTCTTGCGCAGGCGCGGGAGATCGTAGCGGAGGGGCTTGTCGCCGTCGGTCCGCGCGATCTCCTGGACCAGCGCCTCGGCGGCGCGCCGCGGCCGGTCGGGGACGCCGAGCAGCAAGCCCAGCTGATTCAAGGCGGCGACCTCGCCGGCCGTGACCTCGCCGTCGATGCGCGCCACCCAGCAGGCCATGGCGTAGACGAAGAGGCGATCGTCCTTCCCCATCGCCGAGCGGTCGAGGAAGTCGAGGGCGACCGGCGCCTTCACCGCCGCCTCGATCTCCGCGATGGCGGCGAGATCGAGCCCCTCCTCGAGGGCGGCGCGGACGATGGCGTCCGCCTCGTCCCCGTCGAGCTTCCCATCTGCCCAACCGATCGCCGCCAGGGCGATGAACACGTCTCGTGCGAGCTTGGCCACGTTGCCGCCATCTCATCACAAGATCGGGCGTGGGCGGGAGAGCTGGCGAGCGCATCGAGCGGTGGCGCCACGGTGTGGCGAGGCACATCGCGGGATCTTGCCTCATTGATCATCGCCCGACGCGCGCCACGCTAGATCCATGGAACGTCGGATCCTGTTCATCTCGCTGCTGCCCACCGTCGCGCTCGCGTTCGCGCTCGCTGCCGGCGACGGCGACGGCGACGACGCCAGCCCGTTGCCCGGCGAGATGACGCGCATCGGCTCCACGGTCGTCGAGCCGGCGCAGCTCCCACGCGACCACGCTCAAGTGGCGACGCTCTTCGACGTTGCGAAGTGAGCGGCATGCATGACGTGGGGCCAGAGCCGGGGCGACGAAGCGCCGGGGCGACCTGACGCTCATGGGCGGATGGGAAGCTCACGCTCGACGATGGAGTGCCCCGCGTCGTCCGTGACCTCCAGGCGCAGAGTGCCCCGGTCGGCCGGTGCCACGGTGTTGTAGCCCCAGGTTCGATACTGCCAGGACTCGTCGATCTCGAGGTCGAGGGTCGTGCGGGGCTCTCCACCGACGGTCCACGCCAGCGTGATCTTCCGCGGCCGCCCGGTCCGGTTGCGCAGGGCGAGGAAGGCGTAGACCCTCTGCCCCGGCTTCACCGAGCGGAGCTCGTCTTCCGGCTCGCGCTCCACGACCCCGGAGGTGAAGCGGAACCGGAGCAGCTCCATCGGCTGGGTGGATAGCTCGTCGTCGACGCTCCCGGCCCCGGGCCTTCCTCTAGCGTCCTCCGGGGTTGCTTTCACCGGGGCGGGCGCAGGCGCCGGGACCGTGGAGCCGACCGGGGTTGATGTGGAGGACGGCGTCGGGGTGGGGTCGCGACAACTCAGCAGGACGGTGGCGAGTCCCAACGAGCGAAGGAGGGGCATCAGGGCCTGACCGGAAATGCTGCACTGAAGGCGCGATGGATCTCGAGGTCTCCCGCCGTGCCTCCGACCAGGTCGCGAGGCCGGTAGCCGCTTGTGATGCGTTGGACGTGGATCGTTCGGTGCGCGAAAGTGAACGTCGCTCGCCAGGCCTTGACCGCGATGACCCATCGCCCGTCTTCGTTCGCGCGGATCCGTCGGTATGGATGGGGAGCGGGTCCCAGCGCCAGCGCCGCGACGAGCCGCTCACGCAACCCCGGTGCGCCAGGCGCCGGCGCTCCTGGCGGGGGGGCGGGGGAAACCGGCGATGGCGCCGTCGCCGCCTCGATGAAGGCGAGCTGCGCCTCCGCATCGGCGCTGAGCTCGACCGTCCACGTCGTCGCGGGGTCGGCGGCGCCGGGGAGCCAGCCACTCGAGGCGTCGGCCGCGGTGTCGGTGTACGGGACGTACGGTTTGATATCGAGGACCGGGGTTCCGTCGACCAGGTCGATGTCCTCGACCTCGAGGACGAGCCCGCGCACCTCGAGGAGCCGAACCAAGGAGAGCCCCAGAGGATTGGGCCGGTGCGGCGAGCGCGTCGCCAGCACGCCGCGCTTCTCGCCGCTCCGCGGCGGGCGGACCTTGCGCACCACCGAGCCGTGCGCCAGGTGGAACCAGAAGAGCACCCACACGTGGCTCCACTCCCCGAGCCCCTCCAAGGCGTGGTCGAACCCCCTGCCGGGTTCGAGCTCAATGCAACCCCGGACGCCGCGCGCGGCCGCCGGCTGGCGCGGCGCCTCGGCGAGCTCGCGGAACGGCGTGCGCGCCGTTCCGATTGGATCGAGGGTCAGCGCGCCTGGTCCGCGGCGCTCTCCGGTGCGCTCCACCCGCCTCAGCCGAAGGCTTCCTCGGTGACATCCATCAGGCCGAGATCGTTGTCTTCGACGAGCTTGCGCGTGGCGGCCAGCAGCGGAAGCACGTTGCGGCAGAAGAACCGCGCCGAAGCCACTTTGCCGTCGTAGAAGGCGGCATCCTCCGGCCGCGCGGCCTTGTTGCGCAGCGCCACCGCCGCGTGATCGATCAGGAGCCAGCCGATGGTGAGCTCGGCGAGCGCGAAAAGGACGCGATTTCCGACGCAGCCCGCGTGGTAGACAGACTCGCCGACCTTGGCCATCAGCGCCATGAACATGCCCTGCACGTCGGCGAGTGCGGCCAGGAGGAGCTCGCGCTCGCGAGCCAGCTCGTCACCACCGGCCTTGCTCTCCAGGGTGCGCTCGATCTTCCCGACCAGGATGCCGAGCGTCTGCCCGCCGTCCTTGGCGACCTTGCGGAAGAGGAGGTCGAGCGCCTGGATCTGCGTCGTCCCTTCGTAGAGGGTGTCGATCTTCTGATCGCGGATGTACTGCTCGATCGGGTAGTCCTGGCAATAGCCGGAGCCGCCGTAAATCTGCAGGCTGGCGCTGCCGAGGAGCTCGTAGGCCTTCTCCGAGCAGTACCCCTTGACCAAGGGGAGGAGCATGTCGTTGAAGCGGTCCAGGGTCTTCGCCTCTGGGGAGGTGTGGCCACCGAGGATCTCCACCTGGTCCTGCTCGTGAGCGGCGAACAGGCAGAGGGCGCGCATGCCCTCCGCGTGGGCTTTTTGGGTCATGAGCATGCGCCGCACGTCCGGGTGCTGGATGATGCGGACGCGGGGCGCCCCCTTGTCCGTGGCACGCGCCAGATCGGGGCCCTGCACGCGCTCCTTCGCGTAGGCGAGCGAGTTCAGGTAGGCGGTCGACAGCGTCGCCATGCTCTTCACGCCGACGGCCATCCGGGCTTGCTCGATGACGTGGAACATCTGCCGCATGCCGTCGTGGACGCCGCCGACGAGCAGACCGCGGGCGGGCTTTCCATCGCCGAAGGTCATCTCGCAGGTGGCGGACGCCTTGATGCCCATCTTTTTCTCGAGGTTCGTGACATAGGCACCGTTGCGCTCGCCGATCGACCCGTCCTCGTTCACCCAGAACTTCGGGACGATGAACATGCTGAGCCCCTTGGTGCCGGGGCCGGCGCCCTCGGGTCGGGCCAGCACGAGGTGGACGATGTTGCTTGGGCCGTCGAAGTCACCGTTGGTGATAAAGCGCTTGATGCCCGTGATGTGCCACTCGTCGCCCCCGACGTGCGTCGCGCGGGTGATGCCGGCGCCGACGTCGCTGCCCGCGTCCGGCTCGGTCAGGACCATCGATCCGCCCCAGCTCTCGTCGATGATGCGCTGGACGAATCGCGCCTTCTGCTCCGGGGTTCCCAGGCGGTCGACGGTGCGCGCGACGAACGTGCCGAAGAGGTAGAACGCTGAGCAGGGATTCGCGCCCGCGATCATCTCCAGCCCGGCGATGTGGAGAG
>JBKJLX010000221.1:0-11065 GCA_046596645.1 Polyangiaceae bacterium
GCTGGACCCGCCGCTGCACGAGTTCCTCCCCCGCGAGCCGCGCCAGCAGGAGGAGGTCGCGGCCGCCTTCGGGATCGGCGTCGAGCGCCTGCGCGTGCGCATGGCCTCGATGCACGAGAACAACCCCATGCTCGGCCACCGCGGCTGTCGCCTCGGTATCACCAACCCCGAGATCACCGAGATGCAGGTGCGCGCCATCGCCGAGTCGGCGGTCCTGGCCACCGCCGAGGGCATCAGCGTCCTCGCCGAGATCATGGTGCCGCTGGTGGGTTCACCCGCCGAGCTCGAGCACCAGCGCCGCATCATCGATCGCGTCTGGGGCGAGGTGATGGCGAAGGCCAAGGGTCCCGACGTGCCACTCATGGTCGGCACCATGATCGAGGTGCCGCGCGCGGCGCTCATCGCCGGCGAGATCGCGAAGCACGCCGAGTTCTTCAGCTTCGGCACCAACGATCTGACGCAGATGACGATGGGCATCAGCCGCGACGACGTGGCCGCCTTCTTCCCCTCCTACCTGAAGCAGGGGATCTTCGCCGACGACCCCTTCCAGTCGATCGACGTCGCGGGCGTCGGACAGCTGGTGGCGATCGCGGCGCAGGCCGGGCGCGCGGTGCGCCCGGGGATGAAGCTGGGCATCTGCGGGGAGCACGGCGGCGACCCGCGATCGATCGCCTTCTTCGCCGGCATCGACCTCGACTACGTGAGCTGCTCGCCCTACCGCGTGCCGGTGGCGCGCCTGGCGGCGGCGCAGGCCGAGCTGCGTCGGCAGGGCGGCGTCACCGCCAAGCGCGGCGAGTCCTGATCGCGTGAGGGCGGCGTCGATCGCGCTGCACGCCCTGGCGCGCGCGCTCGACGCGCCCCCTCCGGCTGCCGATCTGGGCGCCCTCCACGCGCGGCTGGTGGGCGAGGTGGTGTCGTCGTTCGCCGCCGCGCTCGCGGCACGGCGAGGTCTCCCCACCCTGCCCATCACCCTCTGGATCGCAGGCCCGGCGGAGCTCCCCATCGCGGCGGAGGCGCGTCGGGCCGCGCTGGCGCCCATGCGCGCCGCGGCGGAGGCGATCGCCGTGGGAGATCCTCACGCCGTCGAGCGGCTCGGCGCCGCGTACGAGGCCACGACGGCGACGGCGCTGGCGACCGCCCCGGAGGGCGCGGGCCTGATCGTCGTGCCGGCCGATCGGCGTCGTCGCGGCGGCTCGCACTACACCGCCCCCGAGCTCGCGGCGCGCATCGTCGAGGTCGCTCTCGCGCCACTGGTGGCCGCCGGTGCCGAGCGTGGATCGCTCCGGGTCGTGGACCCTGCGATGGGCTCGGGCGCGTGCCTCCTCGCGGCGCTGCGCTGGCTCACGTCCGGTGTCGTCGGCGACGCCGGCGCGCGCGCGGCGCGCAGGGCCGTCGCATCGCGCGCCATCGCGGGCCTCGACATCGACGCCGAGGCGGCGCGCGTCGCGATCGCGTCGGTGTGGCTGGAGGTCGCGGACCCTGACGTCGACCCGGCGGCGGTCGCGCCCGGGCTGCGGGTCGCCGACGGCCTGGTCGACACCGAGGAGCGTGGCGCCGACGCGTTCGTGGGCAACCCGCCGTGGGTGTCGTTCGTGGGGCGCGCCGCGCAGCCGCTCGACCCGGCGACGCGCGCGCGCTTCGGAGCCGTGTTCACCGCCTTTGCCGGCTACCGCAACCTCCAGGGGCTGTTCCTCGAGCACGCGTCGGAGCTGGTGCGACCGGGCGGTCGGGTCGCCTTCCTGGTGCCGAGCTCGATGGCCGAGCAGCAGGGCTACGCGCCCACGCGACGCGCGCTCGATCGTCACTGCGCCATCGATCAACAGCTGGTCGACGTGGGGGAGGACGCCTTCGAGGGGGTCTTCCAGCCCTGCATGATCCTCTCAGCGACGCGGCGCGCGATCGGCCCCGCGGCCACCCCGCACGCGCCGTCCACCGCGGCGTGGCCGGTCGAGCGACCGGATCTCGACGACGAGGACCGCGCTCTCCTCGCTCGACTGGCCGCGCTTCCGCCGCTTCCGCCGCACATGTTCGGGGAGCGAGGCGTGCAGACCTCGGGCGACGACGTCGCCGACATGGCCAGGGAGCGCGACGCGCGGCGCACCATGCCGCTGCGCGCCGGCGGCGACATCGAGGCGTTCCTGCGGAGGCCGCCGGGGCGCTTCGCCGACCCGACCCGCTTTCCGCCGCGCTTCCGCGGAGGCGCCTGGGGTGAAGTGGCGGTGGTGGTGCGGCAGACGGCGCCCTTTCCCATCGCGGCCCAGAGTGACGGCCTGCCCTTCCGCAACTCGCTGCTCGCGGCCTTCGCCGGAGCGGACGCCTCGCGCGAGCTGCTGGTCGCCTGGCTGAACGCCAGCCCCATCCGCTGGCATCATCACATGCGCTTCCGCGACGCCCGCCAGGGGATGCCGCAGGTGAAGGTCGCGCACCTCCGCGCGGTGCCGGCTCCGGTCGATCGCGCGGCGGTGGCCGCGCTGGAGGCCATCGGAGCCCGCCTGTCGCTGGGCAACGAGGGGATCGACGACGCGGCGCAGGCCGCGCTCGACGCCGTGGCGGCCGACGCACTCGCGCTGGGCGCGGGCGAGCGCACCCTGATCGAGCGGTGGCGCGAGCGATGGCGAACACGCCACCGCGGCCGCGCCGCCCGTACGTCCCACCAAAAGGCTCGTCCGGGCGCGCGCTAGCCGCGGTTATGCTACCCGCCGATGCCGCTCCATCGACGCCTCGCAGCGGTCCTGCTCACGCTGGGGAGCGCCGTGGTCGGCGCGCCGGCCGCCGCGCAGGACCCGACGCCGGAGCAGCTCTTCGAGCAGGGCCAGACAGCCATGCAGCGCCGCGACTGGGCGACCGCCTGCCCCACGCTGCGACGCTCCTACGAGGCGTCGAAGGGGCGAGCCAAGGGCGCGCTCTACCACCTCGCCCGCTGCGAGGACGAGACGCGAGCCGGGCGGCTCGCCACCGCGCTCACCCTGTGGCGTGACGTCTACCCGCTGTTCGTCGACCAGGCCGACATCCAGACCGAGGCGACGGAGCGCATCCGCGTGCTGGAGGGCAAGGTCGCGCGGCTCCAGCTTCGGCGCGGCGCCGGCTCGCCGCGCGACCTGAGCGCCGAGATCGACGGCCAGGCGGCGGCGTTCGACGATCGGATCGCCGTCGACGCCGGGAGGCACGTCGTGCGCGCGATCGCCGAGGGACACGCGCCGGCCGACCTGCCGGTGGACATCGGCAACGGCGAGCTGCGGACGCTCGACCTCCAGCCGGGAGCGCGGGGCGCCGTGGCCCCCACCGTCGTGGTCGTCGGTCCGGGGCCCGAGGATCCGGGCACGCGCGTGGAGCCGCCGCCGGATGAGTCATCGGGCTCCGGGTGGACGACCGCCGGCTGGATCAGTGGCGGCGTCGGCGTCGCCGGGCTGCTGGTGTTCGCCATCACGGCGCCGATGGTGGCCAGCGCGGAGAGCGACCTCGATGCGATGTGCGAAGCCGATCGCACCAACTGCGAGGCCGGCGCGGCCGACGCCGCAGAGCGGGGCGAGACCTTGCTGGTGCCCAACACCATCGGCTTCGTGGTGGGTGTCGCCGGCGTCGCCCTCGGCGTCACCTTCCTCGTCGTCGGCTCCGGCGACGACGGCGCGCAGGTCGCGGTGCGCGGGGACGGCGTGGAGCTGCGCGGGCGCTTCTAGCGCGGGAGTGCTGCGGCAGAGCCACAGCATCTGCATCCTCGGCGCTCATGGCCCCGCGCTCGTCTTCAGCGCTTCTCGGGGATGGCCAGGCGCCCGTCGAAGAGCAGCGTGGTGCGGGTCGCCGCGCGCAGCACCGAGGCTTGCGACTGGATGCCGCCGCTCTGGCGCACCGTCACGATATAGGTGCCCGGCGGCACCTGCTTCGGCAGCTCGTGGTTCGTCGTCGGCCCGCCCTGCACCAGCACCAGTTCGCACGCCGGCTCGCAGAGGACGACCAGCTCGGCGTACCAGGTGGTCGGCGGGTCGAGCTGGTCGACCTTCGGCTTCGGCTGCTGCCCGTAGGTCGTCGGGATGGGACCCTCCGGCTCGCTCGGCGTGGCCGGCGGCGTCGCGCTCCCGACCGGCTCGCCCGTCGTGGCCGGCTCGCCGGTCGCGGCCGGCGCGGCGATGGCGGACGGCGCTGCGCTCGCTGGCCGCGTGGCCGACGCGACGCTCGGCGTCGAGGACGGCGCGCGCGTCACCGTCGGGCGCGCGCTCGCGGCGGCGGTGGTCGGCGATGCCGGCGTGGTGCTGGCGACCGGGGGGCGCGTCACGCCGCCGCGCAGCGCCATCACCGTCGCCGCGGCGGCGACGATCGCAGCTGCGGTCAAGGCCACCAGGATCAGCCCTACACGCGAGCGCGACGCGGTCGCGGGCGCTTCGGCCACGGGCGCCCCTGGGCCCATCGACGTGGGATAGGGCGCGGGCAGCGGGTAGGACCCGGAGGACGCACCGAAAGCGGGCAGCGCTGCCGGCGGCGGGACGACCGAGCTGAGGGCGGTCGACGGCGACGTCGGAGGCGCCGTGGACTCCATGATCATGGTCCCGCCGAGGCCACGGGGACCGACGCTGCGCGGATCGACCGGCGCGATGCTCTCGGGCGGCGGCCCGACGCTGAAGCCAGGATCGCGGCGCCCCGCCGGAGGCGCCGCGGTCACCATGCGCGTCGCCGGCTCGTCGTCGTCGTCGAGGCGGACGGTCTGCGGAGCCGGGTCGCCCTTGACCAGGCTGTCCGCCAGGCCCGGCGCGCCGCCGAGCCGCGGCATGCCGAGCGCCTCTGCAAATGCGTCGGCCAGCTCGCCGACCGAGCCGTAGCGCGCGGCGGGGGCGCTGGAGAGGGCGCGCGCGAAGGCCGCGTCGAGCGCCGGGTTCCACGTGGCCCCGATCTCGCGCGCCGCGACCGAGGCGGGGGCGCGCTTGCCCGACGCCTCGAGCACCAGCGGCCCCAGATCCTTCCCCGGCGTGGCGCCGCCGCGGCGCCGGGTCGCTTTCCAGTAGGTGTCGCCGGCCGCCGCGTAGAAGCAGAGAAGGGCGGCGCTGAACACGTCGGCCCGGGCCGCGCCCTCCGCCGAGAGGGGCCCGGGCTCTCCGGCGTAGAGCTCGGGCGCGGCAAAGGCCAGCGTCTCCCGGTCCAGCTGGCCGATCGCGCGATCGATCGCGCCGGCGCCGAAGTCCGCGGTGCGCGTCCAGCAGGCCGGCGGCGGGCCGACGAACACGTTGGTCGGGCGCAGCGCGAGGTGGGCGAGCCCCCGACGGTGCGCGGTGTCGAGCCCGCGGGCCAGGCTCCGCGCCATGGTCGCCATCTCCGTCAACGACAGCGGGCAGAGGGAGACGAACGCCTCCAGGCTCGGGTGATCGCTCAGCGAGGAGACGAAGAACGGCGCCCCGGTCTCGGGATCGATCCCGCGGTCGAGCACGTGGAGCACCGCGCCCTCCGGCAGCTCGGACGCGGCGGCCGTCGCCATCGCCAGCGCCGCCTGCGCGTCGGTCTGCGCCAGGGCCGGGTCGAGGAGCTTCACCGCGACGTGGCGGTTGGGCGCGGTGATGCAGTGGTAGGTCACGCGGCCGGCGCGCCGGCCGAGCACGGCGTGGACCGTGTACCGGCCCGCGACGATGGTGCCGACGGCGAGGCTGGGGACGGTCATCGCTCGGGCCGCGGAACGCCGGTCGCGCTCGACGGGTCGACCGGCACGATGGGGTCCAGGATCGCCGCCACCCGCTGGGAGAGCCGCGGGCGCTCGCTGAGCCCGCCGGCGTCGCCGCGCTCGCGCTTGGCCCGCAGCAGCTGCGGGCGCGCGAGGAACAGGGCATACGACGCGTACTCGTAGAGCCAGCGGCCCAGCGTCTCCTCCGGGTCGGCGACGTTCGGGAAGCGGTTCATGTTGCTGGCCACGCTGTGCGGGTCGAGTGACCCGTCGTCCGCCGGGGAGATGTCGAAGAGCAGCTGCCGGTAGGGGTCGCGCGTGGCGAAGTCGGCCAGCTGCGTGCGCACCGCGTCCCCCTCGTCCATCGCGTCGAGCTCGCGGAGGATCATGGCGATGGCGCGGTTGTAGACCGCGACCACCGTCGCTCGGTCGAGGCGCGGTGGCTTCACGAAGACGTGGCCCGCCTGGGACAGCTGGAAGACCGCGCGCGTGACGTCGAACTCGCCGGCCCCCACCAGGCGGCCGATCTCCGCGACGCTCCGCCGTCCGTCGACCCGTGCGAAGACGCCGAGCAGGTCGGACTCCGGCGGTGCCCGCCCCGGCATCCGCGCCGGCACGTGGTCGTCGGATGGGACCCGGGTGCGGAAGAACCGCGTCTCGTGCATGCGGAGCACGCCCTCGCGGACCAGCGACCCGATCGCGAGCTGCTGCGGGGCCCACAGCTCGTTGGGGTCGTAGCCCTCGAGGAGGTAGAACATCCCCTCGCCGGCGAGCATCGTCCCGAAGAACGTCTCCTCGATCTGCCTGCGGACCCCGGCGAACAGCTTCTCCCTCGAGACGTGACCGAGGCGAACCGCCGCCTCTCCGAAGCGGATGCCGCCGCGGGCCGACGCGTCCGCGCACTGCTGCGCCTGCTCCCGGGTGAGGGCCCCCATCTTCACCAGGACCTGCCCCAGGCGCTCCGCCGGCATGCTCGATTTGCCGCCGATGACGTAGCCCTCCTCCACGAAGATGGCGCGCGCCACCGACTGCTCGAGGACGATGAGCTCGCCGCGGTAGGTCGTCTGCCCGACGAAGGAGAGGACGTCGCAGAGGGCGCCGGGGCGGGTGATCTCGCCGGCCAGCAGGCACGTCCGGGGGAGCTCCCCCTCCCGGGGGACCCGCCGCATCAGGACCCAGTGCTCAGGTGAGGCCAGGACGTCGAACGCGCCGGCGCGGGCCTGCATCCGGAGCAGGGCGGTGTCGCCGACCGGCTGCGCGGTGCCGTCCGCGTCCACGATGACGCGCGCCTCGCCTCGCTCCATGCGCCCGACAGGATACGCCTTCCGGGCCTGTCGGGCCCAGTGCGCGGCTAGTTCGGCTAGCCTCGCCTGCCGAGAGGGAGGGGTCATGAGCGACGCGACGCCGCCGTGGGACATCTGGAGGAAGGTCGTTCCGCTGCAGGTCGCGCTGACCGGCGGAATCGCAGTTGCGACCCTGCTGGCGCCGCGGCCGATGCTGCGGCTCCTCGGGGTGGAGCGCTCCGCGGGCGCCGTCCTCTTCCTGCGGGCGATGGGCGCCGGCCTGGCGTTCACCGCCGTCACCCACCACGGCGTGCGAGACTCGAGCGACCCCGCGGTCGCCCGCACCGTGATGCTGGCCAACCTGGCCGAGGACGCGATCCTCACCGTCCTCTCCGCCAGCGCTTTGGGCCGCGGCACCGTGGGGAAGATGGGCTGGGTCCTCGTCGGCGTCTTTGCCAGCGAGGTCGCGCTGAACGGTTGGCTGGCGGCGAAGTTCGCGCCCGGGGCGGCGAGCGCGGCCGGCGAGGCGGCCGAAGGCTCGGCGTGAGCGCAGCCCCGCCGGGCCGGACGGCCCCTCAGCCCGGGCTCGACGGATGGTACCACCCGACGGACGACGCCGACGTCGCGGCCCTCGTCGCCCTGGCGCGCTCCTCCGGCAAGACGCTGCGGGTGCGCGGCGCCGGTCACTCGGTCTCGAGGTCGATCTACCCCGCCGGGTTCGATGGCGCAGGCAAGCCGCCGGAGGACGCGGTCGCCGTGATGCTCGACATGATGCGGGCGGTGCACATCCACCGCGACGCCGGCGACGCCACGCGCGCGGTGGTCGAGGTCGAGGCCGGGTGCCACCTGGGCAAGGACCCCTACGATCCGACCCGCACCAGCACCTGGGCCAACAGCCTCAACGCCCAGCTGCAGCGCGCCGGCTTCGCCCTGTCCGACCTCGGCGGCATCACCCACCAGACGGTGGGCGGCTTCCTCGCGACCGGTTCGAGCGGCGGCAGCCGCCAGGTCTCCTTGCACGACGACGTGCTGCGCATCCGCTTCGTCGACGGCACCGGCGCCATCCGCGAGGTCGCGCGGGACGCGACCGACCCCGCGGAGATCGATCTGTTCGACGCGGTCAGCGTCTCCATGGGCCTGCTCGGCGTGGTCACCCGGGTCTGGCTGCGGGTCGGCCCCACCTACGACGTCTTCGGGACCCAGGTCACCCGGCAGACCCGCGCCTCCGGCATCGATTTCTTCGGCGAGAGCACGGGGGAGCCGTCGTTCGCCGACTTCCTGGCGCGCGCGCCGTACGCCCGCCTCATGTGGTGGCCGCAGCACGATTTCGATCGGATGGTGGTGTGGCAGGCGGCCCGCCAGCAGCCGTTCCCCGGCTTCGTCCACCAGCCCTACCTGCAGCTGGGCCGCGCGAAGAAGGTCGCCTCCCTCGCGGGCTCACTCTTCTATGCGCTCATCGGCAACCTCGCCGATCTCGACGCTCTCCCCTCCAAGCTCGCGCCGTGGTTCGTCCACCTGGAGGACGCTCTGGAGGGCGATCCCGATCCTAACGCCTGCCCCTCACCGGCGGCGCTGGGGTGGGACCGCAAGGTCTCCATCGACGAGGTGCTGGCCTGGCTCGAGCGCAGCGTCGTCCGCGGGCTGCGCAAGAGCCCTCGCGTCGCGTCGGGCAGCGCGGGGGGGCTCTTCCAGCCGCTCCTCGACGCGGCGCGCGCCGCCTCGGGGGGCTTCCTCGCCGATCGCGTCGGCGAGGCGATCACCGCGCTGGTGAGGATGCTCCTCGCCGGCGGCCTCTCCTCGAGCCTGGCGCAGCTGCTCGCCGACGCCCTCGCCAGGGAGATGCCGTACCTGATCGACGAGATCCTCGATCCCTTCGTCGGCATCGACCAGCAGACCTTCTGGGACAGCTGGATGTGTGGTCTGCCGATGGACAACCAGATGGACGACCAGCTCTGGCCCACCGAGTTCACCGAGCCGTGGATCCCCATCGATGCCGCGGAGGACGCGATGAAGGCGATGCGCACGCACTACCGCGCCGGCGGCGACCCGGTGAGCGCCTACGCCGCCACCGGATCGTTCTCCTGCGAGATGTACGCGGCCAAGGCGTCGCGCGCGTGGCTGTCGCCCTCCTACGGTGTCGACGTCCTCCGCCTCGACGTCTTCTGGTTCGGCATGAACGCCGGCGACCCGCGCCGCTTCTACGAGCCCTTCTGGAAGCTCCTCGATCGGTTCGCGTTCCGCCCGCACTGGGGCAAGGTCTTGCCCGGCCCCAGCGCGGTGTGGCGCAAGGCGTGGCGCGATCGCTTCCCGCGCCTGAAGGACTTCCTCGTCCTCCGCGCCGCGCTCGATCCCGACGGCGTCTTCCTCACGCCGTACTGGCGCGAGCACCTCGTCGACGAGCCGTGAACGACCGACTCAGCTGATGTCGCCGCGCAGGTAGAGGTGGGCGTGGGCGTCGCGCAGGAGCTCGCGACCGGCGCGCAGCTGCGCGTCGCGCGCCGGGCCGCGCAGGCGTGAGGCGAGGGCGACCCGGCCTCGACCCTCCTCGATCGGCATGCCCAGGCGCGACGCGGCGTCGATCGAGCGCCGCAGCATCTCCTCCGTCCCATGGAACCGGCCGTGGGCGAGGAGCCACCCCGCGCGGAGCCGCAGCGCATCGGGCAGGCCGATGGGAAAGAACCTGGCGAATGCCTCCAGCGCGACGACGCCCCGCGTGGCCAGCGGCTCCAGCGACCGTCGCTCGGCGCCGGGCGGCGCCGAGGTCCACAGGGCGAGCAGCGCGGCGCAGGTCCCCTCCACGCCGGGCAGCACCTGGCTCCCGGCAGGGGGCGAATTCTCCAGCATCTCCAGCGTCTTTTCGGCGATGGCGCGGGCGCGCGCGCGATCCCCGCGCGCCAGGTGGAGGACCGCCGACTGGCCCACCTGGATGCGCTCGGACTGGTCCGAGGTCGCGTCGATGAGCGCCGTGAGATCGTCGAAGGCGCGCATGGACTCCTCGATGCGCCCGAGGCGTGCCCAGACCATGGCCCGCCCGCCGCGCGCCCACAGCTTGCCCTGCGCGTTGTGGGTCCTGCGCGCGCACGCGTCGAGGTCGCTGTAGCGGGCCAGCGCCTCGTCGAAGCGGCCCTGGAAGGTCGCCGCCATGGCGAGGAGCGCCAGCGCCTCCTCCTCGCGCCGGCGGTCGCACTGCACGCGCGCGTGATCCAGCGCGGAACCCAGGCGGGCGTTGCAGTCGTCGAAGCGTCCCGCGCCCATCGACGCGTAGCCGCACATGAAGTCGACGTTGCAGTCGGTCTCCGGGTCGTGCAGCCCCCGCGCGATGCGGTCGGCGCCCGCGACGTAGGCGCGCGCCAGGCGATCGCTCGGCACGTAGGCGCTGGCGATGGCGAGCTGGGCGTGGCCCCGCGCGAGCTCCGGCGAGGCGCCGAAGCGCGCCGCGAAGTTGGTGGCCAGGACCGACGCCAGCCCGGCCCGGTTGGCGTCGTTGAGGAAGAGGTAGGTCTGCGCCAGCTTCTCCGCCGCGAGCGACGCCTCCCGCCAGCGAGTGTGACCCTCGACCGCGGCGCCGCGGCGCGGCCCCATCGCCAGGCCGAGGAGCTGCCGCCCCACAGCCCACGCCGCGCCGACCGCGAAGCGGGCGCGCTCGGTGCCGCCCTCCTCGAAGCGCACGTCGAGCAGGGTCCCCTGACCGGTCGCCAGCCGGAGCGCCGCGCGGCCGTGCTCCTCGGCGGCGCGCAGGTCGCCCAGCGCGTGGTGGGCCTCGGCGGCGCGCCGCTCCCATCGAACGCGCCGCTCGCCGAGCGCGCGCCGCACCGCGGCGTCGGCCTTGTCGTCGAAGATCGAGGCCGCCAGCTGGAACGACCGCAGCGCGTCGGCAGCCGCGCCGCTGGCCATGGCGCGCTCTGCCGCCTGGTCGAGGAAGCCGAGCGCGCGGTGCACGTCACCCGCCTCGGCGTGGTGGTGCGCCAGCGCGGGCGCCACGCGATCGAGCCCGCCGGTGCGCTCGGCGAAGTCGCCCAGCGCCCGCGCGGCGCGCGCGTGGAGGTCCGCGCGCTCGGAGGGGGCGAGTCGCGCGTAGAGCACCTCGCGCAGCTTGTCGTGGACGAAGCGGGCGACGTCCGGCTGCGGCTCGTCGACCACG
>JBKJLX010000341.1:0-19735 GCA_046596645.1 Polyangiaceae bacterium
TCGTCGGGCTCTCGCTCACGATGCTCGGGATCAAAGCGCTGAAGGTGCTGCCGAGCATCCCGTTCGCGCCAGGCCACAAGCTGGTCCTCCTGACGCCGCTCTACGTCGTGGCCTCGATGCGGACGCAGTCTCGCTTCGGTGCGACCCTGGCCGGGCTGGTCATGGGTACGGCCGCGTTCCTCATCGGCGACGGCAAATATGGGATCTTCGAGATCCTCAAGCACACCGCCCCCGGCCTGCTGTGCGACCTGCTGGTGCCCTCGCTGGTCGCCGGCAGGCGGCGGCCGAGCGTCCTGGTCTGGTCGCTGGTCAGCGGGTTCATCGCGGCCGGTCGGTTCGCCACCATCTTCGTGGTGACCCTGATCGCCGCGCCGCCCGCGGTGGCCTTCGCCTTCTTGCTACCCGGGCTCGCGGTGCACGTGACCTTCGGGGTGGTCGCTGGCATGCTCGTCGCACCTGTGGTGCGCGCGGTCGGCGGCGCCGCGCCGACGTCCCCATCCGGAGAGGAGCCCACGTGACCAAGCTGGTGGCCGACGACGGCCGTACCCACATCGAGTCTTCGTTGATGCGCGAGTCGCTGGTCGACCGCCGCGTGGTCCGCCGAACCCACTCCGAGCGCGAGTTCGAGATCCTGCCCGACGTGGTGCTGGTGGGCATCGGCGGGCAGTCGATCTTCGATCGCGGCAAGGAGGCGCTGCTGCCGCTGGTCGACGAGATCGCGGCGATCCGCGGCAAGTTCCAGGTCCTGCTGGGCGTCGGCGGAGGCACGCGGGTGCGCCACACGATCAGCGTCGCGCTCGACCTGGGCCTGCCCACCGGGGGCATCGCGCAGCTGGTCGGCGCGATGGAGGAGGCCAACGCGGTGTTCCTCAACGCGCTGCTCGCCAAGCACGGCTCGATCGTCATGCAGCGCGAGCACTTCTGGGAGCTGCCGCTCTACCTGCGCAACGGGATCTTGCCGATCTGCATCAGCATCCCCCCGTACCACTTCTGGGAGCCGCCCTCGGAGAGCGGCGACCCGCTGCCCACCCATGGCAGCGACTTTGGCCTCTTCATCCACGCCGAGGTGCTCGGCATGCGGAGGCTGATCTTCGTCAAGGACGAGGACGGCCTCTACGATCGCGATCCCAAGAAGCACCCAAGCGCGCGCCTGATCAAGAAGACCACCCTCGCCGCGCTCCTCGCCGACATGCCGGAGGAGCTGGCGCTCGACCGTCAGCTCTTCGACGCGTGGTCGACGTCGCGCCACGTGAAGCGCGTGCAGATCGTCAACGGCCTGAAGCGCGGCATGCTGCAGGCGGCGCTGGCCGGTGAAGAGGTCGGCACCGTGATCGACAAGGAGGACGCGTCGTGAGCCTGGAGCGTCGCATCATCCCCAGCGCGCTCGAGGGCGCAACGCTGACCGGTGGAGTTCTGGCCGGCGCCGCCGGCACGCGCGACTACAGCCCGATCGCGATGGACCCCGACGTGAAGGTCATCAAGATCGGCGGCCAGTCGATCATGGACCGCGGTCGCAAGGCGGTGTTTCCCATCCTCGACGAGCTGGTGGCGGCGAAGGACAAGCACAAGCTGCTCATCTGCTGCGGTGGCGGGACGCGCGCGCGCCACATTTACTCCGTCGCCAGCGACCTCGAGCTGCCCACCGGCGTCCTCGCGGCGCTCGGCGGCTACGTGCCGCGACAGAACGCGCGCATGCTGCAGATGCTGCTGGCCAAGCACGGCGGCATCTTCGTGATGCACGACGACTTCGAGAAGCTGCCCCTCTACTTCCGCCTCGGCTGCATCCCGATCATGACCGGCATGCCGCCCTTCGGTTACTGGGAGAAGCCGAGCGCCGAGGGGCGGGTGCCGCAGCACCGCACCGACGCCGGCGTCTTCCTCTCCGCCGAGGTGCTGGGCGCCAAGCGCGCCATCTTCATCAAGGACGAGGACGGCCTCTACGACGACGATCCCAAGAAGAACCACGGCGCAAAGCTGATCCCGCGCATCGGCGCGAAGGAGCTCCTGGCGCGCGACCTCCCGGACCTGATCCTGGAGCGCGTCGTCATCGAGTACCTCGCGCGCGCGCGCGCCTGCCACGAGCTCCAGATCGTCAACGGCACGGTGCCCGGCATGGTGACCCGCGCGCTGGAGGGAGAGGATGTCGGCACGATCATCTTCAAGGACTGAGGCGCTCGCGCTGCTGGGCCCCCTGGTGGCCGCGCTGTTCGCGCCGCTCGTTGCCTGCAGCCGTGAAGCGCCCCGCGAGGAGGCGCCGCTCAGGGTGGCGGCGGCCTCCGATCTGGCTCGCGCCTTCGAGGAGGTCGGCGCCGCCTACACCAGGGAGACCGGGAAGAAGGTCGTCTTCTCCTTCGGCTCCACCGGCCTGTTCGCCAAGCAGATCGAGGAGGGTGCGCCGTTCGACCTCTTCGCGGCGGCCAACGTCAAGTTCGTCGACGAGGTGGTCGCCGCCGGTCGCTGCCGCGGCGACACCAAATCGCTCTACGCCCGCGGGCGCATCGTCCTCTTCGCCCGTCCGGGGTCACCCCTGCCGGAGAAGGTCGCCGACCTCGCCGAGGCGCGCTTCGTCAAGGTGGCGATCGCCAACCCCGAGCACGCGCCGTACGGGCTCGCCGCCAAGCAGGCGCTGGAGAGCGCCGGCGTCTGGGACACGGTGAAGCCCAAGCTCGTCTACGGCGAGAACATCCTCGCGACCAGGCAGTTCGCCGACAGCGGCAACGCCGACGTCGCGATCGTCGCCCTGTCGCTGGCCATCGGTGAGCCGCACACGCTGGTCCCCGCCGAGGCTCACGCCCCGCTCGACCAGGCGCTGGTGGTGTGCGCGGGGGACGAGCGGCGCGCGTCGGCCTCTGCCTTTGCCGAGTGGGTGGCCGCGGAGAAGGGTCGCACCATCATGCGCTCGTACGGGTTCCTCCTCCCCGGCGAGTCCATCGCCAAGGCGCCCTGAGCCGCCCGCGCTGAGCGGCAGATCGTGGACTTCGCGCCGCTCCTCCTGTCGCTCCGAGTGGCGACGACCGCGGTGCTGATCGCGACGGTGCTCGGCGTGGCGCTGGGCGCGCTCCTCGCGGCGCGGCGCTTCCCAGGACGCGATGTCATCGATGTGCTGCTGACGGCACCGATGGTGCTGCCGCCCACCGTCCTCGGCTACTACGTCCTGGTGGCGCTGGGCCGTCGCAGCGCGGTGGGCCGCGCATTCGAGGCCCTCTTCGGGGCGTCGATCGTGTTCACGACCACCGGCGCCATCGTCGCCGCCACCATCGGTGCCCTGCCCATCATCATGAAGGCGGCGCGCGCCTCGCTGGAGGCGGTGGACCCGACGCTGGTCGCCGCCGCGCGCACGCTGGGCGCGACGCCGCTGCGCGCCTTCACCACCGTGCTCCTGCCGCTGGCCTCGCGCGGGATCCTGGCCGGCGTCATGCTCGGCTTCGCGCGCGCGCTGGGCGACTTCGGCGTGACCCTGATGGTCGCCGGTGACATCCCGGGCGAGACGCAGACGGCGTCGCTGGCCATCTACGACGCCATCCAGGCCCGGCGGGACGACGAGGCGGTGGCGATGATCGCCGTCCTCACCGCGGTGGCGCTGGTCATCCTCTACGCGGTGGGAAAGCTGGGGCAGCGTGGCCGCGCGAGCTGAGGTCCCCATCGCGCGGGCCGCGGGCGCGCTCGAGGTCGCGGTGCGGCTGGGCCGCAGCGGCCGCGGCGCGACCTTCACCCTGGACGCGGCGCTCACCGCGCCTCCCGGCGTGACTGTTCTGTTCGGCCCGTCGGGGTCGGGCAAGAGCACCCTGCTCGCCGTCATCGCCGGCCTCACGCGCGCCGACGCCGGCACCGTCCGCCTGGGCGACGACACCTGGTTCGACGGCGCCGCAGGCGTTGCGGTGCCAGTCCACGCGCGTCGGGTGGCCTTCGTCTTCCAGACCCTCGCGCTCTTCCCCCACATGAGCGCGGCGGAGAACGTCGCCTACGGCGTCGACCGTTCGATGTCCGCGCGCGCCCGCGCCGACCACGCCCGGGCCAGCCTGGCGCGCTTCCGCGCCGACCACCTGGCGGAGCGCGTCCCCGCAACCTTCTCCGGCGGCGAGGCGCAGCGCGTGGCGCTGGCGCGCGCATTCGCGATGAGCCCGCGGGTGGTCCTGCTCGACGAGCCGTTCAGCGCGATGGACCGCGGGCTGCGCGGAGAGCTGGTGGAGCTGGTGCGCCGCCTGGCGGAGGACCTGGCGGTCCCGGTGGTGTTCGTCACCCACCGGCGTCGCGAGGCGCTCGCGCTGGGCGATCAGGTCGCGCTGATGCGCGACGGGCGCGTGGAGCGTACCGGTGCGCCGGGTGACATGCTGGTGGAGGAGGAGGCGCGATGAGGACCCCAATATTCGCCGTGCTGGCGCTGGCCTTCGCCGCGGCAGCCTGCCAGAAAGCCAGTGACGAGGGCGACACCAAGCGCGTCCCCCGGCCGCCGCCGCCGGAGGAGGTCCGGGTGCCGGCGCAGCTGCACGTCGAGGTGACGGTCGACGGCGCGCCGGCACCGGCCCTCGACGCGGCGCGGCTGGACGCCGCCCCGCCCGATTTCGCCGATCAGGAGCGTCGCGCCTGGAAGCTGGCGCCGCTCCTGGGCGAGGCCGCGCTGCGACCGGGCGCCGTCATGGCCGCGGCGGCGAAGGAGGGGCCCGAAGTGCTGCTCCGCGCGGCGCCGTCGGCGACCGATCCTCAGCCGGTGCTGATGGTCAGCCGCCGCGGCGAGGTGGTGGTGACGATGCTGGACCCGTCGGCGCCGTTCCCCGAATTTCATGGGCGCGGCGGGCGCCTGGGGCGCGCCGGCGACTCGCTGCCCCGCGTCGCCGGCGTCACGCGGCTCCGCGTGTTCGTGGAGCACCAGGGCGCAAAGCCGCCGCCCTGAGCTCCACGCCTCGCGGACCGGTCACAGCTTGGTGGGGTCCGACGCAGAGGCCGAGGGTGCGGGCGCGACGACGCCGCCGGCGGTGAAGCGCTCGTTGCGCTCCTTGGCCTCCTTGGCGACCTTCGCCAGGTCCCCGCCCTTGACGGGCTTGATCGCGATCTCCGCGCCGCCGTCGACGTCCTTAACGGCGATGGTCGTGCCCTCGAGCACCACCGGGCAGCGGCCGGTGCCGGCGCCGGCGCCGTTCCCGTCGTGCTTGTCGGAGTCGCCGGCCTTGGCGGCGTCGACGAGCTTCCTGGCGCGAGCGCGGACGTCGGACACCGCCTCGTTCCCCTTGGCGGTCACGGTGACCACGACGTCGCCCGCCTTCTCGGAGATGGCGGTGCTGGCGCCGTCGACCGCGCTGGGGCAGTTCGCCATCTTCCGCTGGCCCTGGGCGCTGGCGCCGGGCTCGGCGAGCTTGGTCTGACGCTCGCGCACCTCGCGGCGAAGCCAGTCGACCTCCTTGGCGTCGACCACCTGCATCGTCACCTTGGTGCCGCCCTCGACGTCCTCGACCTTCACGTCGGTGCCCTTGAGGACCACCGGGCAACGCCCGAGGACGCCACCGCCGCCACCCTCGCCGGTGTGCTGGATCTTGCCGACCTCGCCCCTGGCCTTCTCGTCGACCCACTTCGCGCGGTCGCGGATCGACGAGATCGCCTTGGCGTCGGTCGCGGTGACCGTCATGACGACCCCCCTGGGATCGTCCTGGATGTCGACCTTCGCGCCCTCCACGGCGTTGGGGCAGTGGCTCATTCCACCCCGGCTCGCGTCGCCCGCGCTGGCCGACGCGATCGGCGCTGCGCTGGCGCTGGACGACGCGCGCGCGGTCGCCGTCGGCCTGGTCCCGGCGGAGGCGGTCGCCGTCCCCGTGGTCGCAGCGGGCTGATCCCCGCACGCGACGAGGGCCAACAGCGCGGCGAGGGCGAGATTTGCGGTGAGCGGCAGGGGCGAAAGGGTCACGAGACCTCCGGGGCGCGAGGGGACCATCCTCCTCGGCGCTTGCCAAGCCGTCTCTCTCGCGGCCCGCGCATGCACGGTGATGCGATGACGCACCACCGTGCGTGCTGACGCGGGCTTCCGCCATGTGGCCTGCTAGGGTCGAGCCCGCATGCAGCTCGAGCTCGTCCAGCTCGATCGCGACCATCCGGGATTTCGCGACGAGGAATACCGCGCCCGCAGGAACGCCATTGCCGCACTGGCCCTTCGCCACCGGATTGGCTCGCCGGTCGCCGACGTCGAGTACGTCGACGCCGAGCACCAGGTGTGGCGAACGGTGCTCGAGCACCTGGCGCCGCTCCACGCGCGCTACGCGTGCGCCGCCTACCAGCGGGCGTGGCCGGAGGTCGCCCTCGGCTCGCCGTGCGTCCCCTCGTTCGAGGAGGTGAACGCGCGCATCGCCGCACGCTCCGGTTTCCGGCTCGAGCCGGTGGGCGGCCTGGTGACGGCGTCGCGCTTCATGGAGCACCTCGAAGGCGGCGTGTTCCTCGCGACGCAGTACATGCGCCACCACTCGGCGCCGCTCTACACGCCGGAGCCCGACGTGGTGCACGAGCTGATCGGGCACGCGCCGCTCCTGGTCGACGCCGGGTTCGCCGAGGTGAGCCGCCTCTTCGGCGTGGCGACGCGCAAGGCACGACCCGAGCAGGTCGAGGATCTCATCCGCACCTACTGGTACACGCTGGAGTTCGGCGTCGCCGAGGGGGCGCGCGGCCTCGAGGTGTACGGGGCCGGGCTGCTCTCGTCGTTCGGCGAGCTCGGGCGGTTCGAGACCGCCGCCGAGCTGCGCCCGTTCGACCTGGAGGCGATCCGCCTCCAGCCCTTCGACCCCACGGACTACCAGGGCACGCTCTACGTGGCGCCCAGCGTCGAGGCCGCGCTCGACGCGCTCCGCCGCTGGCTCTCCTCCTTCGGCGCCTGACGCACGAATGTCTTGACCGGGTGGTGACAGGTCGTGTAACGGAGGCGCGATGCTCGACGGCCGCCTTCGGACTCGCCTCGCGGCGGGGTCCCTCGCGTTCTCCCTGCTCTCCGCGCCCGCAGTCGCCTCGGCGCAGGACGCGCCGCCTGCCCTCACCGCGGACGCGGGGCCCGGTCAGGAGGGCAAGGCCTTCCTGGAGGAGCAGCCGGAGGCCACGCGCCGCCCTCAGGGGTGGACGCGCGGTATCGCCTTTGGCGCCCAGCTCAACCTGAACGATTCGCGCGAGGTGATCGGCACCCAGAACGGGACGTCGTTCACCGCCGGTTTCATCCTCGACTCGGAGCTCCTGTTCAACCAGGAGATCCACGAGTGGCGGAACACCTTCCGCGCCGGGGCGGGGACCACGCGCGCCCCTGCGATCGGGGAGTTCGTCAAGACGAGCGACGAGCTGGCCTTCGAGAGCATCTACCTGCTCCACCTGGTCGAGGCCGCAGGTCCGTTCGCGCGGTTCGCCCTCTCGACGACGATGTTCCCCGCGCTCGACATCCGCCCGTCGCCCGCGACCTACGCCGTGTCGGACCTCGAGGGCGGCACCACGAACCTGATCGGCCGCCGCCTCGACCTCACCGATCCCTTCAGCCCCATCATCCTGAAGGAGTCGATCGGCGCCTTCGTCCAGCCGCTGCAGGAGGACTGGATGAAGCTCGAGCTGCGCGGCGGCATCGGCGCACAGCAGGGCATCGTGCAGGAGGGCAACCTCGCCATCCAGGACGACGACACGACCCCCGACGTGATCGAGGTCAAGACGCTCGACGACTTCTACCTGGTCGGCGCGGAGGCGACCTTGAACGCCAGCGGCTTCCTCGACGAGGGGCAGCGCGTCTCCTACGTGCTCGGCCTCGGTGTCATCATCCCCTTCGTCACCAGCGACCTGCCCGCGGGCGACGACCGCGGCCTCATCGACCTCACCACGGTCGAGGGCGTGGCCGGTCTGAACGCCAAGATCTTCGAGTGGGCCTCGTTCAACTACCGCCTCAACGTCACGCGTCAGCCGCTCCTGGTGGACGAGTGGCAGGTGCAGAACATGGCGCTGCTCACCTTCGCCGCCGCCTTCGGCAGCAAGGCGCCGGTTCCGGAGCCGGACTGCGACTGCCCGCCGCCGCCGCCCCCGCCGCCCGTCGCTCCGCCGCCGCCCGCGGCACCGCCGGCCGACGCGCCTCCCGCGGTCCCTGCGCCCGACCCTGCCCCGCCCGGGCCGGCTCCCGCAGCGGCACCGGCTCCCGCTCCCGCTCCCGCTCCCGCCCCGTGATCGAGGAGATCGTCATGCGCACCGTCACGAAGCTCGCTGCACTCTCGCTCCTCGCGCTGTCCGCCTGCGGGGACCACTTCACCACGCAGGAGGCCTACGAGGCCTGCGGGGAGCTCATCACCGGTGGCCCCAGCGGCGAGGGGGACGAGCTCCTTGCCGAGTGCGTCGCCTGCCACGAGGACTGCGGGTCCGAGTGCGACATCACAGGGTCGAGCCCGGCCGAGTTCGTCTGCCCCGTCGAGTGACGCGGGTCGCGGCGGCCGCCTTGATCGTGACGTGACCACACTCTCCTGGCATGAGCTCAGGGAGCGCCTTCCTCGCGTCCGCCATGGGGCTCGGCCTCTGCGCGTCGATCGCCTGCGGCGATGACCTGGCGGACGGCACCGGTGGCGGCGGGACGGACAGCGGGAACGGCGGCGCCACTCCCGACCATCAGGTGGTCTACGAGGGCGGCGCGACGGACGAGGCCTTCGTCGAGCTGATCGCGCTGACGCCGACCGAAGATCCCGCCGAGCACGCGACGTTCACCGCGCCCGAGGACGGAGCCACCTTCGCGGACGACGCGCTGCCGGCCTTCACGTGGGTGCTGCCGCGTCACGGCGATCCCGTGAACGGTCGCGCCTACGCCCTCACCTTCCGTGGCGCGGACGGCGCGATCGCGCTCGAGGTCTTCACGCTGCTCGAGACGTACACGCCCACGGCCGAGGCGTGGGCGCCGGTCGCCGCGGCCGACGATCCCGTCCAGGTGGAGCTGGTGAGCGCGCTCTTCGAGAGCAACCGCGTGCAGCAGGGCGGTGGCCCGTTCCTCGGCGACGTGCTGTCGCTGACCGTCGACTAGCTCGCGCGCGGGTCCCCACCCATCCGCTCCGCGAGCCAGGCCCGACCGCCGCTGGCGTCGACCCCGAGCGACTCGAGGCCCGGGAACACCACCTGCTCGAGGGTCTCCGCGAGACGCGCCCGTCGTTCGGTCCTCGGAAGTGCGCCCATGCCGCGGAGCGCCTCGGCGACGTCGGCCGCGTCGGGTTCACCGACCTGGAAGACCTCTGAGCTCGCCGTGTCCTCCAGCATCCGCGGCAAGGCCTCGGCGAGGAAGCGGCCAGGACCGCGGGACCGCTCGGACGCGAGGTGTGCCCAGCCGAGGCGGGCGTGCTGCACCTCGTCCTTCAGGATCTCCGAGAGCACCTCGCGGACGCGACCTTCGGGCGTCGCATCGCGGAGCTCACCCAGCAGCGCGGTGCTCAGGGTCTCGGTGATGCAGCTCATGGCGACGACCTCGTAGAGGACGCCCTCCCGGAAGGTGAGCCCGGAGGGCGCGATCTCCGGCAGCTCGATCGCGACACGCGGCCGCCGCGAAGTCGACCCGTCACCGAGGAGCTCGACGAGCTCATCGCAGCGCAGCGCGTGTCGGTCCTCGTCGGCATGAGCGCGCCGCGCCAGGTCGACCACCACCGGTGCGGCGGCAACCGACGCGAGCCGGGACGCGATCCGGGCGAACCGCGCAGCGGCCTCGCGCTCCACGCGCCCGCGCATCGCCCAGACGCGTGCCGCGCGCCGCCGCGCGATCGCCAACGCCTCGCCGGGAGGTGCGCCGCTCAGGGGGTGCACTGGAACGCTTCCGGGCAGCAGTCGACGTCGTTCGAGCAGTCCTCGACCCAGCAGCAAGGGCAGCCGCAGGGGTCCCCAGGGCTGGCCGGGTCGGAGCAGCCCAGGCCGCCGGTCGACGTCGTCGTCGCGCCGGTCCCGCTGGCGGTCGTCCCGCCGGCGCCGCTCGAGGTGCTCGTCGTCCCGCCCCCTCCGGTGGAGCCGCTCGTCCCCGACGCCGCGGTGGTGGAACCGGCACCGCCGCTCCCCGTGGAGGATGTCGCCACGCCGCCGCCGGTCGCTGCGTCCGTCGGGCTTCCGCCGCCGCCGCCTTCTCCGGCACCTCCGCCTTCGCCGCCGTCACCCTCCGACGACGTGCAGCCGACGAGGGACGCGCCTCCGAACACCAGGACCTCGAGCAAGCGGTGAATCTTCATGGGACCTCCAGGGTGCCCGTCCTGGGCACACCCTGAGGATGGGTCCTGCCGATGCGTACGTAAAACGACATGATCGTTTTACGATTGAATCGCTCGTCGATGCAATCGGTCAGCTCACGCACGGCGGGTCAGCAGGCCGCGACCGCCCCATGCGACCAGCACCAGCGCCGCGGCGACGGCCGTCTGCGACGCGCCCACCGGGAAGCTCGCGAAGAACGCGAAGAGGTAGCCGCCCACGCCGGCGACGACGCCCAGTGCGGCCGCGATGGCAAAGGCGCTCCGCACGCCCGTCCGCAGCATGAGCGCCGCCATCGCCGGCAGGGTGGAGAGCGCGAACACCGGCAGGGCGCCCAGCGCTCGCGCGGACACGCCGACCACCAGCCCGATGGTCACCAGGACCACGCCCTGCAGCACGCGCACCGGGAGGCCCTGCACCCGCGCCGCGATGGGGTCGAAGCTCGCGAAGGACAGCCCGCGGAAGAACACGACGTGGACCGCGAGCGCGACCGTCGCGGTCACCACCACCGCCAGCAGATCGGTGGGGCGGACCAGCACCGCGGTCCCGAAGAGGATCGACTGGATGTCGTGCGACTCCTGGGCGATGCGGTCGCCCACCAGCACCGCGGCCCCCCCGGTGCCGGCGTAGGCGAGGCCGAGCAGGCTCTCCCGCGCGGTCCCCAGCCGACGCTCGTCGATCAGGAGGAGGAGCGTCGCGGCCAGGCTCGCCATGGCGGCCCCGATCACCGGCTCCACCGCCAGGCCGAGGTGAATCTCGGCGTAGAAGGAGAGGGCGACGCCGAGCGCGGCGGACTGGGTGATGGTCGCACCGACGAACACCATCCGTCGCAACAGGACGTACACGCCGAGGAAGCCGAGCACCAGGCCAGCCACCGCCGCGCAGATCAGGGGGTCGCGGAAGATCTCGAACGCCCCGACGAAGTCGGCCCAGCTGGGCCTGGGCTCGTCATGCATGGTGCGGGTCCTCGCACGCGTCGCCGTGGCCGCAGTGGCGTCGGTAGGCCTCGCTGGCGAGGACCTCGTCGCGCGGGCCCAGCACGACCTGCTTCGCGACCCGGTCCACGAGGAGGATGCGGTCGGCGTGGCTGGCGGCGATGTCGACCGCATGGCGGTGGTGCTGGTGAGCCATGCGGCGCGACCGCGCAAGGCGCGCCAGCAGGTGGATCGCGTCGCGCTCGGCGACGACGTCCATCGCGCTGGTCGGCTCGTCGAGGAGGGCGAGATCGGGCTCGCTGGCGAGCATGCGCGCGAACAGCACGCGCTGCCGCTGGCCCATCGACAGATCCTGGAACGATCGCGCGGCGAGATCGGCCGCGCCTGCCTCCTCCAGCGCGCGCTCGACGGCGCGGCGGTCCTCGCGCGTGGCGAAGGGCCGGAAGAAGCTGCGGTCCCGGATGCGTCCCCAGGAGACGACGTCGCGCGCGGCCAGCGGCAGCGTGGGGTCGACCTCCAGCGACTGGGGCACGTACGCCAGCCGCGGTCGCGGCTCGGCGACGACGACGCGCCCGCCGAGCGGGGGCAAGAGGCCGAGCACCGTCTTGAACCATGTGGTCTTGCCGGAGCCGTTGCGCCCGACCACTGCCAGCATCGACCCGCGGCGGATCGAGACGTCGATGGGCGGAAGCAGCGCCGTTTGCCCCCAACCGACGACCAGCTCCTCGCAGCGGAGGACCTCGTCCTCGTCGTTCGCCGCGACGGGGTGGTCGTGATCATGCGCCGTCGCCATCGCCGCCTTCCTGCTCGTGCACGAGGAGCAGAGACTCCACTACACGCCGAGCCCAGCGGTCACGGCCCGCCCTTGTCGAGCATCCCGACGATGCCGTCCATCCACGTGAAGTAGCTCTGCCCACCGCGGACGTCGGGGCCGCTCGGGATGAAGAGGACGGCGGCGCCCGCCTTCTCCGCGACGAGCTTGGCCGTCGCGTCGGGGTAGTACGACTCCTGCAGGATCAGCTTCACGCTGCGCTGCTTCGCGATCGCGAGCACCCGCGCGACGTGGCCCGGGTTGGGCGGGATGCCCGGCTTGGGCTCGAGGAACGCGACCTGCTCCAGCCCTGCCCACTGCGCGAGGTACGACCAGCTCTTGTGGTAGCCGATGACCGGCGCGCCCTTGCGCTTCGCGATGCGCGGCTCCCAGAGCTTTCGTTGCCCGTCAAGCTTGCCGAGGAACGCGGCGAGGTTCTTCTCGTACTGCGCCTTCTGCGACGGATCGAGCGCGACCATCCTCGCGGAGATGCCGCGGGCGACCCCGGCGACCGCGCGCGGGTCGTACCAGAAGTGCGGGTTGCCGCCCGGGTGCACGTCGCCGTGCGAGCGATCGACGTTCTCCGGTGGCTCGAGGAGGGTGACGAACGACGAGGCCTCGATGTAGCCGCTGGCCCCCAGCATCACCTTCACGTTGCGCGAGCCGACCTGCAGCGTGGGCAGCCAGCCGGTCTCCAGCCCCAGGCCGACCGCGATCAGCATGTCGGCCTTGCTCAGCGAGAGCGCCAGGCTCGGCTTGGCGTCGACGAAGTGCGGGTCCTGCGTGGGGAGCGCGAGGCTCTCCACCGAGACCTGCGCGCCGCCGACCTCCTTCGCGATGGCGGCGAGAGCCGGCACCGTCGCGACGATCTGCAGGTCCGCCCGCGCCAGCCGCGGCGCGACGGTCAGACCGAGGAGAACGACCAGGGACGCGAGGAGCTTCTTGAGGGGATTCGACACGGTGACCTCTCGAGCGACTTCAGAAATGGTGCGCGCCGTGGGTGCCTACGACGACCTCGAGGGCGAGGAACCCCGCCCAGACGGGGTCGCCTGCGGCCCCGGTATCGGACCAGATCGTGGCCCGCGAGCCCTGCAGGCGCAGGCGGGAGAACTCGGTCGGCCCGTAGGTGACGTTCGCCGACCACCGCTGCCGGCTGCCGGCGCCGGGCGTGCCCAGCGGGTCTTCGACCGGCTCGAGATCTGCGTCGTAAGTCGCGCTCCCGTGCTCGAAGCGGACGGCTGTGCCCCATCGCTGGGCGAACTTCAGGAACAGGAAGGCATAGCCGCCCCAGTCGGTCAGCACGTCCTCCGGCACCTGACGACGTCTGACGAGGGCCTCGCTCTGAAGATGCACTTCGTAGGGGGTCGGGATGGCGCTGGAGATGGGCCGCCACTTGAGGAAGACGTCGGTGCCCCACACGTCGCTCCGCGTGTCCCGACCGCTCGGGTTGGGTCCGTTGGCGGCCGAGAGGCCCCAGAGGAGGGACCAGTCATCCGAGAGGTCGAAGAACTGCTTCAAGGCGAGCGTGTTCTGCAGATCGATGGGGCTCTCCACCACCACGTCCTCTGCGCCGCCGAAGCTGCGCGCAGTCGCCTCGCCACTGGCCTCGGTGCCCGACGCGACGATCTCGACGTACCAGGGCAGAGGCGTGAGCCAGGACAGCTCGACGCCGAGGCCCCGGTTGCCCTCGCCGCCGAAGACCTCGCCGAAGAAGAACGGCTGATCGACGAACTGCCATGCGTGCGGGTGCGACGCGTTCATCCTGCCGAAGCGGGTCAGCATCTGCCCCACGCGTGCCTGCAGGCCCCACGGCATCGAGAGCGTCGTCACGTACGCCTCCTCGATCTCGACGCCGATGGGGCTGAAGACGAGGTTGGCGTCGAAGCGGAAGTAGGGATCGACGCTCTTGCCGAGGCTCATCTCGAGCTGCTGCAGGTTGAATCCAGTCTGGGCAGGGTCGTGCCCGCCCGTCTGCAGCCTCCGTTGCTCGTCGCTGAACACCGCGGCGGCGACGTCGAGGATGAGCGCGATGTCGGGAAGGAGGTCGGCGGCCGTGGACCCTGCCGTCGGCGCGGGGATGGAGAGCCGGTTCTCCTTCGGCGCCTGGCCGGCGGCCTCGCGGGTCGTCTGGTCGGCGCCCAGGGCGCGCTCGATCTCGGCCAGCTCCTCGGGCGTCGGCTCAGGAAGAGGACCGGGCGCAGCGGCAGCCGCAGGGGGAGGGAGGGCCGGCGCGTGAGGCGCGACGGGGGCCGTGGCAGCAGGCTCGGGCGCCGGTTGCGCGTTCGCTGCGCTGGCGACGGACACCGACGCCAGCGTGGCGAGGGCGCGGGCGGTTTCGCCGAAACGCAACACGGTTGCTTTTGGCTATCACCAGCAGTCGATGACGGCAAGCGTATCGCGGGTCGCCGAGAACCTTGGTGCAACTCTCTTGTGGATGACGCCGCGCCGGTCGGCGCGCAGGGTGGCGGACCCGTGGTAGGGTCCGCGCGCCGCTGCGACATCGATCGCGCACCACGCCATGCTCCTTCCTCTCGCGGTCGCGTTCGTCTCTGTCGGCCTCGGCGTCGCGCTCGGACTGGGCCACGCTCGTGCGCGTCGCGCGCTCGGCGCCGTGCGAACCTTCGCGCTGGTCGCCGCGCTGGCGACCGTGGCACTGGAGCTGCTGCCCGGCTCGACCGCCCGCGGCGGCTTCGCCGCGTTCGCCACCTTTGCCGTCGCCGCCACACTGCCCTGGCTGGTCGAGGTGGTGACGGCGCGCTTCGGCGCCACCCGGTCGCCCGCGCTCCGCCTCGAGCTGGGCTACGTCGCGCTCCTCGTCCACCACGTGGGCGACGGTCTGGGAATGGGCGCGTACACCGGCGCCTCGCACGACGGGCACCACCACTGGGACGTGCTCCTCTCCATCGGGGGCCACACCGTCCCGGTGACCGCGGTGGTGGTCCTGGCGTTCTCCCGCCATGCGCGCCGCTCGGTCGCCGCCGCGCGCGGGCTCGGCTTCGCGATCGCGATCGCGATCGGGATCGGGCTGGCGCGCTCGATCCCCGTGGCGTCCTTCGAGCACGTCGAGCCCTACGTCACCGCGGCGGTGGCGGGTCTCCTGCTCCACGTGGCGACGCACGACTGGCTCGAGGACCTGCCGCAGGGCGCCGGCGCGCGCGCGCTCGATCTGGTCGCGGCGGGAGTCGGACTGGCGCTGGTCGTCTTCTCGGCGGGGTCGCACGAGCACGATGGGGGGGCCGCCCACCAGGCGCCGGACGAGGTGGTCGGCGCCGTCGGGACCCTCCTCCTCCGCTACGCGCCTGCGCTCCTTGCCGCGGCGGTGCTCGCGGCGCTGCTCGGGCGCTCGGCGCCGCCGCGCATCTCCTCGAGCGGCCGCGTCCTGGCCACGCTGCGCGCAGCCCTGCTCGGGGCGACGCTCGGCGTCGGCCCCGAGCGCGCGACGGCGATCGCCGAGGGCGTCGCGCCCGGCCAGAGGCCGGCGACGGCGATCGCGCTCGCGCTGGGCGGGGCCGGCATCGCGCTGGAGACGATCGCGGCGAGCGCGAACGCCTTCGGGCCGCCCTTTGCCGGGGCCTGGGTCGGGCTCTCCGTGATCGCCATCGCGGTGGTGGCCCTGGTGACGTCGCGATCGCGACCTCCCGCCGCCGACACCGCTGCGCCGGCTCCCGTCGAGGCCGACGCGACCTTCGCCCGGCCGCGCCTGCTCGACGCGCTGGAGGACGCGGTCGCGCGCTCGGGCGCTCCGCTGCTGATCGGCGTCGTCGCCGCCGCCGTGCTCTCGGTGACGCTGAAGGACGCCGCCCTGGCGCCGCTGTCGCTCCGCCGGCTCGACGTGCTCGTCCTGCCGCTCCTGGCGGCCGCGCTGGGCGCGCCGCCGCTCGCGCTCGTGGCCCCGATGCTCGTCCTGGTCGACAAGGGCGCCAACGCGCCGGCGGCGCTCGCGGCGCTCGCCGCGGCCGCCGCCACTCGACGCCCCCTTCTCGGCTGGGCGATGGCGCCGCTCCGCGCCGTCGGCGCGGCGGTGGTGGTGGTCGCTGCGATCGGGTTGGCGCTGGCCTGGGCCCGCTGGCCGGCGTCGCCGGCTCGCCTGCGCTTGCCCACCACCCTCGACCCGATCGAGCTCGCCTGCGCCGTCGCCCTCGCCGCGCTGGCGCTCGCCGGCACCTGGCGCCGCGGCGTTCGCGCGTGGCTGGCCGCAGGGGTCGGCTCGCAGGCCCACCACCACGGCCCCTGCTTCGAGGCGAGCGCGGGCGCCGGACACGATCACCACGCGCGCTCCGCCGGCTCGCCGGGACCCTGATCGCGCCCCTACGCGCGGAGCACGATCAGCTTCGGCTGCAGGAGCTCGCGGGTGCTAGCGCCGAGACCGCCCACGCCGAGCCCCGACTCGCCTCGCCCTCCGAAGGGCATCCAGTCCACGCGGAACGCGGTGTGGTCGTTGAGCATCACCGTCGAGGCTTCGAGCCTGCGCGCCGCGGCCAGCGCCGAGCCGACGTCGGCGGTGAAGATCGCGGCCTGGAAGGACCAGCGCACGGCGTTGGCGCGCCCGATCGCCTCGTCGATCGACGCGATGGGGTAGAGGCAGACCACAGGGCCGAACACCTCCTCGGTGGTGACGCGCGCGTCCGCCGGGGGGTCGACGAGGACCGCCGGCGACACATGGCGCCGCCCCACCTTCTCGCCGCCGGTCGCCAGGCGCGCGCCCGCCGCGACGGCCTCGGCGATCCAGGCGAGCACGCGCTCGACATCGGCATCGCGGATGAGAGGACCGACGTCGGTGGTCGCCGACGTCGGGTCCCCCACGTGGAGCGCGCGCGCCGCCGCCACCAGCCGCTCCTCCAGCTCCGCCGCGTGCGAGGCGTGGACGAAGACGCGCTGGACGCTCACGCACACCTGACCGGCATGGTACCAGCCGCCCTTGGCCAGCGCCGGCGCGACTCGCGCGAGGTCGGCGCTCTCGTCGACGATCACCGGCGCAGCGCCGCCGTGCTCCAGCGAGCAGCGCACCCCGGGGGCGAGGAGCGAGCGCAGCTTCCAGCCGACGCGCGCGCTGCCGATGAAGGAGAGGTGCGCGATGCGCGGGCTCGTCGCCAGCCGCTCCGCGACCTCGACGTCGCAGGGGAGGACCGCCCCCGCTGCCTCGGGCCACCCCGCCGCGCGCAGCACGTCGAGGAGCGCCAGCGCGGAGAGCGGCGTCTCGATCGCGGGCTTGTGGACGAACGGGCATCCGGCGGCGACCGCCGGGCCGATCTGGTGAACGGCGAGGTTCAGCGGGTGGTTGAAGGCACTGATCGACGCCGAGAGGCCGATAGGCTCCAGGGTCGTGAACGCAAGGCGACCCTCGGAGGCGGCGCTGCCGCCCATCGGCACCTCCTCGCCCGCAGCCCGCACCGCCTCGCCGGCGAGCTGGGCGAGGCCGCTGGCTGCGCGATCCACCTCGATGCGCGCGTCGACCAGGGGCTTGCCGCCCTCGCGCGCGATACGAAGAGCGAAGGCCTCGCGATCGGCCCGCACGCGGCGCGACGCCTCCTCCAGGATCGTCGCGCGCCGGTGCGCCACCGGGACCGCGCCCATCGCGCCGCGCGCGCCGTCGATCGCAGCCTCCAGCTCGGCGGCGTCCACGTGGTCCACCTCACCCACCACCGTGCCGTCGTGGGGCGACAGCACCTTCCTCCGCACGCTCATGGTCCGGCGAGCGTAGCGGGCGCCAGCGGCCGGGCACGGCCGGCCGCCCTTGCTCGCCGCCGTCGGCCTCGGCATCCTGCGCGTCGCATGTCCGTCCGCAGGCTCGCCATCAACACCGGGGGCGGCGACGCCCCCGGGCTGAACGCCGTCATCCGCGCGGCCACCCTGGCCGGCATCGAGAACGGCTGGGAGGTCTGGGGCATCCGCCAGGGGTACCGCGGCCTGGTGGACGACGACGCGTCGCCCTGGGACTCGCCGAACCACCACGCCGGTCTCGTCCGGCTCGACCGCGACGCGGTGCGCGGCATCGGACACCTCGGCGGCACCATCCTGGGGACGGTGAACCGCGGCGACCCCTACCACTACCCGACGCGCGTCGAGGGCCAGGAGAAGCTGGTCCCCGTCGACCGGTCGAAGGTCCTCGTCGATCGGTTCCGCTCGCTCGGTTTCGACGCCCTGCTCGCCATCGGCGGCGACGGCTCGATGCGCATCGCGTCGCAGCTGGTGAAGAGCGGCCTGCCGTGGGTCATCGGCGTACCGAAGACGATCGACAACGACGTCCTCGGCACCGACGTCACCTTCGGCTTCGACACCGCCGTCTCCATCGCGACGGACGCCATCGACCGCCTCCACACCACCACCGAGGCGCACGAGCGGGTGATGGTGGTGGAGCTGATGGGCCGCACCGCCGGGTGGATCGCCCTGACCGCGGGCCTCGCCGGCGGCGCCGACGTCATCCTCATCCCCGAGATCCCGTACTCGATCGAGCCGATCGTCGAGAAGATCATGCAGCGCGAGCGGCGCGGTCGGCCCTTCAGCATCGTGGTCGTCGCCGAGGGCGCCAAGCCGGTGGGGGGCCAGGTCACGGTCAAGGAGCAGGGGGACGAGTTTCGCCGGGTCGCCGTGCTAGGCGGCGTGGCGGAGCGGCTGGCCCAGGAGATCGGCGCCCGGACCGGCAAGGAGTCGCGTTCGCTGGTGCTCGGGCACCTCCAGCGGGGTGGGTCGCCGTCGAGCGCCGACCGCGTGCTCGCCCAGCGCTTCGCCGCCGCCGCGATCAACCGGTTCACCCGCGGGGCGGGGAGCGGGATGATCGGCCTCCACGGCAACGAGATGGAGCTGGTCCCCTTCGAGGTCTGCGGGAGCGGCTGCCGCACGGTGCCCACCGCGCACGGGCCGGCGCTCACCGCCCGCGCGCTGGGGATCGCCCTGGGAGACGAGCCGGCCGGCCGGTTCGCGGCCTGAGACCTGCCGCAGCCTGCCACGATTCGCCCATCCTTCAGAGAGTTTTGACCCCCTCACGCCGGGGCCGATACATTCGCGCCCTGTCGGAACCCGCAACGGGCCTGCCTGCCGGAACTCATGACCAAAGTCCTCGTCTTCGAAAGCGACGCGTCGTTCGCGGGAGAGCTCCGCAACGAGCTCGGGCGTCTCGGGTGCACGGTGCAGGTGGTGGACGACGGGAACGTCGGCCTGACCGCGGCCACGACGGAGCGGCCGGACCTGATCCTGCTTTCGATCGAGCTGCCGCGTATGAATGGCTTCTCGGTCTGCAACAAGCTGAAGAAGGACCCGCAGCTGAAGGACGTCCCGCTCCTCATCATGTCGAGCGAGTCCAGCGATGAGACCTTCGAGCAGCACAAGAAGCTGCGGACGCGCGCCGAGGACTATGTCCACAAGCCGATCGCCTTCGGGGAGCTGTTGCAGCGCATCCAGGTGCTGCTCCCCGACGTGGGCGGCGGCGCCGGCGGCGAGCAGGACGACGACGACATCGTCATCGACGACGAGGCGGAGCTGCTCGGGGAGCCGGATGACGAGTCCACCGGCGTGGTCGAGGTGCCCCCGGCGACGGCGGCCGCCGCCCGCGCGGCATCGGTCGCGCCGCCCGTCCCCCCGCGCCGCATGACGGGAGCGCCACCCGCGCAACCGTCCACGCCCGGCGCGTCCGACGCCGAGATCGACACGTTCCTCGGTAATGCGTTCGACCGCATGACCTCCGAGGACGAGTCGGAGGAGCGGGCCACCAACCCGCCCCCGGCTCCGTTGCCGCCGATCGGCGCCCAGCAGCACGGCAAGTCCACCCCGCCTCCGGCCGCCGGCTCGCGGCCGC
>JBKJLX010000467.1:0-14869 GCA_046596645.1 Polyangiaceae bacterium
ATCGATCGCGGCCTCCGCGTCCAGCGCACCGGCGGCGGCGAGGGCGGTGATCTCGCCCAGCGAGTGCCCGAGCAGCCTGGCGTCTGCGGGCAGGCCCTCGCGCTCCAGCGCCGCGAACGCCGAGAGGCCGAGCGCGACCACCAGCGGCGCCATCACCTCGCTCCGGTGCAGCGCGCGGCACCCCTCCGCGAACAGGGCGTCGACGCCGGGCAGGCGCGACGCGCGCACGGCGTGCGCGACGAGCCGCGCGCTCTGCGGCGAGCGTGCGGCCCGCTCCAGCCCGCTGGCGCGGATGGGGAGCACGTGCCCCGGGAACAGCACGAGGGACGTGTCCCGGGCTGCCGCCTCGGCCCCGTGCCGCTCCTCCACGAACCCCGCGATCGTCGACTGCATGTCGCTTCCGTCCATCCTCGTCACCTCTGGCGACCAGCCCCTCCGCAACGCGCGTGCCGGACCGTCGCAGCGGGTTTCGACGCCCGATCCGCGCCGCGAGAGAGCGTCGAATCCTCGACGATCACGCCCCGAGAGCCCGGGGAAGGGGACGGCGCAGGGGCCCCGACCGGGCGGCGGCGAGCAGCGGACTGCACGCGAAGTGCAGAGCCGCGCACGCTCTGCGGCCGGCGCTACGCGTCCCCTCTACGCAGGCGAAGGGACCTACGCGTGCGCCCGGGCCCTCCTCCGTGGCCATGCTCGCCGGCAAGGAGGTGGCGGCGGTGTCCCCCGGTTTCGCCGGCCTCGCCGACCGCGTCGCGAGCGCGCCTCGCCCCGGGGTGGAGGCGGCGCCTGCCGACGCTGGCTCCCGCTTGCGCGACGCGCTACCCGACGGGCGTGACTCCGCGGGAAGACCTGGCGCTGGATGGCAGGCTCCTCGCGCTCGGCCCTTCCGACGTCCCTCCCGGCGGGGCGGCCCTGGTGCGCTGGGCGCGGCGCTTCGCGATCGACCTGCCGCGCGTCGTGGTGACGGTCCAGACCGGCTTCCAGCTCCTCCGCTTCAGCGCGGTGCAGCTCGTCGACGTGCACGCCTTTCCCGACCTCGGCGCCGGCCTCCGGCTCGACCGCGCCGCGATGCGCGACGCCGGGGCGCGGGCGCTGATCGAGGAGGCGAAGCGGAACGCCGGCTTGCTCGCGCAGCGCGCGGCGTTCGCCGCCCGCCGTGCGCAGCCCACCCCGGCGGAGGTGCGGACCCACGTGCGGAGGCTGGAGGTGGCGCTGGCACGGCTGCCACCGGCTCACGCGCCGGACGACGAGCCGCTCTTCCGCTACCCCGACGCGCGCGTCGACTTCGTGAAGCGGCCGCCTTCGCTGCACGTCGCCCCGCGCGAGGAGGTGCACCCGTGGGTGGTCGACCTCGACGACGCCCGGGTCCGCCCCGCGTGGCGGCGAGAGCTGAACGTCGGCCCCGACGTCGCGCGCGCCGCGCTCGCCTGCGCCATCGACGCGCTGTGCGATCCCGAGGGCGCCGTGCTCCGCGCCATCGAGCCCTGGGCCGCCATCCCGCGCTGGAAGCACGACCTCGCGGCGCTGGAGGGCGATCTGGTGGCCCGGCGTCCCCAGCCCACGGCCTCGCCGCCGCGCAGCGATCGCATCGCGTTCCGCGTGGTGCCGGAGGACGGCGGCGTCCCCCGCATCGTCCTCCAGTCGGCCCGCAAGGGTGGCGGTGGCTTCACCGCCGGGCGGGTCGTGAAGAGCCCCGAGGCCAGGCGCAGCGGCGCGCCAGACGCGCTGGAGGCGGAGATCATCGATCTGTGCGACGCGCTGCGCGGATCGGAAGGCGCGCTGGATCGCCCCCTGTTCCTGCGCCTCCTCGATCTCCTGGGGCGCCACCCGCGCGTGTTCCTGGACGGCGATGCGTCGAGCCCGCTGCGGGTGACGCGGCTCGCCCCGCGGCTCGTCACCGCGCCCACCGGCGACACTTTCCGCCTCGAGCTGCGGGTCGGGCCGCACGCCGTGGCGCGTAGCGCGCGACACGGTCGCTTCCTCGCGGTGGCGCCGCCCGGCACCGGGATCCTCGCCTGCGCGGTGCTCGACGAGGTCTCGGAGGCGGTGCTCGACGCCCTCACCCCCGGCGATGCGGCCATGCCGGCGGAGGCGATCGACAGCCTCTTCCGCACCATGCGCGCGTACGAGGCGCGGCTGGACCTGGAGCTGCCCCCGGCGCTGCGCGGCGAGGAGCTGATCGCGGATGCGCGGACGCTGGTGCGGCTCGCGCTGCGCGCCGGCGACACCCTCGACGCCTCGCTGCGTGTGCGCCCGTGGCCGGGCGGCCCCATCCTGGTGCCGGGGCAGGGGAGCCCCATCGTGCTCGGCGTGAAGTCCGACGGCGGGCGCTGCTTCGCCGAGCGCGATCTGGAGCGAGAGCTGTCGCGGGCGCGCCACGTCGCTGCGGCGCTGGGGTCGGGTGAGCCGGGGGGCGAGGACCTGACGCTGGTCATCGACGATCCGGATCGGGTGTGCGACGCCGTCGCGGCGCTCGCCGAGCTGGAGGACGAGGTGGAGGTGGAGTGGGAGGGGCAGCCGCTGTCGGTCGCCGCCACCGCTCGGCCCGGCGCGCTGCGCCTGCGCGTAGAGAAGCGGCGCGACTGGTTCGGCGTCGAGGGCGGCCTCGACGTGGAGGGTGAGCACGTGGGGCTCGCCACCATGCTGCAGGCCATCCGCGACGGTCGCCGCTTCGTCCGCCTCAAGCGCGGCAACCTCCTGGCGATCAGCCGCGAGCTTCGCGACCGCCTCCGCTCGGCCGACGACCTGCTGGTGCCCGATCACGGGCAGCTCACGATCGGCGCCCATGGCGTGGAGCGGCTGGCCGAGCTGGTCGACGACGAGACCCAGCTCGACGCCGCCCGGGAGTGGGTCGCCCTCCGCACCCGCTGGCGCGCGGCGCGCGCCTTCGAGCCGGCGCTGCCGGAGGGCCTCCGCGCGGAGCTGCGCCCCTACCAGCTCGCGGGCTACCAGTGGCTGGCGCGGCTCGCGGCGTGCGGCGTCGCCGGGTGTCTCGCCGACGACATGGGCCTGGGCAAGACGGTCCAGGCGCTGGCGCTGCTCCTCTCGCGTGCTGCCGAGGGGCCGGCGCTGGTGGTGGCGCCCACCTCGGTCGGCGCCAACTGGGAGAGCGAGGCGGCGCGCTTCGCGCCCGGCCTTCGCGTCATCGCCTACCGCGGGGGGAGCCGCGCAGAGGCCCTCGCCGATCTCCGCCCAGGGGACGTGCTGGTCACCAGCTACGACCTCGTGGTGCGCGACGTGGAGCCCCTCGCCGCCGTTCGCTTCGCGACGCTGGTGTTCGACGAGGCGCAGTCGATGAAGAACGCGGCGTCGAAGCGGGCCGCGGCGGCGCGCCGTCTCGACGCCGACTTCCGCCTCGCGCTGACCGGAACGCCGGTGGAGAACCACCTCGGCGAGCTGTGGAGCCTCTACCGCGCGCTGATGCCCTCGCTGTTCGGTGGCTGGGAGCGGTTCCGCGAGCGCTTCGCCGGCCCCATCGAGCGCGATCGCGATCCGGAGCGCCGCGTGGCGCTCTCGGCGATGGTGCGGCCCTACCTCCTCCGCCGCACCAAGGACGAGGTCGCGCCCGAGCTCCCGCCGCGGACCGAGATCGTGCGCGTGGTCGAGCTGAGCGCGGAGGAGCGGGCGCTGTACGAGGCGGAGCGGCGCGCCGCGGTCGAGGCCCTCGCCGCCCGGGGAGCGGCGGCGGGCAAGCCGAAGGAGGACGCGCGCTTCGCGGTGTTCTCGGCGCTCCTCCGCCTGCGGCAGCTCGCCTGCCACCCGCGCCTGCGCAACCCCGAGTCCCAGGTCGCCTCGTCGAAGCTGGCGAGCGCGGTCGAGCTGCTGGAGGAGCTGAAGGACGCGAAGCACCGCGCGCTGGTCTTCAGCCAGTTCACCAGCCACCTGGCGCTGGTCGCCGAGGCGCTGCGCGCGCGGGGCTTCACGCTGCTCGAGCTCGATGGCTCGACCCCCGCCGAGGCGCGCGCCGACCGCGTGCGCAGGTTCCAGCGCGGGGAAGCCGACGTCTTCCTCATCTCTCTCAAGGCGGGCGGCACCGGGCTCAACCTGACCGCGGCCGACTACGTGCTGCACCTCGACCCCTGGTGGAACCCCGCCGCCGAGGACCAGGCGAGCGACCGCGCGCATCGCATCGGCCAGGACAAGCCGGTGACGGTGGTGCGGCTCATCGCCAGGGACACCATCGAGGAGACGGTGCTGGCGCTGCACGCCGACAAGCGTGAGCTCGCCGACGCCGTCCTCTCCGGGGGCGATGGCGGTGCCAAGCTCTCCACCGCCGACCTGGTCGCGCTCATGGAGCGGGGCGAGGCGCCGGCCTCGGCGAAGGTGGTGGTGGCGGCGCTGGATCCGAGCCCCCGCCGGCCGAAGCGCGCGCGACGATGAGGGGGCGACGAACGACACACCGCACCCCCTGACCGAGCCACTGGGCACGGCCGCCAGGGCTGCGCACTTCCCGCGCCGTCGGGCCTCGACTACCGCGGTGGCGTGTCGCGATGGACAGCCGCCTCGATCGCTGCGGCGGCGCCCTGGGTGGTGGCGACGACCCTGAGCGCGGTCTGGGTGGCGCTGCCCTCCGCGTCGCTCGCCGATGAGGGCTGGCCGTCGCGCCTGGCCAGCGCGCACGAGACCCTCGCCGATCTCCGCGCGCGGATGGTGGAGGCCCAGCGCGCCGACCGCGAGCAGCTCGCCGCCGCCGCGCGCGCACGCCACGCGGACCGGGAAGCCCTCGCCCACGCCGACCAGGAGGCCGCGCTCGAGGCGGTGCGGCGCTTCTCCCGGCAGACCGACGCGTCGGGCGCACGGATGGTCATCGAGCTGCGGCGCGCTCGGGAGGGCGACCCCGCCCTGACGTCGATCCCCGGCTGGCCGCGCGCCGCCGAGGCGCCCGCCGGCGACGCCGCCGGCGTCGCGAGCCTCGAGGAGGCTCGTCGCTCGCTCGACCGGGAGCTGCGGCGGAGCGCGCTCGAAATGGCAGCCCGACACGAGGCCGCCGCGGTCGATGCCAACCTGGCGCGGGTGGCCGCGATCGCTGCCGCGCCTCGGCCCGATGCGATCACGTCGCCCGGGGGAGAAGGCTGGGCGGAGGCGCGCCGTGAGGTCCTCCTCGCGCGCCGCCGGGTCCACCTCCGGGTCGAGGAGGTGCGCGCGTTCTGGGTCGATCGCTGGAGCCACCTGCGCGATCCGGCGACCGGCTTCCGGCTCCTCGCGATCGCGGTGGAGCTCGCGCTCGCGCTGGCTGGCGTCCGGCTGCTGCGCCAGGTCCTAGGCCTCCTCGCCAAGGCACCGGCTGCCCCGAAGGGGCTCCGTCGGACGGCCATCCATCGCTTCCGCGAGCTCGCGGCGGACGGCGTGCGGGGCGGTCAGCGGCCGCTCGCAGCGTTCCTCGGCATCGCGCTCCTGCGCTGGCTGCTCGGGTCCGACGCGGAGGGACCGTTCCTGGGTCTGATCCTGGAGTGCGCGCTCTGGGTCAGCGGATCCTTCGCTGCCGCGGGCATCGCCGAGGCGATCTTCGTGGGCGCGTCCGACTGGGCGGACGACGACGACGACGCTGACGACGCGGGGCGGCGCTCGAGGCCGGCCGTCGACCTGCCCGGCCTCGCGGTGGGGCGCGCGCGTGCGCTGCGCCGCGCCGCGCTGCTGGTGTCGGCCTGGGTCGCGTCGAGCATCACGATCGAGACCCTGATGGGCGACGGTGTCCTCGCCTCGTGGCTCGACACCGCCGCGCTCGTCGCTGCGCCGCTGCTCCTCGCCGCCCTGTCGTGGACGATGCGCCACACCGTCTCCGTCCGGCTCGAGCGGCTCGCGCGCGACGACCCCGACAGCCGGCTCCTCGGCTGGATCGTCCGCAACAGGACCAAGGTCTGGCGCTTCGTACCGCTCAGCATCGGCGTCCTGGTCGTGGGGGTCTGGACCGTCGCGGGCTGGATCATGGAGCAGGCGTCAGGGTTCGACGTCACGCGGCGGGCGCTGGCCTGGACCTTTCGCCGTCGTGTCGGGGCTCGGCTCCAGGAGGGCGCCGGGCTCGCGCCGCTGGACGAGGCCAGCTGCTCCACCTTTCGACCGGAGGGCCCGCCCCTGCGGACGCTCGCGCGCGTCGAGAAGTCGCTGGTCGACCAGCTCACTGCGACGGTGACCAGGGGTCGCGGCGGCATCTTCGCGATCGTCGGCGAGCGCGGCCTCGGCAAGAGCGCGATCCTGGCGCGGGTGACGCAGGCGGTCGGCGACTCGTCCATCCTGCAGGCGGTCGTGCGCCGCGGGGGTGACCCGGTGGCCGACGTCCGCGCCGAGCTCCACGCCGACCTCGACACGACGGGCGCGGTCCTCGCCGCGCGGCTGGAGGATTCGCCCTACGTCGCCGTGTTCCTCGACGACGTGCACCGCGCGGTCGCGCCGCGGGTCGGGGGTCTGGACGCCTTCGACGCGCTCGTCGCCATCGCGCGCGAGTCGTCTCGTGAGACTTGCTGGGTGCTCACCTTCGAGCGGACGAGCTGGGAGTTCATCGCGCGGGCGAGGGCGAGCGAGCCGATCTTCGACGAGGTGTTCTTCCTCGAGCCCTGGGGCGAGGCGGACATCGCGCAGCTCGTCCGCTCCCGCACCGCCGTCGCCCGGCTCAAGACGTCGTTCGCGGGGCTCGGCGAGGCGGCCCACGCCGCCGTGCGCGGGCCTGGCGCACTGCGCGCCGAGGCCGACTTCTACCGCACGCTCTGGGACTACGCGCTCGGCAACCCGGCGGTGGCGCTGCTGTTCTGGCGGGCGTCGCTCTTCACCGACGCCGCCGGCGTCGCCCAGGTCCGCCTCTTCCAGGCGCCGGAGCCGGACGACCTCGAGAGCCTGCCGGACGACGCGCGGTTCGTCCTCCGCGCCCTGATCCAGCTCGAGCACGCGGCGCCCGAGGAGATCCGCCGCGCCACGCTGCTCGACGAGCGGGAGGTCCGGAGCGCGCTCCGCCTCGCCATCCATCGAGGGCTCGTCGAGCCGGTGCCCGGCGACCGCGACGGTCGCCTCCGCATCTCATGGAACCACTACCGGGCGGTGACGCGCTTCCTCCGGCGCAAGCACCTCCTCACAGCGGTGTAGGACCATGGACCTCGATCCCGGCGGAATGCAGAAGGTCCTCCAGCTCATCCGCTGGCAGGGCCTCATCACCGCGCTGGTCATCGCCTCGGTGGCGTGGGTGCTCCTCCGATCCATCGCGACGACCGTCGGGCGCCTCTCGACGCGCTTCTCGGAGCGGCGCCTGTTCTTCCAGCAGGTCGAGGCCTTCCTCCGCTTCGTCATCTACTTCGTCGCGTTCTTCGGCATCGTTCTGGCCATCCTGCGGCTCGACGAGAGCCTGCTGACGGTCCTAGGCGGCACGCTCATCTTCACCGTCGGGTTCGCGCTCAAGGATCTCGCGGCCTCGGTGCTGGCGGGCATCATCATCCTCATCGACAAGCCCTTCCAGGTGGGCGATCGCGTGACGTTCTCCGGTACCTACGGTCAAGTGACGTCGATCGGGCTGCGATGCGTGCGGATCCTGACGCTCGATCACAACCTGGTGACCATCCCGAACTCGCGCTTGCTCACCGAGCTGGCAGCGACGTCGAACGACGGCGCGCTCGAGATGCAGATCCCGATCGAGTTCTACATCGGCGCCGATCAGGACGTGGAGAGGGCTCAGAACCTCGTCGAGGAGGCGGTCCTCTCCAGCCGGTACGTGTTCCTCGGCCGCCCGGCGCCGGTCCACGTGGCGCAGGTGATCCACCAGAATCACTTCGCGGTGCGGCTCCGCGTCCGCCCCTACGTCCTCGACGTGCAGTACGAGGAGGACTTCGCGACGGACGTGACGAAGCGTGTGCTGCGCGCGTTCCAGGAGCACCACATCGGGCCGCCGGCGGTCCTCCACCGCGGCAGCGGCTCCGCGGGGCCGCCCTCCTGACCGCACGCGAGATGCTGTTCCGCCGCGGGCGTCAGAGCTGCCCTTGCAGGTGCGCCACCGCGAGGAGGTGCACGGCGAGGTCGGTCTCGCCCGCGTTCGACGCCGTGAAGGTCCGCGAGGTCGACGTCCCCGTGACCTGGAGCGCGCCGGCGGCGCGCCGAGCGCGCACCAGCCGGTCGTCGAACCGCGCACCCGGCGTGTGCTCGACCAGCATCGCGCGCAGCGTCGCGAAGTTCTCGGCCACGGTGCGCCCCGCGCGAGCGCCCAGCCCGCCGTAGCGGAGGCGCAGCTCGCGGAGGAGCACGTGGCCACCCCCACGCGCGTGCATGACGTAGATCACGCGCTCCCGATCCTCGCTCGCCGCTCTCGACGTCACCGTGGTGCTCTTGCTGCGGATCAGCCCGCCCGACAGCACCGCGCGGCCGAGGCTGAGCTTGCTCTCGGTCCGCTCCTCGAGCTTCTCCTCCTCGCGCGCGTGCGTCGCCTCGGCGATGAGCATCACATCGGCGTAGGCGATCGCGTGCGGCGCCATGGCCGGGCTCTCCACCACCAGGCGGTCGGACTCGAAGCGGAGCTCGCGGGGGGACGCCATGTCGCTCCCCGTCGTCACCGCCGACGCGTCGCACGCGACGGCCCCGTGGCCGCGGCCCCGCACCAGCGCGAGGAGCGCGCGCGCCGCCGCGGCGTCGCCCGTCGCCAGGAGCACGACCGGCGGCACGCGGGAGAGCACCTGACGGGCCTCGAAGATCCCCAGCCCCAGCGCCGGCGCCAGGGCCGCCACCTCGGCCTCGAGGTCGACCGGCGCCGCCGTACCGCTGGCCTGGCCCGGCCCGAGCCGGGTCAGCGCGACGAGCAACGTCTGCCTGGCGCCCACGGGCGCCGTCATGGAGTCGCCGCCCCGCTCGGCATCGTCACCGGAGGATCGTACCAGCGCGACCGCCGCGCCCGGCTCTGACGCACCGGGTTTTGACGCATCCGGTCGGCCGCTGGACGCGTGCCTCTGCCTTGTGGCGCCTCCGCGGCGCGGGTACGGACGGAGCATGCTTTGTCGCGTCCGACCCCTGCTCCTCGGCCTCCTCGTGCTGCCCCTCCTCGTCGCCTGCGACGCCGGTGGTGATCCGGGGCAGGCGTCGTCCTCGGCGGGGCCTGGGGCTGGCTCCGGAGGGGCCGACGGGAGCGGCGGCGGGGCGCCGTCGTGTCCCATGTGCGAGGGAACGGTGCACGTCGACTGCGAAGGCAACCGCACCGACTGCAAGCCCGACGGCCTGACCTGCTCCTCGACCCTCGGCTGCACCGCGTGCGCGCCCGGCGTGCGCCGCTGCGACGGCGCGGCCTCGGTCGAGGTGTGCGCCGACGACGGCTCGGGATGGGAGGTCGTCGCCGAGTGCGATCTCGACGCCGGCGAGTCGTGCTCCGAGGGCCTGTGCCTGGGCGCCTGCGACATCGCGGAGGATCAGCCCTCCAACGTCGGCTGCGAGTTCTGGGCGGTCGACCTCGACCAGCAGGACGGCGGCGGCAACGACCCTGCCAGCGAGCCCTGGGGCCTCGCGCTGTCCAACGTCGGCGACGGCGCTGCCAACGTGACCATCCACATCAACAACGCCGCGCCCGGGGAGCCGCAGGAGCTCGAGGTCGCGCTCAGCGTCACCATCGACGCCGGCACCCTCCGCCAGGTGACGCTGCCGACCCGCGAGCTCGACTGCGGCACCCAGCCCAACGACTACGACAGCCCTGGCACCTGTCTGTCCTCGCGCGCGTTCCGGGTGACGTCGAGCTCGCCCATCGTCGTCACCCAGTTCAACGTGTTCGAGAACAGCTACTCGAACGACGCGTCCCTGCTCTTGCCCACCAACGCCCTGGGGCAGACGTACCGCGTGCTCGGGTGGAACGCCGGGCACCCCGCCGAGGTGCCCCTCTTCGAGGGAATGGTCGACCGCTCGTACATCACCGTGGTCGGCACCGTCGACGGCACCAGCGTCCGCGTGCGGCCGAGCTGGAAGATCAAGGGCAACCCCCCGATCGCGGCGACGCCCGCCGGCGCCGACATCGAGGTCACCCTCAACGAGTTCGACGTCCTCAACCTGGAGACCGACACCGGCTCGCTGAGCGACGACGTGCAGACCATCGCCGACCTCAGCGGCAGCGCCGTGTACTCGGACAAGCCGGTCGCGGTGTTCTCCGGCGTCGAGTCGACGGCGACGCCAGGCTGGGTCGAGATCCCCACCTACGACGGCTGGGAGGACCCCGAAACCGGCGGCGAGAGCTGCTGCCTCGACCACCTCGAGGAGCAGCTCTTTCCCGTCGAGTCGGTCGGCTCGAAGTACATGATCGCGCGCAGCCCCGTGCGCTCGACCGGGAACTACCGCGAGCCCGACGTCATCCGCTTCGTCGGCGCAGCCGAGGTCGCCACCGTCACCACGACCCTCGCCTCGCCCTTCGACGCCTTCACCCTGCAGCCCGGCGAGGTCCGCACCACCTGGGCCCAGGACAACTTCACGGCGACCGCCGACAAGCCGTTCCTCCTCGGCCAGTTCCAGATCAGCCAGGGCTACGTCGACGGGGCCTTCATCGGCGACCCGTCAATGACGGTGATGCCGCCGGTCGACCAGTACCGGAGCGAGTACATCATCCTCACCCCCGGCTCCTGGTCGCAGAGCTGGGTGGCGATCGCCGCGCCGGTCGGCGCCGTCATCACCATCGACGGCGCCGCGCCCGCCGGCTGCCGCGTGGAGCCCGGCGGCACCATCGAGGGCGTCACCTACGAGTCGCGCGCCTGCCCCCTGGTCGAGGGTACGCATTCGCTGTCCGGCGATCAGCCGTTCGGGATCACGGCGTACGGCTATGGCACCGCCGGCTCCTATGCATTCGTGGGCGGCGCCGACGTGAAGAAGATCTACGAGCCGCCGCCGCCGCCGAATTGAGCAAAGGCGCATCCGCTCCCTCGGCGCGCCGACCGGCACGCCCTGCCTGACACTGCCGTGACGAAGCTCACGTGACGTAGCGCTGCCTCGCCTCGCTCACGGGTCGCGGCCCTTGCCGCGATCCTTCCCTGACCCACGGGTCGATGACGCCGGAGCGTCGGCCGGAGCCGGCTGCTGCGTGGCGCCGAGCGGAGCGCCGGCGGCCGGAGGCTCGCCAGCGGCGGGTGACGGCGTGCGGTCCCGGTAGGCGAGGAGGGCCATCACCACGCCGAAGAGGCCGAAGAGGATGGTGACGCCGATGCCGATGAGCCATCGCCGATCGGCGAGGGCGTCGGCGCGGGTCGCACGCGGCGGCGCGGGGTCTGTCATTCCGCGCTCGACGAATGCCGCAGCAGGACGGCGGTCTCCCCCGGGATGGTCATGGTCGTCACCGTAGCGGGGACAGAACCGCCGCCGCGTCACATTGCGACGCGGCCGACTCTGCCGCGTCCGCGGTCAGCTCGGCGCACGCCTCCATGCGCCCGCTCAGACGCCGCGCAGCGTCGTCGCCCGCGCGACCCGCTCCAGTGCCAGCACGAACGCCGCGGTGCCGAGGTCGACCTGGCGCGACCTTCGCACCCGCCTCGTGGAAGATCCGCGCCGCGTGCGAGCCGACGTTGCCGAACCCCTGCACGGCGGCGGTGCGCACGTGGCCACGTCCGTCGCCGGTAGGATCACCCGCACCGCGTGATCGAAGTATCGGTTCACGTCATCGATCGCCGCGGCGCTCATGGCCTACCCCTTCCTCGCCTCCTCGATCTTCGCGATGTCGATCTTGCGCATCGTCATCATCGCCTCCATCGCGCGCTTGGCGGCCGCGGGGTCGGGTTCGCGCATCGCGTCCATCAGCGCGCGGGGCGTGATCTGCCAGGAGAAGCCCCAGCGGTCCTTGCACCAGCCGCAGTCGCTCTCCTGGCCGCCGTGCTCGACGATGGCGTTCCACAGCCGGTCGGTCTCCGCCTGGTCGTCGGTGTAGACCTGGAAGCTGACCGCCTCGTTCGGCTTGAACATCGGCCCACCGTTCAGCCCGAGGAACGCCTGGCCGCAGACCGTGAACTCGACGGTGAGCTCCACGCCCTGCGTGCCACCGGGGAAGTCCGCCGCGGCCTCCTGCGCCGCACCGACATGGCTGTCGGGGAAGGTCGCGGCGTAGAACTCGGCGGCCTTGCGGGCCTCGCCGTGGTCGAACCAGAGGCAGCTGGCCATCTTGTGTCGCGTCATTGTCGTCTCTCTCTTTCAGCCCGGTGTGGCGGCCAGCCTGGCACGTACCGATACGCCGAAGTCGAGGAGGTCGTCGAGGTGGTGCTCGAGGACATCGGCGACGACGGCCAGGCTCACCTCGGCGTAGCCGTGGACCAGCACGTTCCGGAAGCCGGCCATGTCACGCAGCCGGGGCGCCAGCCTCGCGTCGACCCAGCCGCTCCTCGCGAGCAGGTCGAACAGCGCCTTGTTGCTCGTCGGCTCGCCCAGTCGCTCGTCGGAGACGATGTGGGACGCGACGTCGAGCGCGGCCTGCACCGCGATCTGGAGCGTGTACTCGACGAACCGCTCCTCGCGGACGTCGGACGCCAGACGCTCGGGGCGAGCCATCGTTCGCAGCTGCTGCACGCACGTCTCGATGAACGCGAGCTTCTTCGCGATGAGCTCGTGGTCTGTCACGCCGTCCGCCGGTATCGATCGAGGAACGGCTTCAGGTCGAAGTACTCGTTGCGCGAACGGACCTCGAAGCGGATCCGCGCCGAGCGGTCGCGATCCACGAGGAGGCGGCCGTCACGGAGCACGCGCATGATCAGGTCCACCGGGGCCGTGTGGAGCGACACGACCTGCACCGGGCGACCGAGCCGCGACGTGAGCTCGTCCTCCAGCGCGAACGGCTGGGCGGTCAGCGTCAGCGCCGGCGGAGATGCGTGGAGCACCGCGACATCCACGTCGCTGGCGGCGCCGGCGGTGCCCCGAGCGACGCTACCGAACAGGTACGCGGTGACCACCCGCGGCTGCGCCGCCTCCAGGTGCTCGCGGAGCTCCTGCTCGAGGGCTTGCTGTTCCATGCGACCGGGCGATCGTAGCTTCCGGGACGACCGATGGCGACTCGCCGGGGACCCGCTCCGCCTCGCGCTGCGGCTCGACTCGTCGCCACCCCGTGCGCCTGCGAGCGAGCGCTGACGAGCGCACGGCCGCACCTACGCCGGCTCGCCTGATGGGCCTAACGGCGCCGCGACGGTCCACGGCGTAGTCGGCCAGCGGCATGGCCGAGGCACCGCCTCCCCACGTGCGGCCGTGGATGTTCGGTTCCATGCGGGCCATTGCGTCGACGACCGAGCGCGCCGTCGAAATCCTTCCTCGCTCGGCCTAGCATCCGCCTGCGTGGACCTCGAAGGCACCCTCGTCGAGAAGCTCCGGAAGCTGGAGGCCCTGCACGCAGGCACCTCCGTCGACGGTGAGAAGGAAGCGGCTCGCCGCGCCGCCGAGAGGATCCGGGCGCGGCTCGCGGAGCTACGGGGCCGCGAGGTGGACGTCGAGATGCAGTACTCGATCGGCGACCCCTGGATGCGGCAGCTGTTCGTCGCCCTCTGCCGACGGTACGAGCTGAAGCCCTACCGCCGGCGCGGGCAGCGCGCGACGACCGTGATGGTCAAGGCTCCGAAGACGTTCCACGACCGGACGCTGTGGCCCGAGTTCGAGGCGCTCTCGGGCGTGCTCCGCACCCACCTCGCCGAGCTCACCGAGCGCGTGATCCGCGAGGCGATCCACGACGACGTCACCGAGGCTGCGGAGTCCGAGATGAAGGCCCTGCCGAGCGGCGGGTCCTGAGCTGGTCCTTCACGCGCTCGGGGACAGGTGCGCCGCGTGGTCCGCAGCCGGTGGCGCTCGTCGCGGCCGCGCTCGCCGCGGGGTGAACGTCGATCAGCGCGACGTTGGAGACGAGATGGGCCCTCATCGCAGGTCCAACGTCGTGCGTGGCGACGCTCAGCCAGGCATGGCCCTGAGGACTTTCTCGTGACGCCGCCGCCCTGGGTCCCGACACCGGCGCGGGTGAGGAGCGACCCCCCCCCGATCCGGGGCCGGCTCCACCAGCGCGCGGGCGACGGCGGCCCAGGCCCCGCGAACGTCGCCCGATGCGACGTTCCCGAGCCGGGCGCTCCGGGGATCCCCACTCATCCCGGGTGGAACGTCGCACCTGGCGACGTTCAGCTCGCGATGCCGGCGGGACTGGAGCGCGCGGCGGGAGCAGGGTCCGCCGCCGCGGACGAGGAACGTCACCCCGGGCCTTCCCGCGCGGGCGGCTTCGTCCGAGGATGCGCTGACACTCCGCCAGCCATGCCCACGACCCGAGACTGATCCTGCCCCCCCTCGCCTCGCTGCGCTCGGCGGTCTCCCCCGAGCCCGTGCTCGGGCGCGCTTGCGACGGCGTCGCGAGCGGCGAGGTGATCAGCGGCCGGGCTCCGACTCCGACGCGAAAGACCCGCGCCGCGCCATGGCTTCGCCCGAGGGCTGAAGAGGGCGCGCGGTGCGCGCACGGACGACCGATCGGGGCGCGTCACGGAGCTTTCGCTGGGGGTCGCCGAAGCCCGGCCGCTGGGCCGGGCTCGGGAGGTCTCCATGCGTCGTGTCGTCTGTCCGCAGCTTGCATCAGTCCTTCACGCCCGCGCCGCTGGCATGCGGGCGGCGCCCACCACGAGCGAGGCGCTGCTGTGGGAGGCGCTGCGCGGTGGCCGGCTGGGCGTGGCCTTCCGGCGGCAGGTGCCCATCGGGCGGTTCATCGCAGACTTCTGCGCGCCGGCGGCGCGGCTGGTGGTCGAGGTCGACGGTGGTTCCCACACGGGCGGCGGACGCGCGGCGGGACCGCGCGCTGGCGCGGCTCGGCTACACCACGGTGCGCGTGCCGGCCGAGCTGGTGGTGGGCGACCTGCCGCTGGCGGTGGCGCTCGTCGCGGCGGCGCTCGCCGCGGGGTGAGCGTCGCGGCGGCACTCGCCGCGGGGTGAGCGTCGCGGCCGC
>JBKJLX010000540.1:0-22092 GCA_046596645.1 Polyangiaceae bacterium
GCCGGATCGGACGCGGCCAGCGTGCGTCAGCCGCTGGGAGCGATCGTCATCTTCTCCACGCTCGAGCAAAAGGCCGAGATCTGGCCGGCCGACGTCGAGCTCTTCAAGCTTCTCGGCTCTCACGCCGCTCCTGCGATCGTCCACGCGCTGCTCTTCGAGCGGTCGCGCGGCACCCTCCTCTCCCAGGGCACCCTGGCAGGGGAGCTGCTCTCGGCTGCCGGCGGCGAGATCTGAGTCCCGCACTCGGACCAGCCTTCGGACCAGCCTTCGGACCAGCCTTCGAACCATCCGAGGGACTCTTCGGACACGACGGCCGCCGCCGATGGCGGCCGAACCCCTTCCCCCCTCCCGACGACACAAGGAATCCCGAACGATGGCCGAGTACTCCTGCTTGATCGTCGAAGACTCGCCGATGATGCGGCAGCTGCTCGTCTTCGCGCTGGCGCGCGTGAAGAACCTGCGCGTGACCGAGGCGGACGACGGCGTCGACGGCCTGCGCAAGCTCGCGTCGAACAAGTACGACGTCATCATCACCGACATCAACATGCCCATCATGGACGGGCTGAAGCTGGTCAAGCGGGTGCGGATGGATCCGGTCCACAAGGACACGCCGATCATCATCATCACCACCGAGGGCTCGCAGGAGGACCGCCAGCGCGCCCTGCAGCTCGGCGCCAACGCCTACATCACCAAGCCGATCCAGGCGCCCCAGGTCATCGCCAAGGTGAAGGAGCTCCTGAAGATCGAGTAGCGCGCCGACGGCGCGCGAGAAAAGAACGGCGCTCGAAGCCGCCGCGGTCATTCGACCGAGAGCCGGCCGCCCTCGCCCCGCCAGGGGCGGCCAGGTCGAGGACGCCGACGGAGGTGGAGGCCCCTACGCGGATCGACGGAGCAGCACGCGGTTCCGGCCGCACCGCTTCGCTTCGTAGAGCGCCTCGTCGGCGGCGGCGACCAGCTCGGTCCCGGTGTTGGCCGGCGTGATGGGGTAGGCAGCGACGCCGATGCTGATGGTCACCGCCAGGCGGCGCCCCTCGTGCTCGAAGTTGGTCTGCTCGACCAGGGCCCGCAGGCGCTCGGCCACGATGCCCGCCGTCTCCAGCGGGACGGCGCGGCAGTACACCGCGAACTCCTCGCCGCCGTAACGCGCGAACACGTCCTCGGTGCGGATGGTGCCCTGGGTGAGCCGGGACAGCTGGACCAGCACGTGATCCCCGGCCAGGTGGCCGAAGTTGTCGTTCACCTTCTTGAAGTGATCGACGTCGAAGAGGAGCAGCGACAGGTGCGTGTTGTGCCGCTTGGCGTAAGCGATCTCGCTCTCCAGCCGGTCGGTGAAGAACTTCTTGTTGTACGCCTTCGTCAGCCCGTCGCGGAGCGCCGCGTCGAACATCTGCTGCTGGAAGCTCTCGTCGAGATCGTCGTGGTAGCCGAAGCGCAGCACCGAGGTGGAGCCCAGCATCACCTTGTCGCCGTCGACCAGGGCGCGCCGCGCCACCGGCTCGCCGTTGACCAGGGTGCCGTTGGCGCTCTGCATGTCCTCGACCACCACCGCGTCGCCGTCCCGCACGATGCGGGCGTGGCGGCGGGAGACGCCCTCGTCGTTCAGGCGGATCTGCGCGGTCGATGCGCGGCCAATCACGATCTCGGCCTCGTCGAGCTTGTACATCTCGCCGACGTTGGAGCCCGCGAGCACGACGAGATAGGCCCTGTCTCGCTTGTTCTTCGCGAGCAGTGACTTCAGATCCACGATCTGCGAGACGCGGGTCGCCTCGTCGTCGAACTGGTGCCCCATCTCTCGTACTAGGTTCGTGGATCCGCACACCTCGGGTCAAGCCGTGGCTGTCCAATGGTCGTTCCCAGACCGCCGAGGACAGTGTGAACGGAACGGGGCGAAGTGCGCACCTGCACCGCCGTCGCCGCTGGCCTCCCCGGAGGACGCGCGCTTCAGGCGGCGCGGTCGAGAGGCACCGCGAACTGCTCGACCCGGACTCGGCCGCCCTCGAACTCCAGGAACGTCGCGTCCGCGTGGCGGCGACCGGCGCCACACACCGCCTCGCCCACCGAGCCCACGTTGATGATGCGGACGTCCCCGAGCGCACGCTCGAAGGGCACGTGGCTGCCGCCGCACACCACGATGTCGCAGGGGTCGTCGCCGATGAGCACGGAGAGCTCCTCCTCGTCCATCTCGCGGGTGAACGGCTCGCTGGGGTCGGCGGGCGACCCGTGGACCAGCACCAGCTCCCTCCCGTCGGGCAGGGCGATCCGCTCGGTGCTAGGCAGGCGCGAGAGCCGGGCCAGGATCAGATCGCCGAGCTCGCGCCGCACCTCGACCAGCCGCTCCAGCCGCGCCCGCTCGTGCTCGCTCTGCGGCTCGCGGATGCGGTCCAGGTCGATGGTCGCCAGGGCCCGGTCCCCCAGGCCCTGGACGCACACCGCCTGGTGCTGCACCAGGCGCCTCCACGTCTCCAGCGGCGCCTGACCGGGAAAGCACAGGTCCCCCGCGACCAGCAGGCGCGAGTAGCCCCGGCGCTCCGCCGTCGCCAGCACCGCCGCGAGCGCGTCGGCGTCGCCGTGAACGTCGGAGAGGCAGAGGAACCGCACGCCTTGAGAATAGAGAAAGGCGCGGCGCCACGCCAAGGGCGGCCGTGATCTACAGTGCGCGGATGGGGTCGCGGCGCGATCGACTGGCCGGCCTCTCCGGCACCATCGACGAGCCGCGAGCGCGAGGGGCGCGAGAGCGCTTCCAGGAGCGCCTGCGCGATCCGCGGCAGGTCGGCGATCCCAGGCTGGCCGTCGAGGTGGCGACGCTGCTGTCCACGGCATACCCCGCCCTGGAGCAGGGCCTGGCGCGCGACCGCGAGGCCTGCATGTGGCTGGCGGCGCAGCGATGGGGCGCCGCCAAGGACCGCGGCGCCTTCCTGGTCGAGGCGCGCGCGAGGACCCTGGGGCGCGAGCCCCCGTATGACGCCGACGTGGTGCGTCGCGAGCTGCGTCGCTACGCCTTCCGCGAGCGCGCCCGCATCGCTTTCCGGGAGATCCTCCCCCACGACCTCGGCGGCGCCCAGGTCGACCAGACCGCGGCCGAGCTGTCGGCGCTGGGCGACGCCACGATCCAGGTCGCGTTCGACGAGGCCCTGGCGCACACCATCATGCGCCTGGGCGCGCCCATCACCGCCGACGGAACTCCCTCGCGCTTCGTCGTGCTGGGGATGGGGAAGCTGGGCGGCGACGAGCTCAACGCCGGCAGCGACGTCGACCTCATCTATTTTTACGACACCGACGACGGCGCCGTCGTCGCGGGCGGGCACGACGAGGCACCCACCTCGACCTCGCTCCACGAGTTCTGGACGCGGGTCGCCCGCCGCCTCACCGCCACCCTGGCGGACGTCTCGGAGGAGGGCTTCGTCTGGCGCGTCGATCTCCGCCTTCGTCCGGAGGGCGGCTCCGGCCCGATGGTCAACTCGATCGCCGCCGCCGAGCGCTACTACGAGGCCTTCGGGCGGACGTGGGAGCGCGCGGCGCTCCTTCGCGCGCGGCCGGTGGCGGGCGACCTGGGCCTCGGGGAGGAGCTGCTCGAGGCGCTTCGCGATTTCGTCTGGCGCAAGCGCGTCGACCCCGGCATCGCCAGCGAGATGCTCCACCTGGTCGAGCTGGCGCGCCGGGAGCTGGGCGACGCCGCCGCCAGCGACGTGAAGCTAGGTGTCGGGGGCATCCGCGAGGCGGAGTTCTTCGCGCAGACGCTGGCGCTGGTGTGGGGCGGTCGCGACCCGAGCCTGCGCGTGCGCGGCACGCTGCAGGCGCTGGCGCGCCTGGAGGCGGCCGGTCTCTGCACCGGTCGCGAGGCAGCCGAGGTGGGCGACGCCTACCTCTTCCTGCGGCGGGTCGAGCACGCGATCCAGAACGCCTCCGGGATCCACACCCACCGCCTGCCGCCGGCTGGGGAGGATCGCGAGCGTCTCTCCAGGGGGCTCGGCTACGAGACGTCGGCGACCTTCCTCGCCGACCTGTCGATGCATCGCGCACGTGTCGCGGCGCGCTTCGGCTCGCTGGCGCCGGAGGGGAAGCTGCCGCCGTCGCGATGGATCGCCGCGCTCTCCGCGCTGGAGCGCGGTGACGAGGAGGCCCTGGCCACCGTGCTCGGCGGCGCGGCCTACGCCTGGATGCCGGCGACGATCGACCCGCGCCGGGAGGACCCCACCGAGGACCCGCGCGCGACGCGCGTCGCCGAGGCCGCCCGGTGGCTGGTGCAGATGACGCGCCACCCCGACGACGTGCTCGGCGCCCGGAGCCGCGACAACTTCCCGGGTCTCGCCGAGTCGCTGCTCGACGCGCTGGTGGACGCCGCCGACGTCGAGCAGGCGAGCCGTCAGCTGCGGCTCTTCTTCGCGCGCGTGCGGACCCCCGCCGTGTACGTGCGCCTGCTCGCCTCCGACCCCCGGGCGCTGCGCCGTCTGATCACCGTCCTCGGCGCCAGCCGCTTCGTGGGCGATGCGCTCGCCAACCAGCCCGAGCTGGCGGACGCCGTGGTGTTCTCCCACGAGGTGCCCACCGCCGAGGGCGCGCGCGAGGAGGTGCTGCGGGCGGCGCCTCCGCCGCACGCCTCGGCCGACGACGACGAGGAGGCGCTCATCGGGAGGCTCCGCGCCGCCAAGGTGGCGGTGACCTTGCGGGTGGCGCTGGCCGACCTGGCAGGGGAGCTCGACGTGCAGGCCGCCGGCCGTGTGCTCACCGCGCTCGCCGACGCGCAGCTCGAGGTGGCTTGCCGCACCGCCCTCGGCACCGGCGACGCGACGCCGCGCGGCCTCGCGGTGGTTGCCATGGGCAAGCTCGGGAGCGGCGAGATCGGCTACGGCTCCGACCTCGACGTGCTGTTCCTCTTCGACCCCGAGGCCTGCACCGACGCCGACCCGCCCGCCTTCTACACCCGCGCCGCGCGCCGGATCATCCGCCTCATCACCACCTTCCACGCCGCCGGCGCCGGCTACGAGCTCGACACCCGGCTGCGCCCCTCGGGCAACCAGGGCCTCCTGGTGTCCAGCCTCGAGGGCTTCGCGCGGCACCACGGCTTCGAGTCGTCCACCGACGCCGCGCCCGCCGCGCCGCGCGCGGCGACCTGGGAGCGCATGGCGCTTGTGCGGGCGCGCGCCGCCGCCGGCGACCCCGAGCTCGGCGCGCGCGCGGTGCGGCTGGCGCGGGCCGTCGCGTACGCGGGCGGGGGCGACCCCGCCGCCATGGCGGAGGAGGTGCGGCACATCCGAGCCCGGGTGACCCGCGAGGCGTCGGCCGAGCGGCCTGGCCGCCACGACGTGAAGCTGGGGAGCGGCGGTCTCCTGGAGGTGGAGTTCGCGGTCCAGCTCCTCCAGGTGTCGCTCCCGGCACCGGAGCGCGCGCGGACGGGTGACCTCCTGCGCGCGCTCTCCGCGCTCCGCGACGCCGACGCCATCGATCCCTCATGCGCCGACGCGCTTCGCGATGGCTACGTGTTCCTGCGCGCGCTGGAGCAGCGCATCCGGGTGGTGCACGCCGCCGCCACCCACGTGCTCGACGAGCGCGACCCGGCGATCTGGGCCCTGGCGCGGCGGATGGGCATCCGCGACCGCGAAGGTCCGCGCATCCTCCTGTCGCGCCTGCGCGAGGCGACGGGGCGCGTCCGCGCCGCATTCGACGCGATCACCGGCGCTGCCGCGGTTGACGCGACGACCACGGCGCCGTAACCGCCGCCGTCTCCGCGATGGCCACCACCACGCCCAAGGCCGAGGCTGCGCCCCGCCAGCGCGTCCCGTTGACACATCTCGCGTCGGGCGACCTGGTCGGCGCGCACCCCGGCGCCCTGCGCGGTCTCTTCGCGCGCGGCGCCGCCGCCGACCCGTTCGAGCTGGGCGACCGTCCGCGCGGTCGGCTCCTCGCGCTGGAGCCGCTGGCGAGCGTCCACCTCGCGGTGCGACCGCTGGTCCGTGCGGTCTCGCGGACGGGGCTGTGGTCGGGCGTGGGCTTCGACCACGGCGGCAACGCCGGGTTCAACCGCTTTCTCGGCGGCGAGATCCTGCGCTTCCGCGCGACCGTCGAGCCCAGCGACCTCGACGAGCGTCCGGCGCTGGTCCTCCACTACGACCGGGCGGCATGGCCCTTCTCGTCGCTGCGCGACGAGCTGCGCACGGTGGCTCCGGGCGTCGCCTTGGGCGCCTTCTTCCTGCGTGCCGGCCAGCGGCGGCGCCTCCTCGGCTGGTTCGGCCTCGACGCCGCGACGACGCGCTGACCGCGGGTGCGGGCGGGCGGCACGCCCGCCTCCGTCGGTCCGCTCGAAGCCGATCGGTGGCTCAGAAGCAGGCGTCGCTGCAGCTGGTGCCCAGGCAGACGACCATGTTGATGCCGTCGGGGTCCTGACCACACTCGAAGAAGCAGTCGATAGGACCGCCGCCCTGGGCGATGCAGCCGAGGAAGCAGGTGACGTTCTCGACGCACTCGGGGTTCGAGAAGCAGTCCTGGATCTCGCCGCAGCAGCTGGCGGCGACGCAGTCCCCGCACGCCGAGCCGTCGGAGGGGCACTCGACCTGGCCGCAGGTGCCGGAGACGCACTCGCCGCTGCAGCACTCGTCGTCGTCGCCGCAGCGGAAGCCGTCCTCGGCGCAGTTGTCCTGGCAGACGCCGTCGATGCAGCTGCCCCCGCAGCAGGACGCGGGGCCGTCGCACTGCGAGCCGGGGGGCTGGCAGGTCTCGACGCACGTCCCACCCTCGCAGGTGCCGCTGCAGCAGTCGGCCCCGGTGTTGCAGAACTCGCCCTCGGGAAAGCACTCGCCGCAGCTCAGGCCGCAGATGGTCGCGACCTCGTCGATGCAGAGCTCATCCCACGCGCGCGTGCAGCAGAAGTCGTCCTGCTGGCAGATCTCGGCGATGCAGGGGTCGCACCCGGCGTCGAGTGCGGCGCCGGTCTCGCACTTGTCGTGATCGCAGCCCGGAGCGCCGCACTGCCCGCCGGTGCAGGCGCCGGAGCAGCAGTCGGCCCCGAACTCGCACGCGATGCCGTCTGGAAGGCACGGCGGAACGCACGCGTTGTCGATGCAGGTGGCGCTGCAGCAGTCCTCGCGCGAGTCGTCGCACGAGCCGCCGTTCGGGGTGCAGGCGCCGCCGCAGACACCCGCGTCGCACAGCCCGGTGCAGCAGTCGCCGCCCTGGTTGCACAGCGAGCCGCTGGGAAGACATCCGGTACAGAACCCGCCGTCACAGAGGCCGGAGCAGCAGTCGGGGTTGGAGACGCACTGCAGGCCGTTGGGGGTGCAGGCCGCCTGGCAGGCGCCGCCCTCGCACGTGCCCGAGCAGCACTCGGCGCTGGTGCCGCACGCCAGGCCCTCGGGGGTGCAGCCGCCGAAACAGACGCCGCCCGCGCAGCTCAGGGTGCAGCACTGGTCGTCCTGGCTGCAGGTGGAGCCGATGTCGAGACAGGACGCGGCGCAGAAGCCGGTGGGGTCGCAGACGCCGGTGCAGCAATCGGCGGGGATGGTGCAGCCCTCGCCGGGATCGCCGCAGAGCTCGTCCTGGCAGACACCGTCGGTGCAGGGCGCCTCGCAGCAGTCCTCGGCGAGCTCGCAGGCGCCGCCCCGGGGCTGGCACTCGACGACGCCCCTGCCGCACCGACCCACCTCGCAGAGGGCGCTGCAGCAGATGGAGTCGGTGGTGCAAGGGAACCCGTCGCCCTGGCAGCTGGGGCCACCGCCCTCGCCGGCCGTCGACGAGGGAGACGCGCTGTCCCCGCCGCCATCCGACGAGGCATCGATCGCGTCGCGCGCGCCACACCCGGCCGCCAGGACGGCGATGACCACCCACGCGACGACCTCGCGAAGCGAGAGCATGGAGCCGGCGGAACGGCCAGCGGAACAGATCGGGGCCCGGGGCCCGGGGTCGATCAAGAGCTGCACCGCTCGACGCTACCACGGCGACAGACCGAGACGCTTCCCCAGCCCGCCGTCCATCCGATATGTATGGCGCCCACGGCGCTCCGCCCCGCGCGGTTCACCGCGTCATCGTGTCGACCCAGTACCCCCGCCGCTTCTCCCCCGTGCTCGCCGCGCTCCTCGCGACGGCGTTGCTGGTGCCCGTGGCCGCTGCGCAGCCCGCTGCACCGCCGCCCGCCCCCGCGCCGCCCGCCCCCGCGCCGCCGGTCCCCGCACCGCCGGTCCCCGCACCGCCGGTCCCCGCACCGCCCGTCGCGCCTCCGCCCGCCGCGCCTCCGCCCGCCGCGCCTCCGCCCGCCGCGACGGCTCCGGCAGCACCGCCTGCCCCTCCGACGCCTCCCGTTGCGCCGCCGCCGGCTGCAACCCCTGCGGTCGTGCCGCCGCCCGCTCCCGGCGAGGAGCCGCCGGCAGCACCGGCGCCCCCGGAAAAGAAGAAGGGGCCACCTGGCTGGGCCGAGATCCCCGCCGCGCCGCCGCGCGCGGCGGCTCCCGAGACGCACGGGCCGACCGACGAGCCGGCGCCCGACGTGACCGCCGACGATCCCCGCGTCGCACCCGACTTCGACAATCGCGACGACGTCGTCACCGCTGGCGACGTCGCGCTGTGGATCCCACGCGTCGCGTTCTTCCCCCTGCGCGTGGTGACCGACTACGTGGTGCGCCGGCCGCTGGGCGAGCTCGTGGTGTGGGTCGAGCGAGGCGATGTCGTCGCCACGATCCAGGACCTTTTCACCTTCGGTCCCGAGAAGAACATCGGCGTCACGCCGACCGCGTTCCTTGACTTCGGGTTCCGGCCCAGCATCGGGGTCTACTTCTTCTGGAACAAGTTTCTCGACGACGACAACTCGATCCGCGCCAACGTCGCGACGGGCGGCGCGCGCTGGTACAAGGCCGTCGTCGCGGACCGGATCGAGCTCGGCGGCAAGAGCTACCTCCAGCTCGAGGCTGACGCGTTGCAGCGACCCGACCTGCTCTTCTGGGGCGTCGGCTCGCGCAGCCTGGACGAGGATGAGGGCAGCTACGAGCTGCGCACGGTCGGGGGCGGTGCTCGCATCCGGCTGGACCTTGGCCGCAAGGGAAACTTCTTCGAGAGCTGGCTCCTCGCGCGGGCCGCAGGCTTCGAGAACGGCTCTTGCGGCGGCTCGGTCGAGGCCGACGTCGGGGGCAACCCTGCCTTTGGCTGCGGGGATTCGACGATCTTCGAGAAGGTCCAGGCGGGTCGTTACGCGCTACCTGCTGGCTTCGACGGGTACACGACGCTGAAGACCGGCGGACGGCTGGTGCTCGACTCGCGCCAGCCGCGCCCGGCGCCTGGGTCGGGCGTGGCGCTGGATCTGATGGGCGAGCACGTCGGCGAGGTCGCTGGCGCCGAGACCGGGGCCTGGGTGAACTGGGGGGCGACCGCGGCCGGCTTCCTCGACGTCACGGGCACGCAGCGCGTCCTCTCGCTGTCCATCACGACGCGCTTCGCCGACCCGCTCGACGGCGACTACGAGATTCCCTTCACCGAGCTCGTCGGCAGCAAGCGCATCGACGACGTGCCCGACGGCGAGCTCCTCCATGGGTTTCGACCCGGGCGGCTCCTCGGCCGGAGCGCGGCGGTCGCAGCCCTCGAGTACCGGTGGCCGGTCTGGGCCTTCCTCGACGGCGTCATGCAGGCGGGCGTCGGGAACGTCTTCGGCGAGCACCTGGAGGACTTCCAGCCGCAGCTGATGCGCTTCTCCTTCAGCGGCGGGCTGCGAACCTCGAACCACCGCGACCACTCGTTCAACCTGCTGCTCGGCTTCGGCACCGAGACCTTCGAGGACGGCGCGGACCTGACCAGCGTCCGCTTTCTCTTCGGCGGCACCACCGGCTTCTGACACCTAAGCCGCGCAGGTTGTCCCACAGTTGCGCTCTGCCGCCCCGTGTGGGGGGTCGGTGCACCCGCCGCGTACTGCCTCAGCACACGCGGCCTCGGGAAGGGCCGTAGCTCCCGACTTCGTGCTGTTTTTCAGCGCGGCACATGCCTTGCGATCCAGCGGCGCGGAGGAATTCGACGCCATGAGCAGGGATACATCGGTCACCGCGGTGACCCTCGGCCCGACGCCGGCTGCGCCGGTCGGCGGCGTGGAGAAGCGCACCGCGCCGTGGCGCGTCGGTGAGGTGCTGGCCGACCGCTACCGCATCGATTCGCTCCTCGGCGAGGGCGGGATGGGAGAGGTCTACGCCGGCTCCGATCTCTGGTCGAAGCGCGAGGTCGCGCTGAAGGTCCTCTCGCCGCGGGTGTGGAATCACGGCCAGGCCCGCCTCCGAGCTGACATCGAGCGTCGCGCCCTCCGCCGCATCCAGCACCCGAACGTGGTGCAGCTCCTCGACTGGGTGGTCGTGGACATGCTGCCTGTGCTGGTCCTGGAGCGGCTCCACGGCCTGACCCTGGACCGCTACGTCGCCCGCGACGGCACGTTGCCCCACGACGACGCGCTCGCCTGCTTCGCCGCGACCGCGCGAGGCCTCGCCGCAGTGCACGCCCAGGGCTTCGTGCATCGCGACGTGAAGCCGCAGAACGTCTTCATGGTCACCGGGCGCGACGGCAAGCCGCGCGAGGTGAAGCTGCTCGACTTCGGCCTGGCCCGCACGGAGAAGCAGGCCATCACCGGCATCGGCATGCTGGTGGGGACGCCCGCTTACTCCGCGCCGGAGCAGGTTCTCGGCGACGTGGTCGACCCGCGCGTCGACGTCTACTCGCTGGGCCTCACCATGTACTGCGCCATCGGGGGCCATCACCCGTTCGCGTCGCGCGACTCGCACGAGACGCTCGCCCACCAGGTGCTCACCACCCCCCCGCCGCTCTCGTGGCTTCGGGAGGACGTGGATCCCGACCTGGAGGCCTTGATCGCGCGCATGCTGCGCAAGCGGCCGGACCTTCGCCCGTCGAGCGCGGAGGCGGTGGCCGACGAGCTGGCGCGTCTCGCCTCGCGGGGACCGCGAGCTGGCACCGAGCGCGACGGCGAGGCGACGGCCTTCGACCCGATGGACGTCTACGTGCCGATGAATCCGGCGGGAGACACCATGCTGCGCACGGTGCTCCGGCCGAAGCTCGGGCTCTCGGTAGCGCCGTCGGTCCGCCGCGTTGCCACCGGTTGAGCGCCCCCGGCGGCGACATCCGCGGAACGGGCGCTCGCCCGGCTCCCTGACGGGAGCCGGGCGAGCGCCCGGATCCCGTCAGGGAGCCGACGCGCCGTCGGGCCGCTCGATCCCGACGACCTTGTACCCACGAGCAGGACCCAGATCGTAGAGGTGAACCCGGAGCGGGCCGGGCGCGACGCCGTTGGAGAGATCGACCACCGCGTACCGCCGCGGGTCCTCGTCCCCGTAGCTTCCGTCCGGCGCGACGCGGGCGAGAGGCGCGCAGATCTTGCCCGCAGGCTCCGCCGTGATCGCCAGCGGAGTGCGCCGCTCGAGGTCGATGCCCGACCAGGCGACGCCGCCGTAGCGGAAGGACGAAGGGGGCCACGAGCGAGCCTCCCGCGCGAGATCGGTCGCGCACAGCCGGTCGCCCTCGACCGTCACGTCGGCGAGCGGTGAGAGCTTCGAGAACCACCGCCGGCGGACCTTGTCGAGGCGCTTCTCCAGGGCTTCCTGCAGGAACGAGCGGTGGAAGGCCGCGGTGTAGTCGCCCGCGGTGATGGCCTGGGCGATGAGCTCCGGTGTGAAGCGCGTCATGATGCGGGTCGCCCACGCCCCATCGAGCTCGGTCATGCGCGCGAAGGCCGGGTTGGGGTAGCCGCCCTTCCATTCGTCCGGCTCGAAATCGTGGCCGTTCCAGTAGTTGAACGTCTCGGCGCCGGGTGTGAGGCGCGCGCGGTCCCAGGGGCGCTCGGGGATGCCGAGCGTGACCAGATCGCTGCCGACGTCCTCGATGTCGAGGTAGTAGCTGTGGTTGAGCCTGCGGCTCATCTGGTCCCACTCCCACTTGGAGCCGAAGCAGTCGCCGAGGTCGATGTACCAGTGGAGGGTGTGTCCCGGAGAGGAGTCCTTCTTCTCCTTGTCCGCGGCCATCCACGTGGTCATGGTGTTCTGCTCGCGCGAGTCGTAGTGGCCGAGCCAGGCCGCGATCACGCGCGCGCCGCGCAGGTCGCGGCGGTCATCGTGCTCGATGACGTCGTTGGGGTCGTCGGGCCGCGTGTCCTCGTAGCGGAAGGGGCCGATGGTGCGGCCCGGCAACCAGCCCGACGCCACCATGCGCACCTTGCCGTCGCGCTTGTTGGCGCCCTTGACGACCTTGTCGAGCGCGGCCTGATCGAACGGGCGCTCGATGCCGGTGTTGTCGGCGAACTTCAGCCCCGGCTTCAGCTTGAGCAGCTTGGCGTCGAAGTAGACGACGGTGTCGCACGGCGAGAACCAGCCGGCCGCATGGTAGAAGCGCGACGCGATCGCGGTGGCGCCAGTGGCCTTCTCGCCCTCGCCCGCGACGTCGGCCTTCATCATGAACTTGCCGACGCCCTCGATGTTGACCCGGAAGCCCGGATTGGCGCCGTTGGGCTTGCCCAGGTCGACCAGCCAGTCGCCCTCCTTCGCCTTGGCGGGGTCGATCCGCTTGGTTCCGCAGCTGCCGCGCTCGACCTCCTCCTCCGTCATGGGACGGAGGCCGATGCGGTTGGTGAACCAGCTCGAGTCGGGCACCTCGTCGAGCGCGTTCACGTTCGCGGCCTCGCCGCCTGGGTCGGCGGAGAAGAACTTCACGATGGGGCGAAACACCGTCTTGTCGGCGACGTCCCAGGCGAAGGGGGAGATGTACTCCGACGGACGGCACAGCTGCTCTCCCGGCTCCTCCGGGTCGGGCTGGCAGGGCATGGCCACCGGCCGGAGGTCCCCGTCGAGCCACACCGGATCCTTCAGCGGGTAGCGCTGCACGCCGCCGCCACAGCCCAAGGCTGCGCCTGCCAGCACGGGGAGGGCCAGCATGGGTAGGGCCAGCATGGGTAGCGCCAGCCTGGCGAGCGCCAGTGCGCGTGCGGCTCGCGGGGCGAGGATCGCCCGCGAGGGGGCAGAGGAGGGTGTGGGCTTGCGCGTCGTCGTCATCGGGCGGCGGCAGGATACCGCGCCGAAGCCGCTCGCGCGATCAGGGGAACTCGGGCCAGCGATCGCCCGTCGCCCAGCGGTAGCGGAGCGATATCTGGCCGAAATCGGCGCTCTCCAGCCCGATGTTGTCCTTGCTCTCGATGGAGAACGACGCCGCGGCGACGGCCTGGAGGTGGTGGGTCAAGGAGACCGTCATCGCCGGCCCCACCCGCACCATGACCTCGTCGCGCTTGGGTACGCCCACGAACTCGAGCAGGCCGCCGAGCCGCATCGTCTCGTACTTGCCGAGCCCGACCAGGTACGCCGTGCGGGAGCGCCAGACCAGCGGGGGGTCGACCACGACGCGCAGCGACTGCTCGAAGACGTTGAACGGCTCGGGCACGCCGTTCAAATAGTGGACCGAGGCGGTGGCGTTGAGGGAGCCCAGCGGCAGCGGGATGTCGAGCGAGAGCTCGCCCTCGACCGAGAGGAAGCGCGACAGCGGGCCGACCTCGATCTCCAGCTGCTCGCGCGTGTACGTCTCCCGCTCTTGCAGGAGGTAGCGATCGGCGGAGGCGAAGTACCGGGCGCCGCCGCGGAGCGTGATGCCGGGCACGCTGATGGTCGGCCCCGCGTAGAGCGAGACCCCGCTCAGGGAGACCTGCGGCGTCACTTCGAGGCCGCCCCACGAGTCGTGGGGCCGCCCCCACCCCAGGTGCGCCTGCGGCCGGAAGCTGATCACGCCCACGTCGAAGTCCGACGCCAAGAACCAGCGGGGCTTGCCGGCGGCCCAGTAGGGCCTGCTGCCGGCCAGGCTCTCCCGGTCGCCGAGGCGCGGCTCGGCGCCGATCGGGATGTCGCCGACGTCCTGCGCGCTCGCATGGCCCGCGGCCAGCCAGGAGACGAGCGCCGCGGCGGCGGCCAGCGGCCGGTGGCACGGCGCGCGCGACCTTCGTCGGCCCGGGCGGCTCCGGCGCGCGCCCATCAGAAGAACCCCGAGATCGACGCTCCGCCCGGCGTGGGCGCGACCATCCACGCGACCGGCGGTGGCCTCTGGCGCGACCCCTTCACCGGGGCCGCGGCCGGCGAGGAGCCTGGCGCGCCGCCCGAGTAGTGCAGGACCCACGGGATGGTGAGGCCGCTGGCGAGGCCGAACGCAGATCCCACCATGATGTCGCTCACCCAGTGCTGGTCGGCGATGACGCGCATCATCGCCACCGTGCCCGCCGCCCCGACGGCACCCACGCAGGCGGCGCCGTCGGCCACCGGGTGACCGTAGAGCGGGATGTTCGCGTGGTGCATGCAGGTGAGGCCGGCGAGCGTCCAAGCGGTGGAGGAGTGACCGGAGAAGAAGCTCCGGTAGCGGCGGCTGCCGGTGCACTCCGAGGTCGGCTCCGCGTCCTCGTCGATGCACCTCCGATCGGCGTAGGGGCGCTGACGCGACGCAACGCCGGCGACGATGCCGTTCACCGCGGCGGTGAAGGTGAGGGTCTGCGCGTCGATCATCGCCATCTGCCAGGCGACGCTTCCCTTGTCGTAGCCCCACCAGGTGACGAACAGCGAGTCGGCGACGCGGTGGTTGATGAGCAGCACCAGCCCCACGTCGCTCACGTCGCGCGCCAGCAGATAGCCGTCGTAGGTCTCGGCGCGGAGGGCCTCGCGCGCCTCGTCGTCGAAGCCGTTCTGGAGCGCGAAGCGCCCGTTCCCGCTGGGGATGGCGGTGGACCCGACGGCGAGCGCGGCCTGGATGCCCGTCACGACGTATTGCCAGGTGCGGAACCGCGGCCAGTCGTCGTCCCACTCCACCGCGTCCGCCGGGTCGGGATCGTCGACGGACCGGGGTGACCGAAGCCCGCCCGCGAAGGGATGGCGCGGGCTCGGCGGGGGCAGGTCCTCTGCCACCGGTACCACCGGCGGAGGGGGCGGGGGCGCAGGCGGAGGCGCCACGGGTGCGGCGGCGGCCGGCGGCGCGGCGGGGGTCCGGTCGGCGGGGGGCAAAGCGGCGGGATCCGCCGGCTGCGCGCGTGCGGCTCCCGGCGCGAGTCCGAGGAGGAGCAGGGCCCCCACGACGACTGCCCCCTGGGTCACGTGCATGGGTCCATCGGGCCGACGACGGACAGCGATCCACGGGGGGTTCGCATCGGGCGCGCGAGGATAGCTCGCGCCGCCCTCTCCGCCGCAAGCGGCGTGGCGTCTGGCCCATCGTCGGCGATGGACGTGCCCGGTGGGGTCCGGCGGACTAGCATCCCCGCCAAATGGCAAGCGAGACCGAGACAGCGGAAGGGCAGAAGAAGGGTCCGATCGACACGGTGCTGTCGATCTTCGCGGACGTGAAGGCCGGCGAGGGGCTTACCGCGCTCGTCCTGCTCCTCTACGTCTTCCTCGTCCTCGTCGCGTACTACCTGCTCAAGACGGTGCGCGAACCGCTGATCCTCGCCGGCGGCGGGGTGGAGTTGAAGAACTACGCGACCGCCGTGCAGGCCGTGGTGTTGATGGGGTTCGTTCCCCTCTACGCGATCCTCACCAAGCGCCTGCCGCGCATGACCCTGATCACCGGGACGCTCATCTTCTTCGCCGCGAACCTGGTGCTGTTCTGGCTCCTGGCGCTGCTCAAGGTGCCCTACATCGGCTTCGTCTTCTTCGTCTGGCTGGGCTGCTTCAGTCTCTGCGTCATCGCGCAGTTCTGGTCGCTGGCGAACGACCTCTACACGCCCGAGCAAGGCAAGCGCCTCTTCGCCATCATCGGCATCGGCTCTTCGCTCGGCGCGGTCGCCGGCTCGTACATCGCCAAGTATTTCGCCTCCAAGCGCGACAAGGCGATTCCCGACAGTCCCCCCAACGTCAGCCCCTACGTGACCATGCTGGTGGCCGCCGGGATCCTCCTCGTGTGCCTGGCCCTGGCGTGGTTCGCCAACACCCGCGAGGCGGCGGCCGCCGCCGCGCGGAAGCACAAGCCCGACGAGAAGCCCATCGGCGGCAAGAACGGGTTCGCGCTCCTCCTCGAGGATCGCTACCTCGTGCTCATCGCGGCCCTCATCCTCCTCCTCAACCTGGTCAACACCACCGGGGAGACGATCCTGGACATCACCATGCTCGAGGAGGCGAAGCGCACCATCCCCGGCTATGCCGAGATGCCGGAGGAGGCGCAGGAAAAGGCGATCAGCACCTTCGTCGGCCCCTTCCGCGCCGACTTCTTCTTCTGGGTGAACCTGGTCGGCGCGCTCACTCAGATGTTGCTGGTGTCGCGCATCTTCAAATACCTGGGCATCCGCGTGGCGCTCTTCTCGCTGCCGATCATCGGCATCATCGCCTACGGCGGCATCCTCCTGTTCCCGGTCTTGGCCTACGTTCGCATCGCCAAGATCGTCGAGAACTCGGTCGACTACTCGCTCTACAACACCACCAAGCAGGCGCTGTGGCTGCCGACGACGCGCGACCAGAAGTACAACGCGAAGATGACGATCGACTCGTTCATCGTCCGCATCGGTGACCTGATCGCCAGCGGGATGTCACTCGCATTTCTGGCGCTGGGCTTCGGCGTTCGCACCTACGCCATCGCCAACCTGCTGATGATCGGCGGTTGGCTGACCATCGCGCTCCTCATCGGCCGCGAGAACGCCAAGCGGACGGAGGACCAACCGGCCGAGGCGACCGCCTGACCGGGCCCCTCGCGCGTCGCTCGGCTCATTCGCCGAGCAGGCTGCGCGCGAGGAACCGGGTGATGTGCGCCGCCATCTGGGTGTGCGTCTCCAGGACGGAGAGCTGCGCCGACAGATCCATCCGCTGGACGATCAGCTTCGTATCCGCGGTCGCCACGTAGGATCGCGGCAGGTCACCCCATCCGTCGAGGATGCCAAGGACGAAGCCGGCGCCCACGACCACATCCCGGCCATCCTCCGCCGTGCAGCGGACGCGCCCGTACTCCACGCGGATCCACGAGGTGGAGGGCTCGCCCATCGACCACAGCGTCGCGCCGGGCTCGATCCGCTCCTCGGTCATGGCGCGCGCCATCTCCGCCGCGGCGTCGAGGTTCGCGATCTGACCGAGCGGCGTCGCCCGCAGGAGAAGCAGCTTTTCCACCAGGGTGAGGGGTCGCGTGCGCCAGACGCCGACGTCGCTCTCGGGCAGCGCGCCGGGCGCCACCGGAAGGTGACCGCGCTTGTCGAGCAGCTCCCGCGCCAGCAGCCGCACGGTGTTGCGGGTGATGGCGAAGCTCTCGTGCATGTTGCGATGCACCGTGTCGGCGGGGATCTCGAGCGCGGTCGACGCCTCGACGGCGACGGCGTCGACGCCCTGCGCGTCGCCGGCGAGCAACCCCAGGAGCCCCACCTCCCCCTCGGTCACCGTCGCCACGAGCACGTCCTTCCGCGTCACCTCGACGCGGCCGCTGGTCACCACGAAGACGCGATCGATGGCCCGACCCTGACGGAGCAGGCGGTCGCCCGCGGCGAAGCGGCGGACGCGGGCGTCCTCCGCCATGAGGATGAGCGCGTCCTCGTCGAGGGCGGCGAAGCTGGGCATGGCGCGCAGCTGCAGCACCCTGTCGCGCACCCCCCTCAGCGCGGGCTTCTCATCCAGCAACGAGCACCTCCGTCGGCGTCGTGGAGGAGCGGAGCGAGGGGGCGCCGTCGAGGACCTCGAGGGCGCGGGTCACGTCGGGCGTGGCCTTGCCGGCCGCCGAGAGCTCGGTGAGCTTGGGCCGCAGCGCCTCGAGCCGCAGCTCGGCCACGTGGTACGCCGCGAGATCGCGCACCACCTCGCTCGAGCTGTCGAGCAGCTGCTCGAGGAGCGACTCGTAGTCCGCTTCCAGCGGCTCGTGGAACGCGCTGCCCGACGCCTGTCGCGCCTCGTCGTCGACGTCGTCCACCAGGCCGCCCACGGCCAGCCGCAGCGGCGCGGGGAGGATGTTCTCCATCAGCTCGATGGCGCCCGCGCGTGCGTGCCGGTCCGAGGCCTCGATGCTGCGCAGGATGTCGAGAAACGGGTGCTTCGGCCACCGCAGCGCGAGGAGCCGGAAGAGCCGCGCGGTGGCGTTCTGCCGCTTGTCGCGCAGCATGTCGACCAGGAGCGCATGCCCGGGGGTCGACCGCGACGAGGCCTCGCGCGCCGCGCGCTGCAGGATGAGCTGGCGGTCCAGGTAGCGGTAGGCACGCGAGAGCGTGGCGCGGACCTCCTCGTCGAGCATGCCGAAGTCGAGCCGGATGTCGGGGCGATATCGCTTGATCCAGATCAGCGCGCCCAGCGCCCGGTAGCGCACCATGCCGTCGGGCTCGGTGGCCAGCGTGTCCATGAGAGCGCGCGCCCCGCGGTCGGGATCGATCTGGGCGAGCGTGCGCGGTAGCTCCCACCGCACCGGCTTCTCGGTGTCGACGTCGGCGAACGCCGCGTGCGCCGCGGCGAAGCCGATGTCCTCCGCCTCGACCAGCGCGGCGCGCGCCAGGCGCTTGCACCCCTCGTCGGCCAGCAGCGGAACCACCGCCGCCGCTGCGGTCGGCGTGCGCAGCGCGCCCAGCGCGCGGGTGGCGGCCTTCCGGACCTCGACCTCGGTCGCGCCGACCAGGGCCACCAGCACCGGCTCCAGCGGCTGAAAACGACGCCAGCCGATGATCTCCGCGATCACCGTGCGCGACTCGATGCTCCCGTCCTCGACGACCGACGCCAGACGTGTGCGCGCCTCGTCGGGCGTCATCACCCCCGAGGAGGCCATGGTCGCGAGCAGGGCGGCGCGGACCTCCGGTGACTCCTCGCGCTCCAGGCGCTCGGCCAGCCGCTCGTCGGGGTCGATCACCGCGCGCGCCGCCACCGACTCGGCACGGATGCGCGCGCTGGGGTGACGGAGCAGGTGGCCGATGGCGTGGAGCGCGACTCGCCGCCGCGCCGTGGCGAAGATGCGCAGGGCGGCGACCACCACCTCCTCCGACGGGTGGTAGAGGATCAGCGTGGGGACGACGTGGGCCTTGTGCTCGCGCTCGAGGATGGCGAGCGCCGCCACCACCTTCGCGTCGGACTCGTCGTCCAGCGACTGGAGCAGCTTCTCCAGGCTGGCGACGTCGAGATCGGGGTAATCGTCGAAGGAGCGCCGGCGGCCGCTGACGAGGTTGGCGCGGAAGAGCGCGACGTAGTGGGAGCGGAGGAGCACCGCCAGCGCACACCACGCGATGGAGAGGCCCACCACCAGCGCGGCCAGGATGTTTTGCTCGCTGGCGGAAGAAGCGACCGCCAGCGCCAGACCGGCGGCGACCACCTGGCCCCCGCGGTTGGCCACCACCTCGAGGAAGGCCTTGGCGTGCTTGCGCTCCGTCTCCGACAGGGGGAGGTGGAGCAGCTCGGTGGCCGTCTTGTGCAGGCTGTAGCGGAGGCTCCCGTCGGCGCCCTTCAGCGCGTACGCCGCCCACAGGCCGCCTCCGGCCAGGAGCCAGACGCCCCCCGAGACCAGCAAGGACGGGAGGATGGCCAGCACCCAGGGCAGGGGCAGGCGGCGTAGGATGCTGGCGCTCGCCAGCTGGACCAGGAACGACAGGACGTTGAGGGCGAGCGCGAGGGTCGCCAGGACCTGCGCCAGGTGCGCGGTGGACACCTCGCGGGCGACCGTCGTCCGGAAGGCGAAGTCGGCGAGGCCGAGCGCCGTCGACGCCGCGCCGGTGATGAGCGCGACGCGAAAGGCGTACGGGTGCCGCGTGACGAAGGACGCCGAGTCCCCCACCGAGCTGAACCAGCTACCGCCCTGCGATGGGCTGGGTGCCCCCGCGTCCGCCGCGTGGGAGAAGAGCGGCGGCAGGAAGGCGGAGGCGGCGAAGCCCACGCCGCCCATGAGGATGAAGGTCGGCGTGGGGATGCGGCCTGCCAGCGCGGTGGCGATCCCGCTCCCCACGATGGCGCCCACCACGGCACCCGTGCTGATCAAGCCGAACAGGCGCTTGGCCTGGGTGACGCTGAAGAGGTCCCCCATCAGCGTCCAGAAGCGGAGGAGCACCAGGGTGGCGACGACGCCCGACCAGACGTAGAGAATGTACAGGCCCGCGTCGCCGAGGACCCCCAGCAGGGTCCACAGGCCGACCGTGAAGACCCCGGCGAAGAGCCCCATGACGGCCAGGGTGCGCCGCGCGCGCATGCGCGAGAGCGTGTCCTGGAGGCTGTTGACGATGAGCGACAGGACCGCGATCGCGGTCATCATGAACGGCAGCTGGGTCGCCGGGATGCGCGAGAGGAACAGCGCGTCGCGCCCCGTCTCGAGGATGGAGTGGCTGCCGACGAACGCCGCGAGAAAGGCGAACGCCACGACGACGTCGCGCCGCTCCTCGGATCGCACCGAGAGCCCTGCCAGCATTCCGAGCTTCGTCTAGCACATCGCGGCCTGGGCTCGGGCGCCTGCTATCCTCCCCGCGGTGTCGCTCAAGATCGACCAGGACCACGGGCGCTTCCGTCAGATCGTTCGCGGCAAGATCCGGCAGAACCTGCGCCGGTACATCTCCCAGGGCGAGCTGATCGGGCGCAAAGGGAAGGACCTCGTTTCCATCCCCATCCCCCAGATCGACATCCCCCGCTTCCGCTTCGGCGACAAGCAGTCGGGCGGCGTCGGCCAGGGCGAGGGGGAGCCGGGCGACCCGATGGGCGGCGAGCAGGAGGGGGACGGCAAGGGCAAGGCGGGCAGCGACTCCGGCGATCACTCGCTCGAGGTCGACGTCACCCTCGACGAGCTGGCCGACATCCTGGGCGAGGAGCTCGAGCTCCCCGACATCATGGACAAGGGCAAGAGCAAGATCTCGGACGCACACGACCGGTACTCGGGCATCCGCCGGGTGGGGCCGGAGTCGCTGCGCCACTTCAAGCGCACCTACCGCGAGGCCCTGAAGAGGATGATCGCCTCCGGCACCTTCCGCCCCGACAAGCCGGTGGTGGTCCCGGTGCCGGACGACAAGCGCTACCGCTCGTGGAAGACGGTCACCGAGCCGATCGCCAACGCCGTCATCATCTACATGATGGACGTGTCGGGCTCGATGGGGGACGAGCAGAAGGAGATCGTGCGCATCGAGTCCTTCTGGCTCGATGCCTGGCTGACCCGCCAGTACAAGGGCCTGGAGTCCCGCTTCATCATCCACGACGCGGTGGCGCGCGAGGTCGATCGCGATACCTTCTTCCGCACCCGGGAGTCGGGGGGCACGATGATCTCCAGCGCCTACAAGCTGTGCGCGCAGTTGATCCACGACCACTACCCGGCGAGCGAGTGGAACATCTACCCGTTCCACTTCTCCGACGGCGACAACTGGTCGATGGACGACACGCTGCAGTGCGTGGAGATCATGAAGAAGCAGCTCCTGCCGGCGGTGAACATGTTCGCCTACGGCCAGGTGGAGAGCCCCTACGGCTCCGGGCAGTTCATCAAGGACCTGCGCGAGCACTTCGCAGGTGACGAGCGCGTCGTCACCAGCGAGATCCGCGACAAGGACGCGGTGGTCGGCTCGATCAAGGACTTCTTGGGGAAGGGCAAATGAGCCAGTTCGCGTTGAACACCGCGCTGCCCGGCTACCTGCGCGAGTGGCAGGTGAAGATCGAGAAGGACGCGCGCGGCTACGGCCTCGACTTCTTCCCCATCGTCTTCGAGATGCTGAAATACGACCAGATGAACGAGGTCGCCGCCTACGGCGGCTTCCCCAGCCGCTACCCCCACTGGCGCTGGGGCATGGACTACGAGCAGCTCTCCAAGAGCTACGAGTACGGCCTCTCGAAGATCTACGAGATGGTCATCAACAACAACCCCTCCTACGCCTACCTGCTGGAGGGGAACTCGCTGACCGATCAGAAGCTGGTGATGGCGCACGTGTGCGGCCACGTCGACTTCTTCAAGAACAACTTCTGCTTCCGCACGACCGACCTCGACACGCGCACCGGCGTCATCGACCCCTCGAAGCGCGCGGCGAAGTACGACCCCGATCGGCGGTGGATCGACAAGATGGCCAACCACGGGGCGCGCCTCACGCGCCACCTGGAGCGACAGGGAATCAACAAGGTCGAGGCCTTCATCGATCAGTGCCTCTCGCTGGAGAACCTGGTCGACCCCTGGTCGCCGTTCACCGGCCGCCACGCCAAGGTGGTGGAGGACGAC
>JBKJLX010000601.1:0-6457 GCA_046596645.1 Polyangiaceae bacterium
GATGGCGCCGTCGGCCGAGGCGATCCAGGCCAGCTGCGGCATCGAGTTGGCCATCGCGCGGAACACCTCTTCACTGGCGCGGAGCGACTCCTCGGCGTGTTTGCGGTCCGTGATGTCCCGGTAGTTCACCGCGAAGGCGGCGACGTCCGGGTGGTCGAGCAGGTTGACCTCGAACGACTCGACCCAGCGCCAGCTGCCGTTCTTGTGGCGGACCCGCAGGACCTTGACCTGGGACGCGCCCGAGGGCGGCAGCTCGAGGGGCGTCCTGGCCAAGTCGGCCGCGTCGTCGGGATGGACGAACTCGAAGGCATTCCGTCCGACCATCTCCTCGGGCTGGTACCCGAGTACCCGCGTGACCGCCGGGCTCTCGTAAAGGATCGTGCCGTCACCGCCGACCAGTTGAAAGACGTCCCACGAGCTCTGGACGACCGTGCGGAAGCGCGCCTCGCTGGCGTGCAGCGCGGCCTCGGCTCGCCGCCGGTCGGTGATCTCCTGGAAGGCGCCCTGGATCTGGACGATCCGGTCGGCCGCGTCGCGCACCGCCTCCCCCATGGCGCACACCCAGCGCCGGTTGCCCAGGGCCGTGATGATCTCCAGCTCGACGACGAACGGCGTCCCGTGCTCGACGCACGCGGCCACGACGCGCGTGATCTCGGGCCGACTCTCGGGGGCGTAGAACTCGATCGCGGTGTCGACCGGGGGCCGGAAGCCCACCGGCACCTCGTGGATCGCGCACACCTCGTCGGACCAGGTCGCCGTGCCGTCGGCGAGGTCGACGACCCACCCGCCGACCCTGGCGGTCGCCCCGGCCATGCGCAACAGGCGCTCGTTCTGCAGGTGTCGCTCGAGCTGCCGGTTCGGCTCGGTGACGTCGCGGGCCACGGCGAAGATCTGGCGCGACGCCGTCACCGGGAGCGCGCTCCACGCCAGCGAGCGGCTGGATCCGTCCTTGTGGAGGCACCGGTTCTCGAACGCAGCGACCGGCAGGCCCGCGAGCAGGGTCTGGGCGAAGCCGATCGTGGTTGCACGGTCCTCGGGATGGACGAGGTCGACCCACGGTCGCCCGACGAGCTCTGCGGCGCTCCAGCCGAGGCACGCGGTCCACGCCGGGTTCACCTGCAGCAGCTGGCCGTCGAAGCTGGCCACCGCCATCAGGTCCAGCGAAAGATCGAACAGCCGCTCGCGTTCGTTCATGCTCATTCCAGCTGCTTCGCCCCGCCTCGTCGCCCGAGGGGCGGCCCGTCCACCGACGCGTCACGACGACGCACCCTTGTAGCAGCGCATCGCAGGGCGACATCGCCGGCGTCCCCCCTAGCATACGCCCCAGCGCATCCCGCGAGGCGCCGGGGCGGACCGGTCAGCGATTCACGCAGATCCCGACCGCCTCGTCCGCCCGGCTGGGGCGGCCTTGACGATTCAGGCCCAGGTGATCGAGTAGCGGACGTCGTGGCCGATGCGGGCAGAGAAATTCTTCACCGACGCGCTCGCCATCTTCTCGCTGACGTCGACCGGGATCCTCGTGGTCAACCACCCGCCGACGCCCAGGTGCTCGCCGACCGCGGACCGCCCGGCGTTGGGCGGCTCGTACTTCACGAACACCTCCCGCTGGCCGGCGCGCTCCATGAGGTCGAGGAGATCGCGGAGGAGGATGAACGAGGTGTCGTTCAGGTGGGTGGCCCAGTTGGCCACCGGCATGAAGTCGACCAGGTGGATCAGCTGGTAGTTGAGGGCGATCCAGAAGTCCTCGCCCGACAGGGTGATCGGCGCATTGTCGATGACGCGGTTGCATCGAATCTCCTTCAGCGCGCCGGCGCGGTGCAGGTTCTCGCGCAGCTCGCGGCGCAGCTCGCCCGCGTAAAGGAGGCGGAGGATCGAGGGGAACGCCTCGACGTGCGTCCACTCGAAGGGCGTCACCAGCGCGCGCAGCGCCGGGATCTTCGACGGGTGCATGGCGAAGGTGTTGGTGCCGGTGCCGAGGATGGAGTGCAGCAGCAGCACCAGCGGCGAGCGCTGCGGGTAGTGGCGCACCCCGTACTCGAAGCAGAAATAGAGGTGATCGAGGAACGAGCCGTCCGCGTGCTCGACGTCGAAGTCGCACTCTTCCACCAGGAACTTCATCAGCTCCGGGCTGACGTCGGGGAGCGGGCCGCGGGCCGCGATCGCCTCGTAAGCCGCCTGCACGCGCTTCGCGTCGTCGACGAACCAGCGCACGTCCTTGGCGATGCGCTTCTGGATGACGTAGCGCGCCGCCTTGCCCTCCAGCGTCTGGAAGATGGTGCGACCCAGATCGAAGTTCGGGATCGTCAGCACCGCGACGGCGCCGGTGTGGTCGACCGCGCCGCCGTGGGCGATGGCGGCCTTGCGCTGGTAGTTGGGCTCGGGGCGGACGGCGGCGGACTGCTTCACAGGGGCACCTCTCGGAAGGAGCCGAACTGACACGGAGCAGCCGCGGAATCAACGCGCGCCGCCGGGGAGACCGTGGTCATCGCTCGAGGTGGTCACCGGCCGGAGAGGAACGGGAGGCGCTGGAACAGGCGCTCCGGCAGGTTGCGCACCCAACGGCATGATCGCACCCCAGATGGCGGGCACCCAGACCTCGCCAGCGCCCCGGTCGATCGCGGCGACGATGTCGGCGGCGACGCCGCGACCTCGGCCGCGATGGCGGACGTGGCGCCGAGGACGAGGACGCGCGTCATGCCCCTAGAAGTGGAAGCCGGCCTTGACGGCGCCGACGTACAGGAAGAGCCCCATCATGCCCAGGAACGCCGCCACCCCGAGGAAGGCGCCGAGCAGCGCGGGCAGCACCCAGAGGCCGTTCTCGCGCTGCTTCATCGCCATGAAGCCGGTGATCATCGCCGCCTGACCGCCGACGAAGGCGAAGCCGCCGAAGGTCGCAACGAGGATGCCGGTGGCAGAGGTGGTCTCCTTGGGGATGCCGGCGACCCCCAGCACCGCGGCGCTGGCGCCGATGAGGGCGACGGTGATGGCGAGCGAGAATCCGCACGCGTGCCCGTGGTCCTGGGTCGGGGGAGCGGGCGTGTTCATCCCCCCGACGGTACCGCGGCCGGACCGTGATTTCAGCACCGTCAGGCACCGATCCAGAAACAGAGTCATGGTCCTGCGGCCCCTGGGCCGCCTCGCCCCGGAGCGGCGGAGGGTGTAAAGAACCGGTCCCGTGAAGCACGACGCGCTGAGCCCCTCCGACACGTTTCTCCACCGTCACATCGGCCCTCGCGCGGCCGACGTGGAGGCGATGCTCGAGGCCGTCGGCGCGGCGTCGCTCGACGCGCTGGTCGCCGAGACCATCCCCGAGAGCATCCGCCGCAAGGACGCGGCCGCCCTCGACGGGCTGGACGACGCGCACCCCCGCGGCGAGCACGAGGTGCTCGAGGTGCTGCGCGGCATCGCCCGGCAGAACCGCCCGCTGCGGAGCTGCATCGGGCAGGGCTACCACGGCACCATCACCCCCCCGGTGATCCTGCGCAACGTGCTGGAAAACCCCGGCTTCTACACGCAGTACACGCCCTACCAGGCGGAGATCGCGCAGGGCCGTCTGGAGGCGCTGCTCAACTTCCAGACCATGGTGTCGGACCTCACCGGTCTGCCGCTCTCCAACGCCTCGCTGCTCGACGAGGCGACCGCCGCGGCCGAGGCGATGACGCTCTGCCACCGCGTGGCCCGCAACGACCGCAACGTGTTCTTCGTCGACGAAGGCTGCCACCCGCAGGTCATCGACGTGGTGCGCACCCGCGCGAAGCCGCTGAAGATCGAGGTCCTGGTCGGCGCCCCCGCCGCCGCGCCGCTCGACCGCGCCTTCGGCGCCATCGTCGCCTACCCCACCACCGACGGCCGCGTCGAGGACCCGCGGGCCTTCGTGGAAAAGGCGCGCGCCGCGGGCTGTCTGGTCGCGTTCGCCACCGACCTCCTGGCGCTCACGCTGCTCGTCCCCCCCGGGGAGGTGGGCGCCGACGTCGCCTTTGGCACCACGCAGCGCTTCGGCGTGCCCATGGGCTTCGGCGGCCCGCACGCTGCCTTCTTCGCGACCCGCGCCGAGCACAGCCGCCACGTCCCCGGCCGCATCATCGGCGTCTCGAGGGACGCGCGCGGCAAGCCCGCCTTGCGCCTGGCGCTTCAGACGCGCGAGCAGCACATCCGCCGCGACCGGGCGACCAGCAACATCTGCACGGCGCAGGTGCTGCTGGCGATCGTCGCCAGCACCTACGCCGTCTACCACGGGCCGGAGGGGCTGCTCGCCATCGCCCGCCGCGTGCGCGGCCTCACCAGCGGGTTCAGCGCCGGCCTCCGCCAGCTCGGCTTCGACGTCGGCCGCGGCCCGCGCTTCGACACCGTGCGCATCCCCACCTCGCCGCAGGACGGCGCGGCGCTGGTCACCCGCGCGGAGGCCGCCGGCTACGCGCTCCGCCGCTTCGACGACGGCTCGGTGGGCGTCGCACTCGACGAGACGACGACCCGCGCCGATGTCGAGGCGCTGCTCTCCGTCTTCGCGTCGGGCCGCAGCGGCCGGATCGCCCCGACGTGGGCCGAGCTCGCCCCCGCGGCGGAGGAGGCGCTCCCCCCCGAGCTCGCGCGCACCAGCGCCTTCCTCGAGCACCCGGTGTTCCACGCCCACCGCTCGGAGACCGAGCTGCTTCGCTACCTCAACAAGCTGCAGGCGCGCGACCTCTCGCTGACCACCAGCATGATCGCGCTCGGCTCCTGCACGATGAAGCTCAACGCCACCAGCGAGATGATCCCGGTGACCTGGCCGGAGATCGGCGGCATGCACCCCTTCGCCCCCGCCGAGCACGCCGCCGGCTACGCGAAGATCTTCCAGGATCTCGAGACCTGGCTCTCCCAGCTCACCGGCTTCGCGGCGACCAGCCTGCAGCCGAACTCCGGCGCCCAGGGCGAGTACGCCGGCCTGCTGACGGTGCAGGCCTACCACGCGAGCCGCGGCGACGCGGCCCGCGACGTCTGCCTCATCCCCACCAGCGCGCACGGCACCAACCCGGCCAGCGCCATCCTCGCCGGCATGCGCGTGGTCGCGGTGGAGTGCGACGCCAAGGGCAACGTGTCCCTCGACGATCTGCGCAAGAAGGCTGCCGCCCACGCCAGGGACCTGGCGGCGCTGATGATCACCTACCCGTCGACGCACGGCGTGTTCGAGGAGCAGGTCCGCGAGATCTGCGACGTCGTCCACCAGCACGGCGGGCAGGTCTACATGGACGGTGCGAACATGAACGCGCAGGTCGGCATCACGCGGCCCGGCGACTTCGGCGCCGACGTATGCCACCTCAACCTGCACAAGACCTTCTGCATCCCCCACGGCGGCGGCGGCCCCGGCATGGGCCCCATCTGCGTGGCCGCGCACCTGGCGCCCTTCCTGCCGAAGACGCGTCTCGACGACGCCAGCACCACCCGCACCGGCTTCGTCAGCGCGGCGCCCTACGGCAGCCCCAGCATCCTCGTGATCCCCTGGATGTACATCGCGATGATGGGAGGCGCCGGCCTGCGGCGCGCGACGGAGATCGCGATCCTCAACGCCAACTACATGGCGAAGCGCCTCGAAGGTTCCTACGAGGTGCTGTTCGTCGGCGAGCGCGGTCGCGTCGCCCACGAGTTCATCCTCGACTGCCGCCCTTTCAAGAAGACCGCCGGCATCGAGGTGGAGGACATCGCCAAGCGCCTGCAGGACTACGGCTTCCACGCGCCCACCATGTCCTTCCCGGTGCCGGGCACGCTCATGATCGAGCCGACGGAGAGCGAGCCCAAGAGCGAGCTGGATCGCTTCTGCGACGCCATGCTGCGCATCCGCGAGGAGATCCGAGGCATCGAGCGCGGCGAGCTGGACCGCGCCGACAACCCCCTGAAGAACGCGCCGCACACGGCCGACGCGGTCTGCGCCGACACCTGGGAGCACGGCTACTCGCGCGAGGTGGCCGCATTCCCCGCGCCGTGGCTGCGCGACCACAAGTACTGGCCCCCCGTCGCCCGGGTCGACAACGCCTACGGCGACCGGAACCTGATCTGCTCCTGCCCTCCGATGAGCGAGCTGGGATGAGCCACCTGGCCTGATCAGCGACCGCCGACGGCCCGCATCCGCAGCTCGGCATCGAGCCAGCGGTCGTCCTTCACGTCGGCCCACCGCTGCATCAGCTCGACCAGCCTGGGCTGGTCGGCAGGGTGGATGATCCTGGAAAGGAGGCCCGCGCCCAGGGCCTCGATCTCGCCGGGGGCATAGCCGAGGATGCTCACCACGTCGGCGTTCAACCCGACCCGCGGGGGATTTGGCCTTGTTGGCGCCCGGGGCCCCGCCGACAATGCCGCGTGGCCACCCTCACCTTCTTCCCTCGCTCGATCCGCGACGGATCCATCCGGCGTCTCAGCGCCCTCCGTGCGTGCTCGTCCTGGGCGCTGATCCTGGGCGCGTGGGGATGCGCCGACGGCGTCTCGCCAG
>JBKJLX010000649.1:0-3897 GCA_046596645.1 Polyangiaceae bacterium
TAGACGACGCCCATGCCGCCCTCGCCGAGCCGAGCCTCGAGCCGGTAGCGGCCGGCGACGACCTTGCCGAGCATCGGATCCGTCGACGAGGCACGAGGTGCGGCGGGTGTTCGTTGAGCCACGCGTTCTCCTTGAGGGCCTGCGATCGCCTCGCAGGCATCGCCCGCGCATCGGCGCGGACACTCGGGCTCGAATGCTACACGTCGCCCTCGCCCGGCGTCGATTTCACGCGCGGGCTCGGTACGAACCCGCGCGCTCCGCCGCCAGGCCCCCCAGCCTGCGCGCCGCGCGCCCGGCGCACGTGTAGGAGCGGGTGCGCCCGTCCGGAAGCCGGACCGGCGCGTCTCAGAAGCTGGCGCCGGCGACCACGTCGTCGACGTGGTCGATGTCGAGCCAGTTGCCGGTGGCGTACAGCGCCCGGATCTCGACGCCCTTGGCCATCAGGTCGGTCAGCAGATCGGGCAGCTTCATCTTGGCGAGACGCTCCGGCTGCTCGGCCTCCAGCGTCTTGACGTGGGCCTTGATCGTCGCCGCGCCCTTCTCGCTCGCATAGAGGACGCCCATCCACTCACCGTGGAGATCCTTGCGGTCGGCGTCGCTGACGAACGCCTTCACGGTCACCTTCTTCAGGAAGGAGGTGCGCGAGGGCGGCTCCGAGCAGACGACGTAGTCGGCGAGGCGGCCGCGGTTGCGGCTCTCCGCGTGGGCGGTGTCGACCGAGATGGCGATGTCGGCCTCCGACTCCATCAGGGCGGCGACGACGTACTTCTTGAAGAGGACGTCGCCGTACGACACGCACATGCCGGAGGTGACCTTGGGCAGCGCGCGGGCGAGCGAGCTGACCTCCTGCGTCTTCGCGTAGTCGTCGTTGTCGACGTAGGAGAGGCCGGTGAGGTTGACCGCCTCCTTCTTGTAGCCGCGCACCACGACGATGTCCTTGATGCCGACGGCGCGGTACGTCTGCGCGATGTGCTGGAGGATGGGCGCCTTGCCCAGCTCCACCATCGCCTTGGGGCGCTCGGCGGTGAGCTCTCCCAGCTCCTCCCCCCGGGAGGCGGCGAGGACCACCGCGGTGGTGTGACCGGCGGTCCTGGGCAGGTAGCGGCTCTCCGCTTCGGCCAGCTCATCCTCCCCCTGGATGCGGAAGACCTCGGCCACGGTGGCGACCTTGTCCTCGACCGCGAGGAGGTTCTCGTCGGCCTTGATGCGGGCCGCCGTCTCCTTCATCGCCGTGAGCGACGCGCGCATGATGTGGTTCGCCCAGATGACCAGGCTGATGCCCTGATCGCGGAACACGTCGGTCGGCGTCGCGTAGTACTTGGTCGGCACGATCACGACCGGCAGGCGATCCCCCCACTCCTTCTTGAAGGCGAGGATCTCGCTGGGACTCTTCAGCGCCGAGTGCATGAGGATCGCGTCGGCGCCGGCCAGGCGGTAGGCCTCGGCGCGCTTCATCGCCTCGTCCAGACCCCAGCCGGCGATGAAGGCCTCGACGCGGGCGACGATGACGAAGTCGTCGTCGCGCTGCGCGTCCTTCCCTGCCTTGATCTTGCCGGCGAACTCGGAGATGTCGGCGAGCGGCTGCGAGCTGCCGCGGATGAAGCTGTTGGTCTTGGGGAAGATCTTGTCCTCGATGCAGACGCCGGCGACGTTGCGCTGCTCGAGCTTCTGCACCAGGCGGCGCATCGAGTTGAAGTTGCCGTAGCCGGTGTCGCCATCGAGGAGGATGGGGATCTCGGTGGCGTCGCTCATGAACTCGACGACCTCGAGCACCTGCGTCCAGCTGGCCTCGTTGTTGTCGCGCACTCCCAGCGCCGCCGAGATGGAGAGGCCCGAGCCCCAGATCCCCTCGAAGCCCGCCTCCTGCACGACCTTCGCCGAGAGCCCGTTGTGCGCTTCCATCAGGAAGGCCAGCTCCTTCCGGGTCAGCATGCTCTTCAGCTTCGCGGCCTTGCTCTTCTGTGCTCCGGACGGCATGGCGGGCTCTTCCCACTCCCGGGGCGGCGGGGAAATAACGAAATGTGTTTCTTCGTCGCCGCACCTGACGGTGCGGACGATGTGCGAAGTGAGCTTCGCGCTCAGCGGGGCGAGGGGACGGGCCTCACGCTCGCGCCCGACACCGGACCGGAGGACGGCGCCAGGCTGTCGCGGGTGCGCGTGCCCTCGAGGGGAAGGCGGCAGACGAGGCGGGCGCCGGTCTGCCCGTTGCGCTCCACCCGGAGGCTGCCCCCGTGGCGCCGGACGATCTCGGTGGAGATGGACAGCCCGAGGCCGGTGCCCTGGCCTCGCGGCTTGGTGGTGAAGAAGGGGTCGAAGATCCGGCTCTCCATCCCGCTGGGGACGCCGGGCCCGCTGTCCTCGAAGGCGACCACCGCCACCGTGCCCTCGACGCTGCTCTCGATGGCGATCTCGCGGCCGACGGAGCCCTCGCCCTCGGTCGCCCCGGGGAGGGTCTCCAGCGCCTGCACCGCGTTCATGATCAGGTTGAGGAACACCTGGTTCACCTCGCCGGCGCGACACACCACCGGCGGGAGATCACCGAAGCGCCGGGTGACGCGGATCGAGGCCTGGCGCAGGCGAGGCCCGAGGAGCAGCAACGTCTCCTCGATGCCGGCGTGGAGATCGCTGGGCAGCGGCTCGCCGGTGGTTCGCGAGAAGTTCTTCAGGTTCTGGACGATGCGCACCCCGCGCTCGGTGGCGCGCCGGACCACGCTGGAGATCCCGGTGAGGTCGTCGAGCGTCGCGTCGAGGTCGAGCTCGCTCCGGCGAGCCTCCAGCTCGAGCCGCTTCGCGTCCGGCAGGTCGCTCTCCGCCGCGCGGTAGGCGTCGAGCATGGAGCGCACGTCGGCGGCCAGCTGCTCCAGCGGTCCGGAGGAGCCGGCGATGGCGTTCAGCGGGTTGCCGATCTCGTGGGCGACGTTGGCGACCAGCTCGCCCAGCGAGGCCAGCCGCTCGGTGTGGACCAGCGCGGTCTGCGCATCGCGCAGCTCCTTGAGCGCGCGGCGCAGCTCGGCGGTGCGCGCCTCGACGTTGGCCTCGAGGTGCGCCCGCTCGTCCTCCAGCTCGCCAATGGTCTTGGCCAGCGCGCGCCGCATGCGCTCGACGCTCTCCGCCAGGCCGACCACCTCGGCGGCGCCGCGCACCGCGGGGAGGCGAGCGTCCAGGTTGCCGGCCGCGACCGTCTCCGCCGCGGCTGCCACCTGTCCCAGCGGCCGCGCGATCTCCCGCGCCGCACGCACGATGACGCTGCCCACCGCGAGGCCGAGCATGGTGAACGAGGTCACCAGCGCGATGATCGCGTTGAAGTCCTCGGTCCACGTCAGATCGGTGGAGAGCGTGCGATAGAGCGCGATGGTGGAGAGCAGCGAGAGCACGGCGGTGAACGCGTAGGGCAGGCCGAAGTCGCTGAGCATGCGCTGCTCCAGCCGCGCCGGCGGCGCGGCGCCGTGCCGCTCGCCCTCGCCCACCCAGCCGGCGATGAGGGCGACGATCGGACGCATGGCGTCCTCGTGCAGGCCGCGCTGATAAAAAGCGACGCCCCAGGAGAACAGCGCGCCGTAGAGGAGCTGCATCACCGCGTCGCCCGGGTTCCACTGGGCCGGCCCGGGCCGGAAATAGAAGACGCCCACCGTGGTGAAGGCGAGCCAGGTCGCGAAGTTCATCAGGCTGAGCCGCGTGGGCAGGCGACGCGCCTGCGACAGGCCCTGTGACAGCGCTTCGCGAGGGCCGTCGGCCCCCAGATCGAGCGCCCGGAGGACGTGACGGGTCGCGGGGCGGACGGCGAGCGTGAAGCCACCGGTGCCGACGATGGCGAGCACCGGCACCACCTCCCACCAGCCACGGAAGAGGATGCGGCTCTGCGTGCGCAGGAACGCGACCGAGAAGAGGAGGAGCACG
>JBKJLX010000650.1:0-36760 GCA_046596645.1 Polyangiaceae bacterium
CACGACCTCGTGGACGTCTGCGATGGTGAGAACGAGGCGGGCCGTCGCCTCGCGATCGACGTCGAGCGTGAGCACCGGTAGGCCCGACACCTGCTCGACCTTCACGTCGGCAGCGCCGTCCACGCTGCTCAGCAAGGCCCCGATCTCGGTCGCCGTCCGGAGCAGCTGGTCGAGGTCGTCGCCGAACACCTTGACCGCGACGTCGCTGCGGACACCGCTGATGAGCTCGTTGAAGCGAAGCTCGATGGGCTGGCTGAACTCGTAGCTCTGGCCGGGCAGGGTGGCGACCACCTCCTCCATCGCCTCGGCCAGCTCCTCTTGCGACCCCGCCTTCGTCCAGCCGTCGCGCGGCTTGAGCATCACGTAGGTGTCGGAGACGTTGGGCCCCATCGGGTCCGTCGCCACCTCTGCGGTCCCGGTTCGCGCGAAGATCTCGGAGATCTCGTCAGGGAACTTCTCTCGCAGCGCCGTCTCCAGCTGCATCTGCATGGCGACGCTCTGGTCGAGCGAGATCGAAGGAATGCGCGCGGGCTGGATGGCCAGCGCGCCCTCGCTGAGCTTCGGAGCGAACTCGCTGCCCAGCCCCGCGGCGATCGACCCCGACAGCAGCAGCAGCATGCCCGCAGCGACCAGCACATGGACGCGCATCGCCAGCGCCGTCCCCAGGACGCGCTGGTAGCCGGCTGTGGCCCAGCGCATGAGTCTTCCCTCCTTCTCCTCCACCTTCTTGCTCAGCAGCACCGCCACCAGGGCGGGGATGAAGGTCATGGACAGGATGGTCGCGCCGGCGAGGGCCAGCACCACCGTCTGCGCCATCGGGCGGAACATCTTCCCCTCGACGCCGGTGAGGGTCAGGATCGGCAGGTAGACGATGGCGATGATGAGCTCGCCGAACATCGTCGCCTTGCGCACCTCGCTCGACGCCTCGTAGGCGAGGCGCAGGCGCTCCTCCAGCGTCAGCAGCCGGCCGCGCGCGTGCTGCTCGGCGGCGAAGCGGCGGACGCAGTTCTCCACGATGATGACCGAGCCGTCGACGATGAGGCCGAAGTCGATCGCGCCCAGGCTCATCAGGTTGCCGCTGACGCCGCCCTCCACCATCCCGATCGCCGCGAAGGCCATCGACGCCGGGATGGCGAGCGCGGCGATGATCGCCGCGCGGGCGTTGCCGAGGAGGAGGAAGAGCACCGCGACCACCAGCGCCGCGCCCTCGAGGAGGCTCAGGCCCACCGTGCGCAGCGTGGCGTTGACCAGATAGGTGCGGTCGTAGACGGTCCGCACCACGACGCCGGGAGGGAGGCTCTTCTTCACCTCCTCCAGCCGGGTGTGCACTCGCTCCGAGACGGTGCGGCTGTTCTCGCCCACCAGCATGATGGCGGTGCCGATCACCACCTCCTTGCCGTCGGCGGTGGCAGCGCCGGTGCGGAGCTCCTCACCGGGCGCCACGGTGCCGATGTCGGAGATGCGGATCGGCGTCCCGTCGTCCTCGCCGACGACGACGCGCGCGACGTCCTCCACCGAGCGCACCGACCCGACGCTGCGCACCAGGAGCTGCTCGCCGCGATGCGCGATGTAGCCGCCGCCGGCGTTGCTGTTGTTCCTCTCCAATGCCTGGCGCACGTCCCCGAAGGAGAGGCCGTAGGCGACGAGCTTGGAGGGCTCGGGCGAGACCTGGATGATCCGTTCGTAGCCTCCGATGGAGTTGATCTCGGTGACCCCGCGGACGGTCCGCAGCTGGGGCTTGATCACCCAGTCCTGGAGCGTCCGCAGGTCCGCGGCGTCGTAGGGCGTCCCGTCCGCCTTCTTCGCGTCGGGGGCGGCGTCGACCGTCCACATGTAGATCTCGCCCAGGCCCGTCGCGATGGGGCCCATCTCCGGCTCCACGCCCTCGGGGAGCGACCCCTTGGCGTTGGCGAGCCGCTCGGCGACCAGCTGGCGCGCGAAGAAGACGTCGGTGCCGTCGTCGAACACCACCGTCACCTGCGACAGGCCGTAGCGCGAGAGCGACCGGACCTGCTCGACCCTGGGGAGGCCGCCGAGGACGCTCTCGATGGGGACGGTGACGCGCCGCTCCACCTCGTAGGGCGCCAGCGCCTTGACCGAGGTGTTGATCTGCACCTGGACGTTGGTGATGTCCGGTACCGCGTCGATGGGCAGGCGGTTGAACTGGAGCCCGCCGACGACCAGGAGGGCGGCGGTGAGCGCCAGCACCAGCCAGCGGTGACGGATCGAGATCTCGAGGATGCGCGAGAGGAGGTGCATCATGTCGGCCTCCTCAGTGCTCGTGGGCGGCGGAGCCCTTGCCGAGCTCCGCCTTGAGGATGAACGCGTTCTTCGCGACGTAGGAGTCGCCGGCCGAGAGGCCGGTCTCGATGGCCCGCACCAGGTGGCCCTCGGCGTCGCGACCGATCTTCCCGAGCTCGACCGGGCGCGCCTCGAAGCGCCCCTCGTCCTCCACGAAGACCACCGGGTGGTCGCCGAGGCGCTGGATCGCGTCCTCGCGCACGACCACGGGTGCGTCGATCTCGCCGACCACCAGCTCGGCGTCGACGAACATGCCGGGACGCCAACCTTCGGAGGGGGACTCGACCACGATGCGCGCGCGCGCGGTCCGGGTCTTCTCGCCCAGCATCGACTCGACGAAGTCGACCGTCCCCAGGAGCGGCTCCTCGATGCCGTCGGCGCGGAGGTATGCGCGCTGACCCTTGCGCACGCGGGAGAGCTCGCGCGCATGGGCGGTGCTCCAGATCCAGAGGCGCGAGGCGTCGGCGATGGTGAAGGCCTCGGTGCCCTGGGCCAGCACCTCGCCGATGGTGATGTGCTTGGCTACGATCGTCCCGTCGAGCGGCGCCACCAGCGACAGGCCGCTGCCGCTCGCGCGCGGGCCCGCTCCCGCCGCCAGCTTCTGCCCCGCGCTGCTCTCGGCGATCTTCGCCTCTGCCAGCACCTGCCTCGCTGCCAGGTGGTCCTTCTCCGAGGTGATCCCGTCGCGGTGCAGGGGCTCGATGCGCTTCAAGTTCGCCTCCGCGAGCTCCCGCCGCGCGCGCGCCGCCATCACCTCCTGCTGCATGCCCGCCACCTCGCGGGAGTCGAGGATCGCGAGGACGTCGCCCTTCTTCACCGTGTCGCCCAGGTCGACCTTCACCTCGCGCACCGAGCCTTCTGAGCGGGGCGTCACGTGCGCCACGCGATCGGCGTCGAACGCGACCTCGCCCGGCAGGGTCATGATCTCGTCGACCCGCCCCGCGGTCGCCCTGCTCATCTCGAGCTTGGCCGTCGCACGCTGGGCCTCGGTGAGCTTCACCGTGGCGACGTCGACGTGCGCGCCGTGCTTGCTCGTCTCGCCCTTCCCCTTCTCGCCCTCCTCCGTGTGAACGGCGTGGTCTTCGTGGCCCTCGCCTGGGCCCTCGGGCTCCTTCCCGTCTCCGTGACCTCCGTGCTCGTCGTCATGTCCCGCGTGCTCGTCCGCTTCCACGGCCGCGCGACCGTGGAGTGCACGGTCGATGGCGATGCTCACCGAGGCGGTGGTCACGATGCCGAGGAGCGCGACCAGGCCACCGACGACGAGGCGTGCGCGCGGCGTGGGAGGCACCGGTGGTGCTTGCGGAGGGGGCGCGTTCATCGCGTCCACCGGCCTTCGAGGAGGTGGGCCTCGATGACGGCGAGCGCGTAGGCGAGCTCCGCGTCGCCCATCGCCAGCTCGCTCTCCAGCGCCTCGCGCCGCACCAGGAGGAGCGTGGCGAGGTCGGACTCGCCCGCGGAGTAAGCGCGCTGGGCGCGCTCCACGATGCCCCGCGCCTCGACCGCCGAGGGGCTGGTCGCGTCGAGCGCACGTCGTGTCGACGCGACCCGGAGACGGGCTGCTCGCATGTCGGCGCCCGCCCTCCGTCGCGCCGCCGCCACCCTCAGAGCGGCCGCTGCGGACTCCCCGCGCGCCACCGCGACCTCGGCATTGCCGACGCCGTACAGCGGGAGCGGGATGGCGATCCCTGCGGTGATGATGTGCGCGGTGTCGTCGAGCTCGTAGTTCCCGAGCAGGCGCAGGGTGGGACGCCGCGCGGCCTCATGGCGCTGGAGGCGGGCCCGCGCCGCGGCACCCTCCGCCTCGGCGGCGAGCACGGCGACACTCGCGGGCCCTCGCGCCGTCGGCGCGTCCGCCGGCGAGAGGGGACCGGACGCCTCGGCCCTCTCGCCATCGGGGAGCGCCAGCACTGCGGCGAGCTGCTCCTCCAGGACCGCGATCGTCCCATCGAGGGCGGCCATCGCGGCGCGTTCGCGCCCGAGCTGCAGGCGCACCACCGCGACCTCGTTGTCGGCGACCTCGCCGGCCTGGCGCTTGCGGCTGGCCGCCACCTCCAGCTCCTCGACGAGCCGCAGGCGGTCGACGAAGACGGCGCGCCGCGACTTCGCCGCCAGCGCCTCCGCGTGGACAGACAGCGCGTCGCGCAGGGGAGCGAGCGCGGCGCCACGCGCCGAGGCCTCGGCGGCCGAGGCCTCGGCCTTCGCGGCCGCGATGCGGGCGCCCCGCTGGCCGAACACGTCGACCGGCAGCGACAGGCCGACACCCAGCGCGAGGGTGGCGGTCCCGCCGTCGAGCCGCGGCCCGGCCGAGCCTGCGATCTCCGGGTTCTCCAGCGACATGGAGCCGCTCTCCTCTGCAGCTTCCCGGTAGCCACTCGCCCGCGCGCTCGCGGCCCGCGCCTCGGGCGCGGCCGTGACGAGCCGCACGACATCCTCGCGAGAGACGGGTCGCGCCTCCGCGGGGGCGGCGGCGGCGATGACGAGGAGCGAGGCGAACGAGGGGACGACTCCGCACAGCCGCCGTGAGGCGGTGGGGGAGGGACGAGCGAGCTTCATGGGAACGAATCTCCGGGCGCGGTCACGCACGTGCGCATCGAGCGGCGCGCGCCTCGGGCGAGAGCGCTGCCGGCGGCGAATGCCCGCGGGCGCGGCGCGCGGCGCGATCTCCAGGAGATCGCCGCGAGCCGGCGGACGGGCGACTACGCGCGCCGCCGCGGAGGACGGTCGAGCTCGGTCGGGGTACGGCGCGGTCCGACCGAGCCGGAGCCGAGGACGAACGGGGCGTCCCGCCAGGTCCTCGAGGCGATCGCCGTCACCGTCGGCATCGCGAACGGAGCTGCGCCGCAGGCGCAGCCGGAGCAGCCTATAGGGCAGTCGTCTCCCTCGTCCGCGTCGGGAGCATCGGCGACGTCGACGTCGACCGAGCGCTCTGCCGCGTGGGCCGGGCGCGCCGCACGCCCATGCTCGTCGCCCGGGGGCGCCGCGTGGTCGTCGTCGGCCCCGTGCACCGGGTCGGCGCTGCCGGGGTGAACGCACGCGATCTCGACGCCGATCGCCTGCAGGGCATGCTCGCGTCCGGCCACGACCAGCGCGATCCAGGCGACGATCGCGACCCCGACGACCCGCCGCAGGCGACGCATCGCTGCGGAGCGCAGGCGCAGCACCGACGCGGGCGAGATCACGCCCGGAGTCTCCTGGCGGCAGGCGCCTCGGTCAAGGGCCGATCCGTTGTGCAACGGTGGTGCAGGTGCATCGGTCGAGGATCGTCTTCTGTCCCGTTCAGTGGCGGTGCCGATGATGAAGATCGGGGGCGTGCGGGTGATCGTGCACCAGGTCGACGTGCCGATGCGCGTGCACGTGCGGCTCCCCGGTAGGGTCGTGGGGCCCATGCTGGTGCTGGTGGTGCTCGTCGTGAACGTGACCGTGCTCGTGGTCGAGCGGGTGGTGGTGGTGGGTGTGCCCGTGCCGCTCGAGGACCAGGAGGACGACGCCGGCGACCATGGCGGCCATCGCCGCCAGGTCCACGGCCCCCAGGCGCTCGCCGAAGAGCGCCACGGCCGCGATGGCCCCCAGGAAGGGCGCCGTCGCGAAGTACGCGGCCTCGCGCGCCGCCCCGACCAGCCGGAGAGCGTACGCATCGAGCAGCACGCTGACGCCGTAGCTCGCAAAGCCGACGACCATCGCGACCGCGACCAGCGATCCGGGCGGCCACGCGACCCCGCGCAGCAGGGCGATACCGACGTTGGCGATGGCCGCGGTGGTCGCCTTGATGCGGACGATGGCGAAGGGGTCCTTCAGCGAGAGGCGCTGGGTGAGGTTGTTGTCGAGCCCCCACGCGCAGCATGCCAGCGCGATGCAGAGCGCGCCCACCGCGTCGACTGCCACGTCCCCGGGGCGCAGCCCGAGCAGCGCGGCGCCTCCCACGATGCACACGGCGGCAGCCACCACGCGACGGCCCAGGTGCTCGCGGAAGAGCAGCGCGGCAAGGATCATCGTCGCCGGCGCCTCCAGGTTGAGGAGCAGCGAGCCGGCGACCGCGCTCACCCGGGAGAGACCGACGAGGAGGAGGACCGGTCCGATGGCCCCGCCCAGCAGCGCCACGCCAGCGATCGCCGGAATGTCGGCGCGGCGGAGTGGGGCCTCGGCGGTGGGCGCGCGGTGAACCGCCCGCACCAGCCAGAACCCCACGGCAGCTCCGCCGTAGAGGAGACCGGCGAGGAGCTGTGGCTCGGCCCCCTCGACGAGGCGCTTGCCGATGGGGGCGCTCAGGCCAAACAGGGCCGCCGCGGCCAGGCCGGCCGCAGCTCCGCGCCGTGTGGCGCTCGAGGCCGCAGCGGATGCTGCGCCGGGCGACGTCATCCCGGCGCCGCCGCCAGGCGCTCCCGTCGCGACACGCCGAAGCGGGCGAAGAGCGCCGGCAGGACCAGCAGGTTGAGCAGCGTCGAGCTGGTGAGCCCGCCCAAGATGACGGCCGCCATCGGCGCCTGGATCTCGTTTCCCGGCTCGCCGGTCGCCATCACGATGGGGATGAGCGCGAGGGCGGCGGTGAGCGCGGTCATCAGGATCGGGATCAGCCGATCCAGGCTGCCCTGGAGGACGGCCTCGTCGATCGGGACGCCCTCGGCGATGAGCTGCCGCATGTGGGTGATCATCATGATGCCGTTGCGGGCCGCGATCCCGAAGAGGGTGATGAAGCCGACCAGCGACGCGATGCTGAGGATGCCGCCGCCGAGCTGCACCGCGACGACGCCCCCCACCAGGGCGAGGGGGAGGTTCACCATGACCAGCGCCGCGTCGCGCAGCGACCGGAACGCGGCGTAGAGGAGCGCGACCATGCCGACGAGGGCCACGGCGGAGAGCAGCGCGATGGTGCGGCTGGCCGAGGCTTCGGCCTCGAACTCGCCGCCCAGCTCCAGCCGGTAGCCGGCGCCGAGCTTCAGCGTCTCGCGCAGCCGGCGGTCGGTCTCCAGGGCGGCGCCGCGCGCGTCGCGCCCGGCGACATTGGCGGTGACGACGATGCGGCGCTGGACGTTCTCGCGATTGATGAGGTTGGGTCCGAGGGTCTTGTCGATGCGCGCCACCGAGGACAGCTCGGCGAACCGCTGGCCGTCGACGTCCACCGGTGCCGCCGAGAAGAGCGCGATGTCGTTGCGGTGCTCGTCGGGGAATTTCACGACGACCTCGTACAGGCGGTCCGCCTCGCGCCAGCTGGAGACGGTGCGACCGGCGAACGCGGTCTCGACGAACGCCGCCAGCTCACCGGGCCGCATGCCGAATGCGGCCAGCTCGGCTGGACGCGGGCGGACCACCAGCTGGGGGAGATCGGTCTGCTGCTCGACGGTGACGTCGACCAGCCCGGGGACGCCCTTCATGACCGCCTCCGCCTCCCTGGCGTGCGTCCGGAGCCGCTCCAGATCGGGGCCGAAGAACTTCACCGCGAGGTTCGCGCGCACCCCGCTCACCAGGTGCTCGATGCGATGGCTGATGGGCTGGCCGACGGCGACCGAGAGCCCGGGCACGGTGGCGGCCCCGGTGCGGATCTCGTCGAGGATGACTTCTCGCTCACCCTTCTCGAGGTCGAGGCCCACCTCCAGCTCCGAGAAGTTCACGTCGAGGGCGTGCTCGTCGCGCTCGGCGCGCCCGGTGCTGCGGATGACCGACGTCACCGCGGGATGCGAGAGCAGCTGGTGCTCGAGGCGCGACACGATGGCGCTCGACGTCTCCAGCGACGTGCCGGGGGCGGTCGCCGCCGCGATGTTGAGCGAGCCCTCGTTGAACTCGGGGAGGAACGAACGACCGAAGCTGGCGAGCGCCGCGATGGCGAGCCCGGCGCCGACGAGCGAGAGCGCACCCACCACGAACGGGATCCGCATGACCAGCACCACCGCGGGGCGGTACGCGCGCTTGAGGTGGCGGGCCAGCCACCCATCGCCGTGGACGGCCGCGCGATCGCCGTCGCGCCCGAGGAGGAGGAGACAGAGCACCGGCGTGACGGTGAGCGCGACCAGCAGGGAGGCGAAGATGCTGGTCACGTAGGCGACGCCCAGCGGTCGCAGCAGACGCCCCTCGATCCCGCTGAGGAAGAACAGCGGCGCGAACACCAGGACGATGATCAGGGTCGCGAACACGACCGAGCTCCGGATCTCGCTCGACGCGGTGTAGACCACGTCGAGGGTCGGCTTTCGCGCCTCCGGCGGGAGCAAGGCGTTCTCGCCGAGGCGGCGGTAGACGTTCTCGACGTCGATGATCGCGTCGTCGACCAGCTCGCCGATCGCGATGGCGAAGCCGCCCAGGGTCAGCGTGTTGATGGTCGCGCCAGTGGCGCGCAGCGCCAGGATGCCGGCGAGCAGCGACAGCGGAAGGGCGAGGAGGGAGATGAGCGTGGTCCGCCAGCTCATGAGGAAGAGCAGGAGGACGATGGCCACCAGGATCGCGCCATCGCGGAGCACGGTGAGCACGTTGTCGAGGCCGACCCGGATGAAGTCCGCCTGGCGGAAGCCCTTCCGGTAGAGCGACATCCCCGGAGGCAGCGCCGTCTCCAGCTCGTCGAGCGCGAGGTCGAGCCGCTCGGTCACCTCGAGGGTGTTCGTCTGGGCCTGCTTCTGGACCTTGAGAACGACCCCGTGCTTGCCGTCGAGCGCCGCCTCGCCCCGCCGCGGCGCCTCGCCGAAGCGGACCTCCGCCACGTCCCCCACCGTCACCGGCGCACCGTCGCGCAGCTGGATCACCGTGCTGGCCAGGTCCTCGACGCGCTCGACGCGGCCGATGCCGCGGACGACGTACTCCTCGGGTCCAGAGACGTGGAAGCCCCCCGGCGTGCTGGCGCCCAGCTCCTCCAGGGCGCCGATCACCGCCTGGAGACCGACGCCGTGCTCGAGGAGGCGGTCCGGGGCGACCACCACCTCGACCTGCCGCACCGCGCCGCCGATGGGGACGACCTGCGCGATCCCGGGGACCGCCAGGAGGCGGCGTCGGACCACCCACTCCGCGGTGTCGCGGAGATCGGCGTCGCTGATCCCCTCGCTGCCGGTGAGCCCGACGAACATGACCTCACCCATGATCGACGAGGCCGGCGCCATGCGCGCTTCGATCCCCGAGGGCAGGGCGGCGTTCGCGGCGGCCAGCTTCTCGGTCACCACCTGCCGCGCGAGGAGCGGCTCGACGTCCCAGTCGAACTCGACCCAGATGAGCGAGATCCCGATGCCAGAGGAGGAGCGGATGCGCCGCAGGCCCGAGGCGCCGTTCAGCGCCTGCTCGAGGGGGACGGTGATCAGCTGCTCGACCTCCTCGGGCGCCAGGCCGTTGGCCTCGGTGACCACGGTGACCGAGGGCGCTGCGAGCTCGGGCAGGACGTCGAGCGGCATGCGCCACGTCTCGTAGAGGCCCCACGCCACCAGGAAGGCTGCAGCGCAGAGGACGGCGACGCGGTGACGGAGTGAGCCGCGGATGATGGCGTCGAACACGGCCGTCAGTGCCGGTGGGACTCGACGGTCCCCATCATCGCGCCGAGGTGGACGTCGAAGGCGCCGCGCGTGACGACGCGCTCACCCTTGGCGACGCCCGCGACGATCTGGATCCAGCCGCCGTCGCTGCGCCCGATCTCGACCGGTCGCTTGAGGAAGTGCTCGCCGTCGATCTGGACGAACACGTACGGCCGGGTGTTGATCTCGATGACGGCGCTCCGCGGGACCGCGATCACCGTCTCCGGGTTGCCCACGCGCAGGAGGAGGACGACGCCGGTGCCGGCGCGCAGGGCGGGATCGTCCACCCCGGGGATGTCGACGATCCACGTCGCGACGCGCGAGCGCGGATCGACGACCGGTGAAGGCGAGACGAAGCGCGCCGTGGGTGCGAGATCGAGCCGCGCACCACCGGGCAAGCGGATGCCCGCCGGGGCCGCCCCCAGGAAGGTCCCCGACGGGCGCGCGACGAAGCGGGCGCGCAGCCAGAGGTGGTCGGTGCCGCCGATGCGCACCAGCGGCGCGCCGCCGTCGACCGGCTCCCCGTTGGGGACCAGCACCTCGGACACCACACCCTCGAGGGTCGACTTCACGGTGAGCCCGCCCTCACCTCCAGGAGCCGTCACCTGCCCCAGCCGGCCGCCCGCCGAGCGGAGGCGCTCAGCGTGGGTCTCGAGATCCACGCGCAGATCGATGAGGCGGCGCTCGGCGATCACGCCGCTCTTCACCATCGGCTCGACGCGGGCTATCTCGCGCTCGGTCTGCTGCTTGGAGAGGCGCGCCTCCTCGACCGCGGACGTCAGCCGGCTGAAGTCGTCACCGGCGACCGTGGGCGCGAGGGTGCCGACGACGTCGCCCTTCGCCACGCGGACGCCCTCGGCGAGCGTGCGCTTCGGGTTGTGGAAGAAGCGACCCCCCGTCGGTGCGGCGATGGTCAGCTGGTCGCTGCCGGCCGGCTCGACCACCGCGGGGAGCTCGACCTCTCGCGCCAGCGCGCGCTCCTCAGCCCACGCGGTGGCGAAGGGGATCTTCCACTGCGTCTCCTTGAGGAAGGTGATGGCCCCGCCCGGCTCCTCGGCCTCGGGGGCCCGCGGGGGTGACGCGACGACGACCTCGCCGCAGTCGAAGACGTCCTTCTTGCCGTCGACCTCGTACTCCATCTCCAGCGTGTAGGTGCCGGCGCCCGGCGCAGGCGCCTCGAAGACGAAGATGCCCGGGCGCTTCACGCCCTCCTGCGCCGCCTCGGCGGCGATGCTCGCGCCGCTCTTCCAGCGGACCCGGAACGTGCCCGCGGTCGCGGCCTGGAAGTCTGCGAGCCGGGTGATGTGCGCGTGGTACGGCACGGGCTTGCCCGGCTCGGGAGCGGGGAGCTCGACGAAGAGCTCCGACCGCTCGGTAAACCGCGTGATGGCGAGCGAGGGGCCCTCTTCCGGCTCGGCGCCATCCCCGTGTGAAGCGTGGTCGTCGCCATGCGCGTGTTCGCCGTGCGACCGACAGCCAGGAGCGAGCCCCAGGAGCGCCAGGGCCGCCAGGGCCGCCAGGACGAGCCGGGATAAATGCCGAGAGGAGGTCGGTGTTTTGCGCGAAGTGCTTGATCCGAACATGGTCGATCGGCCTCTCAATGCGTGAGGAGCGAGAGAGCGCTCTCGGCGGCGTGGTGCAGCGGGCTCGCGAGCGCCGCCGCGACGAGGAGCGCGACCGCCGCTTTGCCGTCCCAGCGATCCCATCCTGCGGGCGGCGGAGGATCGGGGAGCAGCAACGCCTCCACCCGCGCCGACCAGCGCGCCGGCCCGAAGCCTGCGGCGAGGTCGCCCTGGGACCCGAGCCCCAGCCGCTGCGCCCGGAGGATGGCGTCGGCCACCACCAGCCGATCGCCGACCTCGACGGCCGCCGTCTCGTCGCACGCGCGCTCGGTGGCCAGCTCGTGCGCCTCGAGGAGGAGCCGGGCGGTCGACGGCAGGAGCGTCACCGACGCGACGCGGCCCAGGAGCGTCCACATCGCGTCCCGGCGGAGCGCATGCGCGCGCTCGTGCGCGATCGCCGCGCGCGCCGCCTCCGCACCGACGCCGCGGATGAAGCCGTCGGAGACCACGATGGTCGGGCGCCACCACCCGATGGCCGCGCAGATCGGCTCCGCGCTGGCGATCGTGGCCTCGCGACCGGGACCCATCAGACGGCGAAGCGGGGCGACCTGATGCACACCCCGCACGACCCGCGTGGCCACCCCCGAGAGGCGCGCCGCGAGGACGGCGGCAGCGAGCGCCAGCAGCCACCAGCCAGACGTGGTCCCGAGGTCGTCCGGCAGATGATCGAGGCACAGGTGATGGTGGCCGCCGTGGGTCATGCAGTGGTGGCTCGACCCCGTCACCGACGCGAGGAGCGACGGCGAGAACACCACCAACGTCAGCACGAATCCGAGGGCGACCGGCGCCGCCAGCAGCCAGCGCAGGCGCGTGGCTGCGGTCGCCGGGGGCACGGCGTGAAGGAGCGGAAGGATGTGGCGCGCCGCCAGCGACACCGCGGCGGCGCCCACCGTGGCGAAGAGGACCCAGGTGAGCAGCGTCAGCTGCGCTCCGGCGAGGAGCGAGCTCACCGCGGCTCCTTGCGCGCGCGCCGCCGCTCGGCGACGAGCCGCTCCAGCTCGGCCAGATGCTCGTCCCCAGCGCGCTCCGCGAAGTCGACGAAGGCCGACACCAGGACCGCCGCGTCGCCGCGGCCCACCTGGCGGACGATCGCGTCGACCTGCGCGCGGTGGAACTCCGCCCGCGACGCCCGCGGCATGTAGACGTGCGCGTGGCTGATCTTCTCGCGCCGCAGCAGCCCCTTGTCGTAGAGGCGCTTGAGCGTCGACTGGATGGTGTTGAGCCCGATGCCGCGGCGAACGCCGAGCGCGGCGTGGACGCTCTTGGCGTCGCCGTGGTCCGCGCCCCACAGGTGCTCGAGCACCGAGCGCTCCAGCTCGCCCAGCGGGACGTCGGAAGCGGAGAACACGCTTCGAGCCTGTGCGACCAAACACCGACCGTCAATCGGTGATTGTCAGGTGGGAGCGGTTGCTACACGGACCGACACGGCCTAGAGATCTGCGGATGGGCCTCCGCACTCCCTCCGTGACCTCTTCTCTCCGGGGGCTGGCAGGCGCGGCGTTCGCCGGGGCGCTCCTCTCCGGCTGCGCGCCCGCCGCGACCGAGGGGGGTGCCGAGGAGGACGTCGAGGCGCGCGTCGAGGCCGAGTCGTCGATGCTGCTGGCGGCGGCGGGCGGGGTGACCGTGCGCGTCGATCCGGTCGCGCGCTTCGCCGATCGCGACGGCGTCCGGATGGTGGTGCTGCGCGCCAGCGCCAGCCGCGATCTGACCGGGGTCTTCAGCTTCGTGCCCGACGACGCGTTCGGCCAGGCGACGCTGCTGACGAAGCGGACGTTCGAGGTGCAGCTCCGCACCGATCATGAGCTGAACAGCATCCTCAGCGGCCTCCCGCTCCTCGTGCGGCTCGACGTGAAGAACGGGTCCACGCCCACCGTCTTCGCCCAGGTCTCCCTCGCGCCCGCGTTCGCGCGCTTCTCCGGCTCGGGCGCCGTCTTCGTGGAGGAGGCGGTGCGTCCGGTCTTCCTGCGCGACGAGATCCAGCTCGCGTACCGCGGCGCCGTCCGCACCTCGTCGCCGGCGACGGCGATGGCGATCAGCACGACCGACGGCGTGGTCCCTACCATCACGCGGACCGGCGCATCGTCGTTCGACCTCGACCTGCGGTTCGACGGGCTGGTGCAGGTCGTCGACCCGGCGTCGGATCGCGTCCGCTTCGAGGCGACGCTGGAGTCGGGAGCGACGCGGACCAAGGCCGCGGCGCTCCAGGTGGTGACCTCCGGTCTCCAGGCGACGACCCTCGACCCCTACGACGCCTGGCCGACCGCCTCGTGCGACCGCGCCGTGTGGGACTGCGTCCAGGCGGGCGACGTCGACCTCGGCCATTGCGGCAGCTACCGCGAGGTGCAGCGCTGCGTCGGCCTCGACCTGTGCGCGTTCGAGCCCTGCGACGACGGGGGCGTCGAGGGCTAGGCCGGCTCCGCCGTCACCGCTCGCATCGCTCGCGCTCGACGAGCCCGTCGCGGACGGCGATCCGCTGCTCGACCGAGCGCGCGCCGAGGGGCGCGTCCTCATCCACGACGCAGCCCGGCGGCGTGGCGCGCGCCCGACAGCCCTCGATGCAGCGGCCGCCCTCGCAGACGAGCCCGCTCTCCGCGCCCCCGCAGGCGGCGTCGTCCACGCACGAGGGGCGGACGTCGTCGCTTCCGTCGTTCGGGTCGAGCTCGCCCGCGTCCAGGACTCCGTCCTTGTCGGCGTCCTCGACGCCGTCGGCGACGCCGCCCCCGTCGGTGTTCGGATCGAGCGGCGAGGTCGTCGTCGCTCCACCATCGCCGTCGGCGACGCACGACGCCGCGGCCTTCGCCGTTCAGTTCGGCACGACCCCCACGCACTCGTACGTCCGACCGTCGTCCCGGGTGTCGCAGTACGCGCCCGTCTCGCAGCAGTCGTCGAGCGGGTCACACAGCTCGCCGACGCCGAGGATCTGCGCGCAGCCGGCATCGTCGCCTCCGCTGCCTCCGCCCCCGTCGGCGCCGCCCGCGCCTCCGCCCCCCTGGCCCTCGGTGACGTCGAGGGTCCAGAAGGCGCGGTGGTTGTTCTCATCGAGCCCCTGAAACGGGACGCGGAACGCGGGCCAGCTGGCGTCTTCGCCGGATTCGATGATGTCGGTGGACACCGCGGCCACCCAGATCTGCTGGGTTCCGCCGTCGAGGATCACGCCGTACTCGCGCTTCGAGTTGAACGCGATCCAGTGGTAGTCGCCAGGCGGCGCCCAGGTCGGCTGGCTGTTCTGGTGCTCGCCGTCGGTCATCACGTTCGAGGAGACGCGGTTGGCGCGGACGAGCTCGATCGACTCGCTGGCATCGGCCTTCATGACGTGGAGCTGCGCCTCGGGATCGCCGTGGCCGCCCTTGCCCTGCGAGAAGGCGATCCACTCGCCACCGGGCGAGAACATCGGGAACAGGTTGGTCCGTCCGTCGGGGGGGGCGAGGAACACCTCGGCCTGGCCCCAGGTGCCTGCGTCGTAGGGGACGCGCGCGAGCGAGGCGTCGCCGGGACCGTCGCCCTCGCCGGTCGCGAAGATCACCTCGTCGCCGAGGGGGGACCAGTCCGGGTGCGTCCCCCCGAGCTCGCCGGTGTCGATGTCGACGATGTGCGCCCCGTCCTCCCGCGCGAGCTGCCACATCGCGCCCTTGTAGGCGGCGACCAGGTGCTCGTCGTCCGGGGAGATGGTCGCGAAGCCGTGACCTCCGGTGTTGGCGATCTCCTTCACCAGCGGCGGCGGCGGAGCCGCCGCGGTCACCTCGTAGACGAACAACCCGCCGCCGTCCGCGGACTTGGTCGGCGCCGCGAGGTACTTCCCGCTGCGAGAGACGACGTGACAGGCGACGCAGCCGACCTCGTCGCCGTCCTCGAGCACGGTGCCGCCCGCGACGTAGTCCTCCGGGTCCTGCTGGGAGATGCGGCCTCGGCGCACGCCCGCGGACGTGGTCGACCAGTAGAAGATCGCGCCCTCCACGTCCTCTTTCGACACGCCGAGCACCGCCGGCTCGCCGCGCAGGATGGTCGGCGGCGAGGTCGAGGCGTCGAGACCGTCGACGGTCCAGGTGACGAGCTCGCCGGCGTTCGATCCGGCGATGTACTGCCAGGCGAGCTCGTTCACCTCCCAGCACCCGGCGGCTGGCTCTGCCTCGCCGCAGAGGCCGTGGGCGCCGCCCGTGTAGACGGTCACCGAGGCGTAGGGGCCCTCGTAGGTGATGCGAGCCTCGGAGGTGGCGCCGCGGCGCCACTGGAAGATCGTGCGGTACACGTTTCGCGGCAGTCGCGTCTCGTCGCTGGGGTAGACGATGGAAGGCGCCTCGTCGTCGCCGACCACCGGCTCGCCGTCCCAGTCGTCGGCGTTCGCCGGCGCGCCGAGCTCGACCTCGAGCCGCAAGGTCACGTTCGTCGAGCCAGTCGCGCCACACCCCTCCGCCGCGACGGTGACAACGCCGCCGGCGTGGGGGAACGGCGCGAGGATGCCGTCTGCGATGCTGCCGGGCGGCGTGTCGTCCGCTCGCGAGACCGTCCACGCCAGGTCGCCCGGCGAGAGCGACGTCGTCGTCCCGTCGCTGCGAACTCCAGTCGCCTCGAACGTCACGGTGGCCGCCGGGGAGGTCCCGTCGAGGAGCACCTCCTGGCCCGCGGGCGCGAGCTGGATCGACGCGATGTCCGCGGTGCACGACCCCGATCCACCGCTGGCGCCGACGGAGAGCGCCGCCGAGCTTCCGCCCGGGCCTTGCCCCGGCCCTCCGGCCAGCGACGTGGGGCCGGTCGTGTCATCGGTGACGACCTCCGCGTCGTCGGTGCCGCAGGTGCAGCCGCCAGCGACGAGCATCAGCAGCAGGAAGGACCGGAGCGGGCGCAGCGATGTCGTCTTCATCGGGGACTCCTCGGCGCGATGGCAGACTGGAGGCGCGCCTGGGCCTCCTGGCGGAAGCGGCCTTGTGGGTAGGTCGCGAGGTACCGGCGGAGGAGCGCGACCGCCGCCTCGCGACGACCGGCGCGCTCCTCGGCGCGGGCCGCGGCGAACAGCGCCGTCTCTCCTGCGGGGAGATCGCGGTGGCGGTCGGCGACCTCGGCGTAGCGCCGCGCGGCCTCGGCCTCGTCGCCCGATGCGAGGGCGCACTCGGCGAGGAGCGTGCGAGCCTCCGCTTCTTCTGACGGCGTGGGCCGCATGCCGAGCGCCGAGTGCACGAGGCGCGCGGCCTCTGCGGCCTTGCCCGCAGCGAGGAGGCGGCGAGCGCGGGCCAGGACCGGCGCGGCGTGCGGAGCGCTGGCCGCCGACGCGCTCGGCGGGGGCCTCGCGCCCGCTTCCGTTGTCGGTGCCACCGCCGACGGCGCCGCAGTTGACGACGCTGCGGCCGCAGGTGCTGTGACCGACGATGCTCCGGAGGGCGGGGCCGCCGCCGACGCTGGCGGAGTGATCCGGGCGACCCACGTCTCGCCGGCGGAGAGCTCGGTCACCGCGCCGGAGCCGTGGTCGGTCACGCGGACGCGGCCATGCGACACGGTGACGCGGTCCGACGTGACCTCGAAATGCGTGCCCAGGACCTCCACGAGGATGTCCCCGGCGGTGACGCGGAACGGCTCGCCAGGCGTCGGGTCGACGTCGAGGCGGGCACGACCGGCGGTGATCGCGAGCGTCGCGCGTGACGCGTCCCACCGAACGACCGTCTCCGCGTCGAGGTCGACGACGGCGTGTGCCACGCGCACCTTCACCGGTTCCAGCGCGCGCAGCGCCGTTCCCGCGGCCCATGTCGCACCGGCAGCGACGGGCGCGCCGTCGATCTCGCAGCGGCCCTGGAGGAGGTGCGGCGACGGGTCGACCGGCGAGACCACCGCGACGTCGGGGCCACCGGCCTTCCACGGCGACCCGAAGAGCAGCGCGATCACGGCGGCGACGGCGGCGAAAGCGGCGATGGCGAGGCGCCTTCGATCCGCAAGCGGGGACGGAGCGGCATCGGTCCCCATGGGGCCCGCGAGGGCACGCGCGATCGCGCGCTCGCGCACCGCCGCGCGCAGCGGGGCCGGGGCGGAGCCGAGCACCTCGACGATCGCGGCGAGCGTCTGCGCGTCGGCGCTGCAGCGCTCACAGGTCCCCAGGTGCTCCTCGAGCAGCAGCCCCTCGGCGCGGGAAAGACCGGCGGCACGGCCCTGGAGCAGCAGGGCGGATTTCATGCAGGAGAGGCTCATCGCTCGTTCCTCCGCGTCGTCGACAGCGAGCCCAGGATGTCGCGAAGGGCCGGATCGCGGGTGACGCGCGCCATGAGCGCCCGCCGCGCGAAGAAGAGGCGCGACTTCGTCCCTGCGACCGTCGCGCCCATGAGCGCCGCCACCTCGTCCACCGTGCGCCCGTCGACGGCATGAAGGACAAAGGCGATGCGCTTGCGCGGTCCGAGGGCGTCGAGGTGCTCATGGAGGCGGCGGAGGGCGCGGTGCGCATCCATCCGCTGCTCGACGGACGGGCCGTCGTCCCGCGGCTCCGTGGGGAGCAGCTCGAGCGCGACCCGCGGGCGGCGCACGGAGGCACTGCGGAGGTGGGCGTGAGCCGTGCGCACCGCGATCCGCGCCAGCCAGGTCGTGACGCTGGCCTCGCCGCGGAAACGAGGGAACGCGCTCACCGCCGCGATGAGCGTGAGCTGCAGGACGTCCTCGACGTCGGCGCGCGGGCCCAGGAGACGGGCGAGCAGCCGCTCCACGCCCGGCGCCTCGGCCCGGAGAACGGCCTGCAACGCGGCGCGATCGCCTCGGCGGCACGCGTCGACGAGATCCTCGGGCGGCGCGCCGAGGGGGGCCGGTCGTGGGGGCGTCGACGTCACCACCTCCACAGTGCGGGCCCACCGCTCCGACGGTCGAAGAAATCGTCAGGCGTCGCGGCCCCTCCTCCGGGCGACGAGCAGCCAGGCGATGGCGGCGAAGAGCCACGAGGCGTCGCCACGCGTCGGGGTGGGAGCGGTGCGGCACCCGCAGCCCTCGTCGCTCGCGACAGAGCCGTCATCGTCGTCCGCGCCACCCGCCGTGCTGGATGTCGTTGCGCTCGTCGCTCCGGCAGCTCCGCTCGATGAACCGGTGGGGCCCGACGACGTCGAGGTGCCGACCGACACCGTGCTTCCCGCACCGTCGCCGCCAGCCCCGGACCCTGCGCCCTCCCCGCCAGTCGTGACCCCGCCGCCGGTGTCACCGCCGCCGCTGTCGCCGCCTCCGCTCCCCGACCCTGCCCCACCGGTGCCGTCGCAGGCGGGGTCTGCGACATGGTCGCACACGCCGGCCGTGCACGCGTCGATCGTGCAGGGCTCGGCGTCGTCGCAATCGTCCGCGTCTGCGCACGGCGCGGCCTGGCAGTCGGCGTCGGCGTCGTCGAGGTCACCGTCGCAGTCGTTGTCGATGACGTCGTCGCAGCTCGGGTCGAGCAGCGGCCCCTCGACACCCGCCGAGCCCGGCGTGCAGTCCTCGGTCCCGCCGACACATGCGCTGACGGCCTGGCAGGACCCGACCCCGCACAGGACCGGCAGGTAGTCGTCGTCGACGACCCCGTCGCAGTCGTCGTCGGCGGCGTCGCACGTGGCGTCGTCGGCGCCCGACGCCGTGCACGCGGCCTCGCAGCCGTCGACGGGGTTTCCGTTCGCGTCGATGAAGCCCGGCGCGCACGAGCCCACCACGCACATGCCCCCGATGCAGAGGCCGTCGGCGTTCGCGGGGTCGCACAGGTCACCGCAACCGCCGCAGTTCGACTCGTCGGTGTCGAGGAAGCTCGTCGCGTACTCGCAGCCGTCCTCGGCCAGGCCATTGCAGTCCGCCGAGCCCGCGTCGCACGCGGCGATCGTGCACTCTCCCGAGAGGCACAGCCCGTCGGCCGAGGCCGGCGCGCAGGCTGCCCCGCAACCGCCGCAGTTCGCCCCGTCGGTCGCGAAGTCGTCGGTGTCGACCTCGCATCCGTCGTCGGGATCGCCGTTGCAGTCGGCGAAGCCGAGGTCGCACTGCGCCACCGTGCATCCCCCGCTCAGGCACTCGCCCACAGCGGAAGTCGGATCGCAGACCAGGCCGCAACCGCCGCAGTTCGCCTCGTCCGTCTGCAGGTCGGCGCTGGTGGTCTCGCACCCGTTGGCCGGCAGTCCGTCGCAGTCGGCGCTCCCCGCGTCGCAGGTGGCGATGGTGCACTCGCCGCCGAGACACGCGCCCGTCCCCGACGCCGGGTCGCAGACCAGTCCGCACCCACCACAGTTCTGCTCGTCGGTGGCGAAGCCGTCCGTCAGGTACTCGCATCCGTTTCCGCCCAGCGCGTCGCAGTCCGCTGTCCCGCTGGCGCACGTGTCGACGACGCAGGAGCCCCCGACGCACACCAGCCCGACGCCGCAGGGGATGCCGCAGCCGCCGCAGTTCTGCTCGTCGGCGTCGAAGCCGGCGGTCGCGTACTCGCAGCCGTCGCCGTAGATGCCGTTGCAGTCCTCGCTGCCGGCGTCGCACGCCCCGATGAAGCACGTTCCCTGGTCGCAGCTGCCGTCGCCACCGGCAACCACGCACGCCACGTTGCAGTCGCCGCAGTTCGCTGGGTCGATCTCGAAGCTGGCCACTGCCGTCTCGCAGCCGTCGCTGGAGTCGAAGTTGCAATCCGCGTGGGTCGCGTCGCACACCTCGACGAAGCAGACGCCCAGAGCGCAGACGGCGTCGCCGTTGGCGATCTGGCAGGCATTCCCGCAGGCGCCGCAGTTCGCGACGTCGTCCTGCAGGCTCTGCAGCGGGTTGGGTTGGTCGGGACAGGTGTCGACGTCGTCGATGACGCCATCGCCGTCGGAGTCGGCGCCGTAGATCGTCGTGGTGGTGTTCGACGCCGACTCCAGCGGGTTGAGCCCGGCCTTGAAGGAGAGCTCCGCGACGTTCTCGTAGGTCCCCATCGAGCCCAGGGTGAGCTGCACCGTGACCGTGCCCGATTCGGAGGGACCGAGGTTGCCGAGGTTCCACGTCACTGCGCCACCCTGGAGCACGCCGCCGTTCGACGCCGAGACGAAGGTCGTGCCCGCAGGCAGGGCGTCGAAGAGCCGCGCCTGGAGGGCGGTCGTGTCGCACGTGTTGACGTAGTTGATCGTGAAGGTGACGCCTGGAGTCGCCGTCGTCGCCGGCGCGGTCTTGGTGACGACGACGTCGGGCGCGCCGCTGGCCGTGGCGCAGTCGGAATCGAACAGGGAGTTGAGGAAGAGCCGCGTCCCCTGCGATGCCGGGTTCTGCGAGATCGGCACCTTCACCTCGTACTTGTGGCCGCCGAGGTAGCTCACCTTGCCGACGCCGGACCCGCAGCTCTCGGCGTTTGGCGGACAGGCGCCGTCGAGGTACCCGGTCATCCACACGTCCTGCTGCCCTTCGACGGTGCCCTGAGCGCGGATCATGGTGACGCCGCCGGCCTTGTACGCGTCGCCGGGGGGCAGCTTGTACGCGGGCTCACTGCCGCCGACCGTCCCGAAGGCCCCGTCGATCTGCGCGAACGGCGAGGAGTGGTTGGAGTGCGTCACCGCCGACGGCCGCGCGGCGATCTGGTAGCCGTTCGGCGTGAGGAAGAAGCCGTGCGGAGCAGTGTTCTCGAAGGCGTTCACCGCCTGGCACTCGGCGAAGAAGTGCACTGGGTGGGTCAGGTACTCCCGGACCTCGGCCACGACCTCGGGGTTGGCCGCAGCGTCGTTGACGCCCCAGTGCATCGACATGAACTGGCAGTAGACGGGGTCTCCGTCAGCGTCGAAGAGCGCACCGTCGGCGTGGTTGGTGGTCGTGGGGCCCTTCACCTCGGTGACGGAGAGCATGTCCGGGCTGGTGTCGGGCCAGCTCGCGTTCAGCGTCGAGTCCGGGATGCCTGCGGCGACCAGGTAGGTCCGGGCGACGGCCTGGTTCCCGTCGGCGAACATCGCCACGTTGGGGGCGTAGAGCAGGCGCTTGGCGACCGTTCCCGTGAACTGCTGGGTCGCGACGTGGACCTTCACGTTCGGGTTGGCTGCCTGCCAGGCCTGGATGATGGGGAGCGCAGCGGCGGCGTTAGCCTCGTCGATGACGAACGGCCCCCCGCGGTAGCCGTAGGCGCTGACCGCAGCGTTCGTCTGCAGGTCGGTGCCGGTCGCGACGAAGTCGACCCCACCCAGCTGCTTGCCGGGGGCGATGACCCACCGCACCGGCACCCCCTTGCGCAGGAGATCGTAGACGAGCCCGTAAGCGCGGAACATGCCGAGGTCCTGGTAGGTCGTGTCCATCGGCAGGATCATCGACCCCGGCGCGAACGTGTCGGCGCGCGCGCTGGAGCCGAGAAAGCCCATGAGGGGCGCCAGCAGAAAGCCCGCCAGCGTGGCGCGGTTGAACCTTGACATCGTCGCTCCCTCGTCGTGCTTCGCCACGCGTCGGCACCCTGGTATGGGGCTAGCCCGTCGCGACGGGCCAGCGCCAGGGGCGATAGAGGGCGGTCCAGTGTTCATAGTGCGCGGCCGCGGCTCCATCGGTGGAGAAAATCGTTAGGGCGCCGTGACGACGAGGGAGAGACCGAGGAGCCCACGGACGACGCCGAGATCGACGATCGGCTCCCCGTTGATGGTGAATCGCTGCCGGAGGGTGGCGACCTCCACCGCGCCGGCCAGCCGGATGGACGCCCAGCCGGCGAGGTCGGCGCGGACCTCGGGGCCGACCTCCAGCACCGGAACCACGCGATGCTCGGCGCCGGCACCACCGGACGCCGACAGCCCCTCGACGTCGAGGAACCGTCCCCCGAACGCGGCGTGTGCACCCACACCCAGGCCGCCATCGCCCACCATCACCCGTGGTCCACCCACCACCATCAGCTCGTGGCCTTCGAGGGTTCCTTCGCGGCCCTGCAGCGTGAAATCGGTGGCGGCGCGAAAGGTGCCCACGACCTCCGCAGCCACCAGCCCGTGCTCCACGCGGAGGCCGCCACCCGCTGCCGCTCCTGGCCGAGGTCCCACGGTGCCGGCGCCGCTCCAGACCACCCCGCCCAGCTCGACGAGCGCGGCCACCGACAGCGATGGGTCCGCCCCCAACCTCGGCGGTTCCGGCGGCCTTGGCCGACTCGGGGCGGGACGCGCAGGCGGTGTGGCGTCCGACTCCACGAGAGCTCGCGCCGTCGGCCCCTCGACCAGGGTCTCGTCGAGAACGGCGCGGATCTTGAGCGCAAGCGCGCGGTCGACCTCCGCCGCCTCCCCGGCCGGGATGGGCGTCACGACGACCAGCGCGCGCGCGTCGCGGCGACCCACCACGAAGAGCAGGATCTCGGCCGGACCGCCCTCCGCCGGTGACGCCTGCTCGACCCAGACGACCAGTGACGCCTGCCCCGCCTCGAGCACCCTCGTCGCCTCGCGGAGCTTGGCCGCCAGCGCCTGCTCCGCGAGGATCGGGCCGCGGTCCACCCGGCCGGTGCCCAGGAGCTGGATGCGGAGCGCCTCCACCAGCCCGGCGCGCGCTGCCTGACCTTCGCTCCCGACCACGACGACGCCGACTTCGGCGCTCGCGCTGGGGGTGTGCAGGCCCAGGAGGACCACCGACGCGACCGCCACCGCGAGTCGACTGCGGACGGACCGCCTCATCGCTGCGACGGTCGCGCTGCCCCGTTCGAATTTTTCAACCGGAAGGGCCACCGACCGCCACCATCGTGGCACGGGTCCGGTGCGAGGAGCGCATCGCTGACCGGGAGACCATCACATGCAAGAGATGATTAAGTGGCCCGCCTATCTGTGCGCGACGGTGCTCCTGGGGGCGGTCGCCGGGGCCGTGGGCTGCGGCGGCTCTTCGAGTGACGGGCTCGACGACGGCTCGGACGGCGATCCCGACTTCTTCTGCCGCGAAAATCCGCGCGAGTGCGAGGGTGACATCGGCGGCGGTTGCGCCGACGACGCCGATTGTCTCGACGGCACCTGCTGTGAGGACAAGAACTGTGGCGGCGGCATGTGCACGCTGCGGTGCGACGACGACCGCGACTGCCCGGACAGCATGCTCTGCGAGCACTCGGTGTGCTTCTTCATCTGCGATCGCGACGCGGACTGCGGTGAGGGCCAGCGATGCGAGCACAAGTCGACGATCTGCGAGTACGACGGGCACTGACAGTGGGCGCAGCACGAACGCGCGCATGGGCCGGATGCGGCCGCGCGATCGCGAGGAGGACCGCATGACGACCGTTCGCGTGATCGCCACCGCCCTTGCGATGGCCGCCGTCTCCGCCTGCTCGCTCGACGGGGGTGGCGGCAAGACCGCCGGTGCCGGCGGGAGCGGCGGGGGGAGCCCGGGGGCGAACACCGACGCCGACGCCGACGGGATCTCCGATGCGGACGAGGAGGCAGAGTCCGGCCGCAACACGGACGGCGACGAGTTCCCGGACTTCCGGGACCTCGACAGCGACGGCGACGGTCTGGGGGACGCAGACGAGGCGGGCGACGCGGAGCTGGCGACTCCTCCGCGCGACACCGACGCCGACGGGACGGCCGACTTCGTCTCCGAGGACTCCGATGGCGACGGGCTCGGTGACACCGACGAGCTGGACGCCGCGTTCCGCCCCATCGACACCGACGGCGACGGCCCCGCTGATCACCTCGACACCGACGCGGACGACGACACCATCGCCGATCGACACGACGGCCTGTCCGATCCCGACGCGGATGGCACCGCGAGCTTTCGCGATCTCGACAGCGACGGCGACTGCATCCCGGATCGCATCGAGGCGGGCGACGACGATCCGACCACGCCCCCGCGCAGCTCGGGTGGGGATCCGGCGGCCGGCTTCCTGAGCCTCGACGCCGACGGCGACTTCATCCTGGACGAGGAGGAGGACCCGAGCTGCGATGGCGACGTCGACGCCGGGGAGAGCTCGCCCACCTCGGGGGACACCGATGACGACGGCATCCCCGACCTGGTCGAGGTGCTCGGGGACGGGGATCCCTCCGACCCCGACGTCGGCATCCCCACTGGGGATTTCTACTTCGTCCTGCCCTATCAGGGGCCCGGCGCCGACGGTCCGCTGGATTTCACGACCACCGTCCGCTCGGCCGACGTCTTCTTCTCCGTGGACACCACGGGCTCCTTCAACGAGGAGATCGCCGCCATCCGCGCGTCGCTCGAGGAGACGATCGTCCCCGGCATCGCGGACGTCATCCCGGACGTCGCCTTTGGCGTCGGGCGGTTCGAGGATCTGCCCCATGAGCCGTTCGGCCTGCCGGGCGACAAGCCGTTCGAGCTGCTGCAGCCCATCACCACGGACATCGACGCCGTGGGCGAGGGGCTGGCGCTGCTCCCTCCGGCCAGCGGTGGGCTGGATACGCCGGAGTCCGGCTACGAGGCGCTCTACCAGTGGGCGAGCGGCGCCGGACTGCCCGACTTCGGGTTGCCACCCTTCGCGCCCCCCGGTATCGGCGGGGTCGGGTTCCGCGCCGACGCGCTGCCGATCATCGTGCACATCGGCGATGCGCGCTCGCACCTGCCCGAGGAGTACGCGGCGCTGACGTCGGCCGCGCATGGGCGCGATGACGCCGTGGACGCCCTGGTGGCGATCGGCGCGCGCGTCATCGGCGTCGACAGCCTGGAGAACGTCGGCACCCCGGACGATCCGCGCGAGCAGCTGGAGGACCTGGCCATCGCGACCCGCGCGGTGATCCCACCCGATCCCGACAGCGGCGAGTGCCTGACCGGTGTCGACGGGGCCCCGATCGATCCGGTGTCGATCGAGGGAGAGCCCGCGTGCCCGGTGGTCTTCGACGTGCTGCCCAACGGCAGCGGCCTCGGGCCGCTGATCGTCGACGCCGTCGTCCAGCTGGCGACGCTGGGGACCCTCGATGTCTCGACCCGACCCATCGGCGAGACCGAGGGGCTGCAGGGCGAGACGATGCCTTCCGGCTTCACGACCGCGGACTTCATCCAGGAGATCATCCCCATCGCGCCGCCCCCCGACGGCGCGGAGATCGACGGCGACGTCTTCCTCCACGTGACGCCCGGCAGCTCGATCGCCTTTCAGGTCGTCGGCTTCAACGATTTCCAGGAGCACACCTCCAAGGACCAGCTCTTTGCCGCGGACGTACAGGTCCTCGGCGACGCGGTGACGCTGCTCGACGTGCGTCGCGTGTTCATCATCGTCCCCCGCGAGATCCCGGAGGGGCCCCTGTGAGCGCTGTGAGTGCGCTGGTCGTAAGCCGAAGGAGACCTCGATGACCCCCTGTGGCCCCTGGAGAGCGCGGCGCGCCGCGCTGGCGTTTGCGACCACCCTGCTCACGGCCCTCGCGCCCACGCCGGTGAACGCGCACAGCGTCGCGCAGGTCGCCACGGCGAAGCGGATCGCCGCGTCGACCATCGTCCTCCTGGACCCCCAGGGCAACCCCGGGGGCAGCGTGGAGGGCACCGACACCACGGTGGAGGTGGGCGACATCATCAGCTTCGTCATCCAGTTCACGCCGGTCCCGAACAACGCGTCGCGCGGCGCGGGCGGCTACATCACGGAGTACGTCCCCGCGAACACCGAGGTGGTGGGCGCGCGCTTCGTCGATCGCAATGGCAACACCATCCCCCCGCGGCGTGGCCCGCAGATGGACGACGGCTGGGGGCCCCGCGGCTCCGGCGACTTCGACAACATCGGCCTGGAGGAGGGATCGCTCTCCCAGCTGTACGCCGACACCGGCATCTTCTTCAGCACCGACCCTCGCACTGCGCGCACGCCGGCCGCTGCCTTCATCTCGGTCTTCAATGGTCTGCCGGTGAACCCGGTGCCGACGGGGGCCGGCCAGCTCGACGGTTTCCTCGGCTTCGAAGGCCCCCCTTTCAACGCGCACAACGAGTGGGATCTCATCCAGGCGGTGGCATACGGGGCGGGTGGCAGCATCACCGGCGGCACCGGCAGCACGCCGTTCGGCTTCGGCTCGCCGGTCGCCGGCCCGGAGACGCACTACGCCCTCGAGATGGTCGCCACCCCGGCGTGCTCCAACGGGGTGAGCGACGATGCCGACGCGCTGGTCGACTTCCCCAACGACCCCCAGTGCGCCTCCGAGCTGGACGACGACGAGACCGCTGCGGCCGACGCGCCGACCGGCCCCTGGCGGCGCATCCGATCCGCCGGCTCCGAGGTCGGCGCCGGCGGCCCGACGCCGTGCCAGAGCTGCGCGGGGGAGTTCGTGCGCGTCGGCGTCCCGACCGACGTGGGCTGGGACCTCTCCGCCGACCTGCCGCTGCCCGCGGCGACCAACGCGGTGCGCTTCGCGGTGGGCGAGCTGATCGTGGGGCAGGAGTACTTCGTCGAGGTCTCGCTGCGCGTGACCGGCCTGCCGCTCGACCCGGCGATGAACGCCGACGTCGACTGCGCCGAGGTATTCGGCGGGGACGCCGCGATGCCGCAGAACGGGCAGGACAACGCCTGGCGCTACTTCGTCCCGGCGCCCACCTGCGTGCAGCTGAACAACGTCTTCGACCTCGACGTCGACAAGCTGATCGCGGTGCAAGGCGACACGCTCGTCTACACCATCCGGGGCAAGAACCTGTCAGTGAACCCGCAGACGGGCGTCCTCGTCACCGACACCTTCGCCGCCGCCGACGTCGACTTTCTGGCGATGCTCCAGGGTCCGGATCCTGTGGTCGGCAACGGCCTCCTCACATGGCCGATGATGGATCTGCAACCCGGCGACGAGTTCACGTTCGAGTGGCGCATGGACGTCACTGGCGGTGGCGCCTCGACCCTCAACCGCGCGACCTACGTCTCGGATCAGCTGCCTTCCCCGGGCTTCTCGGTGGTCGCGCTCACCAACATCCAGGAGCTGGTGGTCCTGGAGCTCGGTGCGTCGGTGCAGACGACCCCCCCGTCGGCACCCCCCGCGACGACCGCCGGCGAGGTCGTGCGCTACACCGTCATCGCGACCAACGTGGGCACCGGAGCGGCCACGCTGAACAACTCGTTCGTCAAGGTGACCCTGCCCGCGGGCTTCTCCTACTGCCCGGCGCCGACGTGCGCGGCGCCGACCATCGGCGGCGCAGTGGTGGCGAACCCGACCGTCGACGGCAGCGGGCGCCTGGTCTTCACGGCCGGCGTCGCCAGCGTCGCGCCGTCGGGCGGCACACTGGCGGTTGCGTTCGACGCGACGGTGGGCGCCGGTGTGTCCCCAGGCAGGTACCTGATCGACGTGCAGACGCAGTTCCGTGATGACGGCGTGGGCCGGGACGTCGAGAACGCGGCCTTCGGGCTGGCGCCGCTCCTCGTCGACATCGCGCAGTCGGAGCCGCCCGTGGTGGACGCTCCGGTGGTGGCTGGCGCGACGACGGTGTCGGGGACGACGTCGGAAGGCGCGGGCGCGACGGTCACCGTCTTCGTCAACGGCAACGCCGCCGCGCCGGTCGTGGCGGCAGCCGGCGGAGCCTTCGTGGCGACCGTCCCCACGCTCTTCGCCGGTCAGCACCTGAACGCGACGGCGCGGGCGGCCGGCGAGGTGGCGAGCGATCGCTCCGCGCCCGACGTCATCGTCGCCGGGGCCAGCGGGATCACGTCGTGCAACGACGGCGACGACAACGACGGCGATGGCCTGGTCGACTTCCCGGTGGATCTCGGCTGCGACTCTCCCCTCGACCCCGACGAGACCGAGGTGTCGGCGTGCTCGGACGGCGTCGATAACGACGGTGACCAGTCGGTCGATTTTCCCGAGGATCTCGGCTGCTCGTCCTTCCTCGACGACCAGGAGGACGGCGACGCCGCTTGCTCCAACGGGGTGGACGACGACGACGACGGCGACGTCGACTTCCCCGACGACGCCGGCTGCGTGTCCCACGACGACGCCAGCGAGGCCGACGTGCCCGCGTGCGCGAACGGTCTCGACGACGACGACGACGGCCTCGTCGACTACCCGATCGACCCCGGGTGCGCGAGCGCGGTGGACGAGGACGAGCTCGCGGAGTCGACTGGCGGAGGCGGAGGCGGAGGCGGAGGCGGCGGCGGGACCGGCGGCCCCGGCAGCTCCACCGCGAGCGGGCCGGCATCGAACGGCACGGGCAACGGCTCGCCGCCTGACCTCGGGGGCGTGCCTGACGATGCGAGCGGCTCCGGCGGCGCCGGCGTCGGGCTCGGCGCCGATGGCGAGGGCGACGGTGGCTGCGGCTGCCGGGCAGGCGGGACACCGCGCTCGGCCCCCTGGACCGTGCTCTCGCTCGCCGTGCTGATGGCCGCGCTCAGGCGCTCGGCCGCGCGCCGCAGGAGTTTCCTGGCACAGCGGCGTGATGCGGTTGAGCCGCCGCGGCGGTTCGGTGCCACCGCTCTCGCTGTCGGACCTGGAGGAAACGCATCGATGATGATCGACAAATGGCTCTTGGTTGTCCTGGCCGCAGGCATCGTCGCGGTCGGCTGCGGCGGCGGGCGGGCCGTCGGAGACGCGTGCGAGACGCGCTCCGCCGAGGGCGAGTGCGAGGAGGGCGCGGTCTGCGAGCTGACCGAGAGCGGTGATCTGACCTGCCTCCTCGTGTGCGAGGTGCAGGAGGACTGCGGGCCGGAGGAGAACTGCAACGGGACGGAATCGAACGGCACCAAAGCGTGTCATCCCAAGGACGAGAAATGAAGGTTTGCCGTAGGAGTGGGGCTGCGGAGACCCGGCGCAGGTTGACCAACGCTCCAGAAGACGCAACCGGGCATGCCCACGTGAGCGTCAGGCAGGACCACGACACGGCGTGCTCGACGTGGATCTCGCCCATCATCTCGAGCTCCTGATGCTCGAGGATTCGGCACTCGTACTTCCACGGGTGCCCCCGAGGCGACGGTGACGCGCACCAGTGACTCCCACGGAGCAGCTGGGACACGAGCGATCCACCACCAGGCACACTTTCGCCCCCGCACGTCCAGCGCGGAGTGGCCTTCCCGGAAGGCGTTCCAGGACGGCACACCCCTTGCTGTGTGGGGTGGCTGATGCGCCGCCCGATCCTCTCCGCGATCGCCCTCTCGCTGATCGCCCTCGGCGTCGGCTGCTCCGAAGAGCCCGCGACCGACGCGGGCACCTCCGACGCCGCCGACGTCGTCGCCCGCGATCTCTCCGACGCGGCCCAGGTGTTCGACGACCGCCTGGTCTTCCCCCGCTCGCTCATCGACACGAGCCTGCGCGAGAAGATCGCGGCGTACGAGGCAGCCCTCGCCCGCGGTGAGGAGGAGAGCACCGAGCCGGTCCTCCTGGTCGGCGACCGCGAGCGCGACGCCATCCAGGCGGACGGCACCCTCGACGAGACGGGCCCGAACCCGGAGGGCTTCATGCGCCGCGCCCTCTCGCTCCGGGAGGAGGGGGACTCGGTCGTGATCCTCACCGAGCCGGCCAGCCTCGAGGAGGTGTTCACCGAGCTCGATGAGAACGGCGCCATCGACATCGGCGCGGCGCCCGACGCCGATGGACCGCCGGGGAAGGCCCCGCAGGGAGCCCGGCACGTCGACGTCCCGACCATCCCGGTCATCGACCTCTCCGGCGTCGAGATCTACCGCAAGGGGAGCGACTACATCCGCCTTCCGTCGGCGTACGTGCACCTCGATCTCGCGCTCGACGTCGGGGTGCAGGTCTCGGCGCTCCGCCTGCAGGAGACCCACGTGATCGTGAGCGGCGACGTGGACGCCGAGATCGACGTCGAGGCCTCGATCTTCGACGTGCCGCCGGTCGTCGGCATCCCCATCGAGAAGGAGGTCTTCGTCGCGAAGTACCCGCTGCCGCCGCTCGGCCCGGTGCCGATGACCATCGCCCTGCGGGTCTCGGTGGGCTGCACCGTCTCCGGAGGTGGATTCCACGTGACCGGCGGAGCCGGCACGACGATGCACTTCACCGGCGGCGTCGAGTACACGCGCGCCGGCGGCGCCGTCGCGGTGGGCGACGTCACCCACGAGCCGTACGTCTTGAGCCCGTCGGGCGAGCTGCTCGCGTCGAAGCAGGTCACGGTGCGCTGCTCGGTGGACCCGCGCATCGAGGTCCTCTTCTTCGACGTGGTCGGCCCCATCGTGAAGACCCAGGCCTTCGCCGACTTCCGCTTCGCCACAGCGCCCGACCGGCTCAGCCTCGACGTCGGCCTCACCGGTCACCTCGGCGGAACCCTGCGCGTCTTCGGTCTCCGCGTCGGCGAGCTCTCCGCTCAGCTCTTCGAGCAGCGCACCCAGCTCTGGAGCGCGACGCTCGAGTGACCGCGCGCTAGACCACCCGCAGCTTGCGGTGCAGCCCGAGGCCGCTGCCCTCCTTCTCCGGCGTCTTCAGGAACTCGGCGGCGGCGACGGCGTCGGCCACCGGCGCGTCCCACACCGCCCAGTCGGGGGGGAGCGGCCCCGGCAAGGTCGGCTGCATGGTGCGCTCGAGCAGCTGGAAGTCGTGGCGCGCCTCCAGCGGCAGCGGCTTGCCGCTCGCCGGTCCGCCGGCCGCGAACCAGCTGCGGGCGGCGCCGAGGTTCTTCACCAGCACCCAGTGCTGGGGGTCGGCCTTCGCCGCGGCGGTGAGCGCGTCCATCATCGCCGCCCACTTCCCCCGCGACTGCGCCGCGCAGGCGATGAGGTTGTGCGCCAGGCCGGGGAGGGGGTAGCCGAGCTCGAGCGCCCGACGCGCGTGGCGCTCGGCGCCCTCGGCGTCGCCCTCGGCGAGCAGCGCCCCGCCCAGATCCATGTGCGCTGCGTGGTGGTCGCCCAGCCGCTCCAGGATGTCCGCGTACTCCGCCGCGCTCTCGCGGTGCATCGGCTGCAGTCCCTTGTGCTCGCGCCACCAGGCGTCCATCACCGCGGCGTCCTCGTCGGTGGCGTCGAACGGAGCCTTGAGCTCCTGGAAGTCGTCGTCGAAATACACCGCGCGGTCGAGCCGACCGGCCTTCTCCACGTCGTCGAAGTCGCGCGTGCCCGGATAGAACGACAGGCAGGAGAAGATGAACTCGTGCGGCCGCGCGCGCTCCAGGAACGCCAGCGTCTCCCGGAACGTTTCCACGGTGTCGCCGCGGTTGCCGAGCATCATGTAGTAGCGGACCTTGATGCCCCAGCGCTTGGCCAGCGCGGTGCTCTCCACGATCTCGTCGACGGTGATCTTCTTGTCGATGGCGTCCAGGACGCGCTGCGAGCCCGACTCCACGCCCAGCGAGAGGCGCTGGCATCCTGCCAGTCGCATTTCCCGCAGCAGGTCGTCGGTGAGGAGGTCGACCCGGGTGTCGCAGCTCCACACGAAGCCCAGCTTCCGCTCGCGGATGGCGCGGCAGATCTGCAGCACGCGCTTCTTGTTGGTGGTGAACGTGTCGTCCTTGATCTGGACCATCTTCACCGGCGCCCGCGCCACGGCCTTCTCCAGGTCGTCGACCACCCGCTGCACGCTCTGCGCGCGGAAGCCACGCCCCCACGAGGTCTCGGCGCCGCAGAAGGTGCAGGCCCAGGGGCAGCCGCGCGAGGTCATCGCGATGTGGGTCGTGAAGTGGTCGTGCACCGAGGCCAGGGTGTCGAGATCGTCCACCTTGGCCCGCGCGGGACCGATCACCGGCTCGCCGCCGGCGTCGCGGTACGCCGTACCCGGCACGCCCAGCAGCGGGGCGCCGCTGCCGACGCGGCCGAGCACGTCCATCAGCGTCGGGTCACCCTCGCCCAGCGCCACCAGATCGATCTCTGGCCAGCGACGGAGGATGTCCTTCGCCAACGGCGTCGCGTGGGGACCGCCGATGATGATGGTCGCCCGGGGGTGGAGCCGGCGGATGACGCGCGCCAGCAGCGCCACGCCGCGGCGGTTGGCGGTCCAGCAGGACATGCCGAACACATCGGCGTCGAGCCCGCGCACCACCGCCTCGGCCCGCGACCACGGCATCGACGACAGGTTGAGCACCTTGGTGGGAATGCCGGCGCGCCGCGCCTCGGCGCCGAGCTGCAGGAGCCCGTACGGGATCTGGAAGAAGTCCGCGTCGAGATCGCCCTCGCGGAACCCCTCCGGCGGGCCCTCGCCCGGTGGAGGCGTGCCCTCACCGGGGGCGGCGATCTTCCACGGCGGCGGGTAGATGAGGGCGAGCTTCGGGGTCACGGCCGCGAGATCGTCGCCCATGCGCTCGAGCGTGGGAAGATGCGACGCAGGATCGACACCCACATGCGACCTGACCGTTATTCGCAGCGGTTCGTCGCCAGATCGCAGACCGCGCCGCCGTTGCAGTCGACGTCGGTGGTGCAGCCGCAGGAGCTGGCGACGCACACCGCGCCCCAGGGCGAGCCCTCGCAGTCGATGACGGCGTCGCAACCGCAGCGATCCTGCTGGGGCAGACAGTCGTCGCCGGCGGGTGACGGGGTGCACTGCGTGGCGTCGTCGCAGCCGCACGCGCCCGCCGCGAGTCGACATACCGGGCCCCACGCCGCATCCACGCAATCGCCCGCGCCGTTGCAGCCGCAGGTGTGGTCGACCAGACAATCGTTCCCGGTGGCCGCGCCTTCGCAGTGGATCTCGAGGATGCACTCGACGCACGCGCCCTCGCCCGCGGCCTGGCTCTCGTCGCAGAAGGGCGTGAGCCCGCTGCAGCCCGCGTCCCCGGGGCCGGCCGCGGTGTCGCGGCACGTCCTGCACGCGGCGGTCGTCGTCGCCAGCCCGCTGCACACCCCGGCCTGGCCGTTGCAGGCCGTGCCCTCGGGGAGCACGGTCGCCGAGCCATCGCCGCCGTTGCAGACGGCGTCGCCACAGGGCGGATCGGGGGCCGTGTCGGTGTCGTCGGCGACCGACGTTGCGTCCACCGAGTCGCCGGTGCACTGCGGCTTCTTGCAGTCCCCATCCAGCGGGTCGGGGAGCGGCGTGCTCACGGGCATATAGCCAGGGTCACAGACCCCGTCCTCGCGGCAGGTTGGGGTGCTGCAGAAGGTGACGGCGCCGCACTCGACGTCCCGACCGGGATCGCAGCCGACGCACGTGCCGGCGCCGTCGCAGGCCTGCGGCGCGGAGCCGCACGACAGACCCTGGTCGGCGAACACCGGCGTCGGCGCACCGTCCTGACAGCGGGTCGTCTCGCAGGGCGGGTTCGCGTCGATCGGATCCTCCGCGTCTTCCGCGACGTCGAGCACCTCGCCGCGCACGCACGCAACTCGGCGACAGTCCTCGGGGTCCTCGTTCAGCGGGCCGTCGGGGACGGGAAGGCTCACGCACACGCCCTCGTCGCACGCCCCCACCGTGCAGGGGTTGTCGTCGTCACAGTCCGCCGCCTCGCCGCAGGGAAGGACGCCCCCCGCTCCGCCGGGACCGGATCCGCCCGTGGCGTCGCGCGCGCCGCTGCCGGTGTCGCCCCCTGTGCCGGCCGGCTGCTGTGCGCCCCCGCCGCCTGCGACGGTCGCTGGGGTGGGCCCCGTCACGGTCGTGGCGATGTCGCCGCCGCCGTCGTCGCGCACCGACGGCGCGTCGAGCCCGAGGACCTGCGCGCAGGACAGCCCCCCGCCGGTCACGAGGACGAGGAACGAGCCGCGTCGCGCGGCACGCAGGACCCCACCCATGCCCGTCGACGCTATCAGATCCACCCCGGCTCCCGTCTCCGCGATCGGGGTCAGCCGCCGCGAGGCGGGAACAGCCCGAGAAGCTCGCCTTCACCCTCGTCGGTGAGCACGTAGACGGCGCCCTCCGGACCGACGTGCACGGTGCGCACGCGGGCGCGATCGACGAGCAGCCGCTCCTCGCCGGTGACCTTCTCTCCCGCCAGCGTGAGCCGCGAGAGGTGCATCCCTGCCAGCGCACCGACGAACAGGCTGCCCTTCCACGCGGGGAACAGGTCCGCGTCATAGAAGGCCATGCCGGAAGGCGCGATCGAGGGGTCCCAGAAGTAGAGCGGCTGCTCCATCCCATCCATCTGCGTCACCCCGTCACCCACGAGGCCGCCCGCGTACTCGACGCCGTAGGTGATGCTGGGCCAGCCGTAGTCGCGACCCGCCCGCACGACGTTGATCTCGTCGCCGCCTCGCGGACCGTGGTCGACCACCCAGAGCTCCCCGGTCTTCGGGTGGAGCGCCGCGCCCTGCAGGTTGCGGTGTCCGATCGAGAACAGCTCGCGCAGCGCCCCTTCCTTCGCGACGAATGGGTTGTCGTCGGGCGCGGTACCGTCGGGCTTGATGCGCACGGTCTTGCCGAACGCGCCGTCGAGGCGCTGCGCCTGCTTGCGACCCTCGGCGATCGAGCGCTCGCCGGTGGTGACCATCAGCATGCCGTCGCGAGCGAAGACCAGGCGGCAGCCGAAGTGCAGCTTGGAGTCGAGCGTCGGGGTCACGCGCCAGATCACCTGCACGTCATCCAGGCGCGGGGTCCCTTCGCGGACCAGGCGCGCTCGCGCGACGGCGGTGCCGTTGCCGCCCTCACGCGGCTCCGAGAACGCGAAGAAGACCGCGCCGTCGGCGGCGAAGCTCGGCCCCAGGGTGACGTCGAGCAGGCCGCCCTGGCCGTCGGTGTCCACCTCCGGCACGCCGGCCAGCGGGGACGAGAGCGCGCCGTCTGGAGCGACGATCCTCATCCGACCGGACTTCTCGGTGACCAGCTTCGCGCCGTCGGGGAGGAAGGCGAGGCCCCAGGGGCGCTCCAGGCCACGCGCGATGGTGCGCACCTCGAAGGCGACGCCGGCGGTGGCGAAGGGAGCGCGCGTCTGCCCGGGGAAGGCCGGCTTCTGGTCACTGCCGTTGGCCGGCCTGGTCTCGACCGGCTTGTCGCGAGCCTGTTGCCCGACGCCCGCCGGCGCAGCCTGTCCGCACCCGCCGCAGCCGCCGGCCGCGACGAGCGCCGCGGTCATCAGCGTGATCCCGGGCTGCCTCATGCCGCGAAGTCTGATCCGCGGCCAGCCCATGGACCAGCGCAAACGCGAGCCTGCAGGCGTCGCCTTGCGCCGCCGGGACCGGTCAGTCGATGCAGTAGCCGAGCGTTTGGTCGCAGTTGCTGCCCGCTGGGCAATCGGCCTCGCCCACGCAGCCGCAGTGATCGTCGCCGATGCAGATCTCGCCGAGGAGCGATCCAGCGCACTGCGCGTCGAGGATGCACCTGCAGCGGTTGGTCGAGAGGTCGCACTCCGGACCGCTCCCGGCGTCCAGGCACTGGTCGCTGTTCGTGCAGCCGCAGGCCTGGTCCACGCAGACCGCCCCGTGGATGCTCGCCGTGCAGTCGCCCGGGGCCGAGCAACCGCACCGCGGCTCACCGGCGACGAGCATGCAGGACGGCCCGAGGCGCCAGGGCTCCTCGCAGTCGCCCGCGCCGCTGCAGCCGCAGGCGTCGGCGTCGGCAAAGCAGCGGCCACCCTCCGGCGCGAAGTCGCAGTCGCCCTGGGTCGAGCACTCGACGCACGCGGCGTCGCCCGTCGTCCCCCCGCTGCAGCGCCCCACGAAGAGGCCGACCGCGCACGCCGTGCCCTGCGGCGCGGGCTGGACGTAGGGAGTGGAGCCCGCCAGGCACGTGCCGACGCCGCAGGTGACGTCGGGCGGCGGGTCGTCGGAGGCGAGGACCTCGTTGGCCACCCCCGACTGGCCGCTGCACTGCCGCACGCGGCAGTTGCCCTCCGGATCGGGGACCACCGTGCCCGCGACGAGGAGCCCGGGGTCGCAGACGCCGTCGGCGCTGCACTCGGGGATGGCGCAGCCCTGGACGACGCCGCAGTCGACGTCCCCCTCGCAGCCGGTGCAGGCGCCCTCACCATCGCACGCGAGGGGGGCCTCCCCGCACGGCGTGTCGACCGGCGCGTAGGCGCTCATCGGCAGACCGTTGCTGCAGGTCGCGGTGTGGCAGGGCGGGGCGGGGTCAGCGGCGTCCTCGGTGTCGTCGGCGACGGCCGTGGGCTCCGCGCCGTCGCACCGGATGTCGACGCAGTCGTCCGTGGCGTCCTCGGGGACGGTGCCGGTGGCCTCGTTGACGCAGTCGCCGTCGCTGCACACGTCGATGGTGCAGGGGTTCGCGTCGTCGCAATCGATGTTCTGGCGGCAGGGCACGTCGGCCCCGCCCCCTCCGGACCCGACGGGCTCGCCGCCTCCCGGGCCGACGTTGCTCGATGAAAGGCTCGTCGTCGAGCTCGCCCCGCTCGTCGACACGGTGGCGCTGGTCTCGGCGCTCGAGCTGGCGGCTGCGCCCCCGCTGCCGTCCGTCACCGTCGGCTCGTCGAGCCCCAGCACCTGCGCGCAGGCCCCCACCGGGAGGGCCGCTGCGGCGAGGAAGAGCCAGCGAGCGCGCATGAATGATCTCCTCTCAGAACTTCCCGTCGAGGGTGACGCCGGCCGGGGTGACCCGCACCGCGGTGCTCGCGGCGTCGACCTCGCCCGGCGCCAGGAGCAAGACGGTGACCCCGCCCGCCGCCAGCACTCCGCCCAGGATGAAGAACGCGGTCCCGACGTTGGCGAGCCCGCGGGCGTCATTCCGCTCCTGCGCGCCGGCGGGGGTGCAGGTGTTGGAGGCGTCACAGCCGGAGGCGCTGTCGTAGGAGCCCTTG